>JBKOUJ010000166.1:0-3410 GCA_046723355.1 Actinomycetota bacterium | reverse complement strand
CGGTCAGGGCGCCTGCGGCTGCGGCCGCCTCGACCGCGCCGTCGAGGAAGGGCGTCCGGCCGCTGGCGCTGTCGCCGACCACTGGGTCGTCGCGCGCGATGCCGTGCGCGCGCACCGCATCCGGGCCGGCCTCGCCGGCGTCCTCGGCGGCGTCACGCTCGGCCGCCGAGCCGAGCGACGCGCCGGCGACGATCGCCGTCACCTGCCCGGGCTCGGTGGAGAAGGTCGATTCGCATTCCTCGGCATCGAGAGCGGCGAGCCGGCCCGAGGTCCCGGCCCCCACGTAAACAAGCCGTCCGCCGCGGAGCTTTTCGACGATCGCGTCGATCGCCTCCGCAAGCTCGTCCCCGGCTGCGGCCACCGCCGCGGGCACGAGGGCGTCTTCGCGGTTGACGAGTCCGAGCAGCTCCCGCGTCGACAGCTCGTCGTAATCGGCATCCTGAGTCAGTCGGCCTTCCGTGACGAGCTTTTCGAGTCTGAGTTCGTCGGTCTGCTCGCCCGATGCCATGCGCGCAGTCTAAGCGGGTGGACCAGCGGTGGTCAATACCATTTCACTCTCTCGACACATTTTGGTCTTGTCTTTCGCCGGTCTGGTCTCGTATGCTGCGCGCCATGGCCGGGATCCTGCTCGAGCACGTGACGAAGATCTTCCAGGGAGGAGTGGTCGCGGTCGACGACGTCTCACTCCGGATCGCGGACGGCGAGTTCATCGTCCTGGTCGGCCCGTCCGGGTGCGGTAAGTCGACGCTGCTCCGCATGATCGCCGGGCTCGAGGAAGTCAGCCACGGCTGCATCTCGATCGGCGAGCGTGACGTCACCGACCTCGCCCCTCGGGACCGGGACGTGGCGATGGTTTTCCAAAGCTACGCGCTCTACCCGCACATGAGCGTTCGCCAGAACATCGCCTACGGCCTGAAGGTGCGGAAGACCGACAAAAAGGAGATCGAGCGCCGCGTGGGCGAGGTGGCGGCGATGCTCGGCCTCGAAGAGCTGCTCGACCGTCGCCCCGCACATCTCTCGGGCGGCCAGCGGCAACGCGTCGCGATGGGCCGCGCGATCGTGCGCGAGCCGGAGGCGTTTCTCATGGACGAGCCGCTCTCGAACCTCGACGCAAAGCTCCGGGTAGGCATGCGCGCATCCCTGGCGCAGCTGCACGCCCGCTTGGGGACGACCACGATCTACGTCACCCACGACCAGACCGAGGCGATGACGCTTGGCCAGCGGGTCGCCGTCCTGCGCGACGGACGCGTGCTCCAGGTGGACTCCCCCCAGCGCCTCTATCGCGAGCCTGCCGACCTCTTCGTCGCGGGCTTCATCGGCACGCCGGCAATGAATCTCGTCGAGGCCGCCCTTCAGGGAGACGAGGTCGGCTTCGGCCAGTTCCATATCCCGCTTGCTCCCGGGCGCCTTCCGCCCGGCCGCACCGGCAGCCGCGTGATCCTCGGGATCCGGCCGGAGAGCTTCAACGCGGCTTCGGCCCGGGGGCACACGATCGAGGTCACGCCGGCCGTCGTCGAGGAGCTCGGCTCCGATTTACTCGTCTTCTTCCCGGTCGAAGCGGCGCGGGTGGCCTCAGCAGCGGCTGGGGAAGAAGCGGAAGAGGAGAGCCTTCTCCCCGCGGACCAAGCGCTCTTCAGCGCCCGTCTCGACCCGCGGACGGAGGCGCAGGTCGGCCGACCGCTGCAGGTTGGCGTCGACGCTGCCCAGTTCCATTTCTTCGATCCCGAGAGCGGCGCGAGCCTGTTGGCAGGCAAGCATGACCAGGCGACCGAAGCCATTCCCGACACGCTCTCTCCGGTCGGCACGTGACAAAGCAGCGCGAGACGCGCGAGCAAGTTCTCGCCCTGATCGAGGGGCTCGAGATGGGCGCCGCGATCCCGTCCGAACGCCAGCTCAGCGCCGATCTCGGCGTCTCCCGGCTGACCGTTCGCGCGGCGCTGGACGACCTCGCCCGCGACGGCTATCTCGTGCGGCGCCGCGGCTCGGGAACGTTCGTCAGCGAGCCAAAGATTGCGCAGGAGCTGACCATGACCTCGTTCACCGAGGACATGCGCCGCCGCGGGATGAAGCCGGCGAGCAAGACGCTCAGCCTCGACGTCGTTCCTGCCGGCGCGCAGCTCGGCCGCTTCCTGCACGTGTCGCCTTCGGAGCCCGTGGTCGTGGTCAGGCGCCTGCGGCTCGCCGACCGAGAGACGATGGCGATCGAGACCCTTCACGTCCGCGAGGCGCTTGTTCCCGGCCTGAGCGGCGACGAGCTCGAGAAGCACTCGTTCTACGAGCTCCTCCGCGAGCGCTACGGGACGGTGATCGCAGGCGGCGTGCAGACGATCGAACCGACGGTCACCAACGCCGAGGAATCCGAAGCGCTCGGCGTGCCCTTGCACTCGCCGGCGTTCCTCTTCGAGCGCTTTACACGGGACGGCGATGGAAACGTTGTCGAGTTCGTGCACTCGATCTACCGTGGCGACCGCTACCGGATCGTCACGGACCTGAGCACGCAGCCGGAGGCCCACGACGCCCGCGCGCCACGGCTCGTCAGTCGCAACGGTCTCTGAGCTCAACGCAAAGTGGTCTTGACATCCTCGTGATTGGTGTGAAAGAGTCCGCAATCGTGGCGAAGTGGTATGTACCAGTATCTCGGCCGCCCCACGCGGCTTTTGCGCAGCCACAGCGGAGGAGCGTGCGTGAGCGGTCCACCAACCTTTGGGGGATCGTCAAATGAGGACACGCATCATTACCGCCGTGGCGCTCGCGGTCGCGCTCGCGATTCCGGCATCCACTGCGTCGGGTGGTACGACCAAGGCATCGGCCTCGAGTATCACGGTCTGGTTGATGAGCGACGCACAGAATGGTTGGCCTGCCGCGGTCGCCACCGCGAACAGCCAGTTCAAGGCACAGCATCCCGGTGTCGACGTCAACGTTCAATACCAGAGCTGGGACAGCGTGCTGGCGAAGTTCGATGCGTCGATCGCGGCGAGCGACACGCCCGACGCGATCGAGCTCGGGAACTCGCAGACGGCGAAGTACATGGCCGCCGGGGCGTTCCAGGCGATCAAGCCGAAGAACTACCCGAACTCGAGTACCTGGCTCGGAGGGCTCAAGCAGTCGTGCACATACGGCGGCAAGATGTTCTGCGTCCCGTACTACGCGGGCGCCCGGGCCGTCATCTACCGCAAGGACCTCTACCGGAGGGTGGGCTTCAAATCGCCTCCGAAGACGTATTCGAAGTTCCTGACCATCGGCAAGAAGCTGATGAAGAAGTACGGCGGCAACCCGAACTTCTCGGCGCTGTACGAGCCGGGACAGAACTGGTACGTCGCCATGTCCTACGTCTACGACTACGGCGGCCAGATCGCCATCCACAAGGGCAGCAAGTGGCAGGCCACGCTCAACACGCCGCAGGCGATCGC
>JBKOUJ010000109.1:0-7497 GCA_046723355.1 Actinomycetota bacterium | reverse complement strand
AGTAGGTGATAAAGCCCCGAGGCTCGGAAGTCGGTGCGCAGGCGTTCGCTGAGGCCCTCCTCGTCGCCGAGCACGACGCCGAGCAGAACTCCGCGGCGCTCGCCGCGCAAGCCTTCTCCGACGGCGCGCGCGAGCCAGCGGCTTACGCGGTCGCCGAAGCCGCCGAGCCCGCGACGATGTCCGAGCACGCGCCAGCTGTCGCCGGCGAGGACAACGTGAATCCCGCGCCGTCGCAGCCAGGTTCGTTCGTCGAAGCCGTGGCTCGGGCCGCGAGGGAGCTTCGCTTCCGCGCGCACCTCGAGGATGGCGCCGCGCGGCGGCGCCCGCCCGAGCGGAAGCTCGAGCTGCGCCGGCTCATCGAGGAGGAGCGAACCGAAGCGTCGGACGCGAACGGGCATCTTGACGTCAAAACGCCCTCGACGCGGCGCGGCCGTGACGACAACGAGGGCCGGCTCGGCGCGACCGACCTGCGGCCGCAAGACGCTGTGGTCGAGCCGATCGAGCCTCGCGCTGCCCCACCACCAGCCGAGGATCGCGAGGATGCAGGCGGCAGCGGTGAGGACCCGACCGGGCGTCGCCGCGAGCGCGACGGCCACCGCAAGGGCGAGCGCGGCGAGCGCCGGAAGCCTCATCAGATTCGCGAAGGCGATCCCGACGCAGAGCATTGCGAGCAACGAATGCGGTGGCGAACGGAGCGCTACCGGGATCAAGGCGCCACCAGGTCTTTGAGCTGGTCGAGCCGTGCCGGGCCGATTCCGGGAACGGCATCGAGTTCGTCCACGGACGTGAATGCGCCGTGCTTCTGGCGATAGTCGAGGATCTTCTGGGCCGTGACCGGCCCGATCCCGGGTAGCGAATCGAGTTGTTCGAGCGTCGCGGTGCTGAGGTGAACGGGGCCGCTCGCGGGGACGCCGGGCGACCCGCCGACGGCCGAGGGAGCGGCGGCCCCACGCTTCGGGACGACGACCTGCTCACCGTCGGCGAGCGGCGCGGCGAGGTTGATGAGTGCCAGGTCGGCCATCGCCGTGGCACCCCCGGCGCGGGACACGGCATCGGCAATCCGCGCTCCCTGCTCGAGCCGGTACAGGCCGGGACGGCGAACAGCGCCGACCACGTCGACGACCACAACGGTCGGAGCCGCCGCGGTCTCGGTCGGCGGCACAACGGGAGGCGCCAGGCCTGCACTCGGCTGGGGTCGCGCCAATAGCTTGCTGCCGAGGAAGAGCAGCAGCGCGAGACACCCCGCGGCGATCAGCAGGCGTCGGCGCGAGAGATCGAACGGCAACTCGGGCACGCGGCCAGCGTGCCGGTGCAACTGTCACACGTGTTTCACGTCTTCGTGCCGATTCAGCGCCAACTGATCGAGACGCCCGTGGGGCGCGCTCTCAGCCGTGCGAGCCAACTCGGCTGCGGCGTCCCGCCGGTCCGCGGCTCCCGAACGATCCCGATCGCGAGCCCGCCGGAGCGCCGCGGCACCGCAACCGCGACCGACGAACCGCCCGGGCCGACCGCGAAGCCGCTCACTCGCAGTCGCCCGAAGAGCCCACCGGTGACGAGCTGCGCGCGCGCGAGCCAGCCACCTACGATCCGACTCGCGGACGGGTCGACCGGTATGCATCGCGGCGGCCGACTCCACCGTTCGACGACGGCCACGCTGCGCGCGGAGTAGACGGCGAGCGCCGGCGCCGTCCGGGCATAGACCACTTCGCGCGCGCTGCCGCCGCATCGCCGGGTGTCGAAGGTGCGAGTGGAGCCCGTGCGAAGGTCGAAGGACGCGGCTCGCCCTCGGCCGTCGACGTACGCCACAGCAAGCGAATCCGTCCGCCAGGAAGGCCTGACCGGCCGAGCGCCGCGCGCCAGCAAGCGATCGGGGGAGCCGTCGCCTTCGATCATGCGGAGCTCGTCGCCGCCGGGATGCGCGACCAGGTAGGCGATCTTGAGACCGTCCGGCGACCAAGCGGCGCCCAGGACCCGCCCACTGGTCGGGTGAACCCAGGCTCGGCGGCCGCCCGGAGCAAGCGCGACGAGCGAAGATCCGATCCCGACGACGGCGTAAAGCGCGCGCGGCGACAATTCCGCGGCGGAGACGGGTAGCCCCTCGATCCGCAGGCCATTCGTCGTCGCGAGCCACAGCCTGCCGCCTGCGACGACCGCGATTCCGTGCGTGCCCCTTGGGACGGAAAGGCGCGCCGGAATCGGCCGCTCGCGCTCGGCCGGCGAGCCCAGTTTGACGTGGAGGTTCCCGGTCGCGGCCAGCGCCGCGGCTCCGGCACCGAGAGCGAAGGCAACCGCCGCGACGGCGATCGCCAGCTCCACGCGCGAGCGCGTGCGCTCGGGCGCGAGCACGGCAAGCGCTCCCGCGCGCGCCCGCGCCGAGGCCTCGCGCGTCGGCTTCGGAAGGCCCTGGAACGCGGCCTCCAGCCGCTGCTCAAGCTCGGCCGACATCGTTCACCTCGTAGCGACCGCGCAGGTCGTCGAGCGCGCGGGCAAGTCGGGAGTTCACGGTTCCAACAGGGACGTCGAGCAGCTCGGCGATCGCCGTCGGCGTGTAGCCGAGCCCGTATCGGAGCACGATCACGACTCGGCGCTGCAGCGAGAGCTCCGCGATCGCCTCGAGCAACTCTCGGTCACCCGAGGCAACGTCGTGCCACTCGATTCGCGCCAGCTCGACGTCGCCCGCAACCATCCGACGTTCGGTCCGAAGGAGGTCGAGGCAGCGGTTGACGACGATCCGGTGCAGCCAAGGGCCGAACGGCCGCCGTTCGTCGAAGCGCGTGAGCGCCGCGAACGCGCGCTCGAAGGCATCTTGGGCGACGTCGTCGGCGAGCTCTCGGCGGCCGCTGAGGACGTACGCGGCCCGCCAGGCCGAGCGCCAATGGCGGGAAAAGAGCTCGGCGGCCGCGTCCCGGGAGCCGCACCGCGCGAGTTGGACGAGCTTCGCGTCGCTGCGCATCCGCATGAGCACATTGTCGTACGTGCGAGACCCTGGTTCGCGTCCCGGCGAGGACGCCGGTTACGCCATGTTCCGTTCAGCCAAACCTCGGGCTACACCCCCACCCTAGGGTGGGGCTTCGACCCGCCTCCCTCGCGGGAGACGCTACCCCCTATTTGCGACGCAGGTGTTACGAAAGTGCGCTGAAAGTGCGCCAACTCGTCCCCGACCGTCTCGGCGGGCGGGCCAAGTCGCGCGAATGCGCTCGCGCCAACACATCCGCAGTGCGCATGGGGACGGGCGGAGCAGTGCTCGCCGCCCGGTCGCGATGGGTCGTTCGAGGGCCAGGACGCGGGGAGCGTCAATAGCTGAGAGTTGGCGCGCGTGCATCGAACAGGGCGGGCCGGGGCGAGCAGCGCGTCCCGGCGGCCCAGACGCTAGGTTCTCGCCCACCTCCTTAGACGACGAAGTTGACTAGCCGGCGCGGCACGACGATCGCCTGGCGAATCTCCTTCCCGTTCAGGTGGGCCTGGACCCGCGACGACGCTTTTGCCCTCTCGATCAGCTCCGCCTCGGGCAGGTCGGTCGCGACCTCGAGCCGGTCGCGGACGCGCCCGTTCACCTGGATCACGAGCTCGAAGGTGTCTCGTTCGAGCAGCGCGTCGTCGGCAACCGGCCACGGCTGCTCCCAGAGCCGCTCGTGGCCGAGCCGCTGCCACAGCTCCTCCGCGATGTGCGGTGCGTACGGCTGAATCAGCGAGACGACCGTTTCGGCCGCGACCCGCGCAGCGGGATCGTCGGTCGCCGGAGCCAGCGCGTTGACCAGCTCCATCACCGCCGCGATCGGCGTGTTGAAGACGAAGCGGCGGCCGATGTCGTCGCTCACCTTCGCGATCGTCTCGTGCGCCTTGCGGGCCAGCGGCCCCTCGGGCGAACCGTCGCGGGGCGCCTGCTCGGCGACCTCGTTGACGACCCGCCACAGCCTCCGCAGGAAGCGGGCGATCCCCTCGACGCCCTCCTCGGTCCACTCCATGTCCTGGTCGGCGGGGCCCATGAAGAGGATGTAGAGCCGCACGGCGTCCGCGCCGTACTTCTCGGCCAGCTGATCCGGCGCCGTCACGTTCCCGCGCGACTTCGACATCTTCGAGCCGCCGAGCCGCACCCAGCCCTGGTGGAAGAGTCGCGCGAACGGCTCGCGGAACCCGACCAGGCCGAGGTCGTTCATGACCTTGACGAAGAAGCGCGAGTAGAGCAGGTGCCCGGTCGCATGGTCGATCCCGCCGATGTACTGGTCGACAGGCATCCAGTAGTCGACGATCTCCCGGTCGAACGCCGCCTCGGCGTTGTGCGGATCGCAGTAGCGCAGGAAGTACCACGACGAATCGACGAACGTATCCATCGTGTCGGCCTCGCGCCGCGCTGGGCGACCGCACTTCGGACACGGCACGGTCAGCCACTCCTCATTCGAGGCGAGCGGCGGCTTCCCCTTGGGCCGGTAGTCCTCCACCTCCGGCAGCAGCACCGGCAACTCGTCCTCGGGAATGGGAACGATCCCGTCCTCGTCGCAGTAGACGATCGGAATCGGACAGCCCCAGTAGCGCTGCCGCGAGAAGCCCCAGTCGCGGAGCCGGTAGCTGACGGCGGCCCGGCCGCGGCCGTGCTTGCCAAGCCAGTCGACGATCCCCCGCGCACCCTCGCGCGCCGGCAGCCCGGTGAACTGCCCGGAATTCACGAGCCGCTCGTTCTCGGTGTGGGCCGCGTACGCGCCCTCCTCGGGCACCTCCCCACCGTCCGCGGGCTCGACGACGCGGACGACCGGCAGCCCGTAGCGCTGCGCGAACTCGAAGTCACGCTCGTCGTGCGCCGGCACGGCCATGATCGCGCCGGTGCCGTACTCCATCAGGACGTAGTCGGCGACGTAGATCGGGATCCGTTCGCCGTTCGTAGGGTTGACCGCGTAGCGACCGGTGAAGACGCCGTCCTTCTCCTTCGTCTCCCGCTCCTCGGTCGAGCGCGCGGCCGTGTGCTTGACGTACTCGCCCACGGCCTCCCCTTGCTCGGTCCCGTCAGCGAGCTGCTCGACCAGTGGATGCTCCGGCGCGAGCACCATGAACGTGGCGCCGAAGACCGTGTCGGCGCGGGTCGTGAACACGGGCAGGTCGAGGTCGAGCTCCTCGATCCGGAACAGAATCTCGGCGCCCTCGGAGCGGCCGATCCAGTTCCGCTGGATCGTGATAGTGCGGTCAGGCCAGTCCAGGAGCCGGTGGTCGTCGAGCAGCGCGTCTGCGTAGGCGGTGATCCGGAAGAACCACTGTTCGAGGTTGCGCGCCTCGACGACCGTGCCGCAGCGCTCGCAGCGGCCGTTGACGACCTGTTCGTTGGCGAGCACCGTCTGGTCGTGCGGGCACCAGTTGACGGGGGCCTCCTTCCGGAAGGCGAGGCCCGCCTCGTAGAACTTCAGGAACAACCACTGCGTCCAGCGGTAGTACTCGGGCTGGTGCGCCGAGACCTCGCGGTCCCAGTCGATCGCCCAGCCGAGTCGGCGCATCTGGCGGCGGATGTTGGCGATGTTCCGCTCGGTGATCTCGCGCGGATGCCCGCCCTCCCTGATCGCGGCGTTCTCGGCCGGCAGGCCGAACGAGTCGAAGCCCATCGGCCTCAGGACCGTGAGGCCGTTTCGTCGCCGGAAATGCGTGACGACGTCCCCCAGCGTGTAGTTGAGGACGTGCCCCATATGCAGGTTCCCGGAGGGGTACGGGAGCATTTCGAGCATGTAGAACTTGTCGCGTTCGGCGCCGTCGGGCGAGCCGGGATTCGGGACGTAGAACGCGCGCGCGTCCTCCCACACCTGCTGCCACTTCGGCTCGATCTGCTGTGGGTGGTACCGATCCATCTTCCTCCAGAAACGAAAAAGCCTCTCGAATCGAGAGGCCGTGGGAAGGTTCCGCGGCCTTCGCCGCGTTGCCTCCCTACGCTACACGAGCAGCTGCTCCATTGCCCTTGACTTTAGCAACGCGCTAGCGTCGCGTCACGCGAAATGGAGGAGGTATCAGTGGGCGGCTACACGATCAAGAACCTGAAAACGGATGTGGAAGACCAGGCGCCGAACTTCGGGTACGCGCCGCACATCGAGGCGCGGATGGCGCGTGTCCCGCTCGAGCTCGAGCACTCTGGGATCAGCTACCAGCGGATCGCACCGGGCTTCCGCATCCCCTGGGGCCATACGCACAACGTCCAGGAGGAGGTCTACGTCGTCGTCTCGGGGAGCATGCGCGCGAAGTTCGACGACGAGATCGTGGAGCTGAAGCAGTGGGACGCGGTCCGGGTCCCCAAGGAAACGATGCGGTCGTTCGAAGGCGGCCCCGATGGTGCAGAGGTCATCGCCATCGGCGCGCCGAACACCGGCCCCGGCGACGCCAACGTCGAGCAGGACTGGTGGACTGACTAGCGGGCCGCTGCCGCGAGGCCTGGTCGGACGAGCCGATTCGGCGGCTTCAGGCCGGCGTCGTTGACACTTGGGTTGAGCGGCTCGGCCAATGGCGCCGCCCCGAAGGACGCTGTGCGGCGGTCGGGGGGCGCGTCCGCGTAGAGCGTCGTCCGCTGAAGCGGCGTGCGACCGATTGCGCGAATCGTCGCCTCCATTGCCTCGGGCGGGAGCTCCTGGCCGTGGCTCGCCCCGGCGGCGCGCGAGATCGACTCGTTCATGAGCGTGCCGCCGAGGTCGTTCGCCCCCGAACGAAGTGCGGCCTGAGCGCCGTCGCGCCCCAGCTTCACCCACGAAGCCTGGACGTTCGTGATCCAGGGGTGCAGAGCCAGGCGCCCAACAGCGTGCACGAGGATCGCTTCGCGGAAGGTGGGGCCTCGCCGTGCCCGGCCCTTCAGGTAGATCGGCGCCTCCATATGGATGAACGGAAGAGGCACCAACTCTGTGAAACCGCCTGAGCGGCGCTGTTGCTCGCGCAACCGCAGAAGGTGGCGAGCCCAGTTTCGGGGGCCGTCGACGTGGCCGAACATGATCGTCGTCGTCGAGCGCAGGCCGACCTCGTGGGCCGCGTCGTGCACTTCGAGCCACTGCCCGGTCGTCACCTTGTCGGGGCAGATGACGGCGCGAACCTCGTCATCGAGGACCTCCGCCGCCGTTCCCGGGAGCGACGCGAGGCCGGCGTCGCGCAGCCGCTCGAGGTACAAGCGGAGCGGGAGCTCGAGGGTGGCAGCGCCTTGCCAGACCTCGAGCGCCGAGAAGGCGTGGACGTGAAGTCCTGGCACGGCGTCCTTGATCGCCCGGCACACGTCGACGTAGAAGTCGCCGGTGAAGGCTGGATGGATCCCGCCCTGCAGGCAGTCCTCGGTGGCGCCGCGCTCCCAGGCCTCTTCACAGCGGCGCACGATCTCATCGAGCGGGACGAGGTAGGGCGCGCCGCGCAGGTTGGCGGCGAGCTTGCCCTTCGAGAACGCGCAGAAGCCGCAGCGGAAATAGCAGACGTTGGTGTAGTTGATGTTGCGCGTGACCACGTAGGTGACGGTGCTGTCTCTTATACACATCTCCGAGCCCACGAGACATGGCG
>JBKOUJ010000031.1:0-1210 GCA_046723355.1 Actinomycetota bacterium | reverse complement strand
CTGCGAGAGCTTCGTGTTCTCGAGCTTGAGGCCCATCTCCTCGGTGATCACCTCGGCGCCGGTCAGGATGCCGATGTCCTCGAGCATCCGCTTGCGGCGGTCACCGAAGCCCGGCGCCTTGACCGCAACGGCCGTGAAGGTGCCGCGGAGCTTGTTGACCACGATCGTCGCGAGCGACTCGCCCTCGACGTCCTCGGCCACGATCAGCAGCGGCTTGCCGGCCTGGATCACCTGCTCGAGCACCGGCAGCAGGTCCTTGACGGCCCCGATCTTCTGGTTCGCAACCAGGATGTAGGGGTCCTCGAGGACGGCCTCCATGCGCTCGGCGTCCGTGATCATGTAAGGCGACAGGTAGCCCTTGTCGAACTGCATGCCCTCGGTGAACTCGAGCTCGAGCCCGAAGGTCTGTCCTTCCTCGACGTTGACGACCCCGTCCTTGCCGACCTTCTCGATCGCGTCCGCGATCACGTCGCCGATCTCGCGCTCGCGCGCCGAGATGGTGGCGACCCGGGCGATGTCCTCCTTGCCGTTGACCTCCTTGGACTGGCCCTTGAGGTCCTCGACGACGGAGTCCACGGCCGTCTCGATGCCGCGCTTGAGCGCCATCGGGTTCGCGCCCGCGGCGACGTTCTTGAGGCCCTCGCGGACGATCGCCTGAGCGAGCACGGTCGCCGTCGTGGTGCCGTCACCCGCGACGTCGTTCGTCGAGGTCGCGACCTCGCGGACGAGCTGGGCGCCCTGGTTCTCGAAGACGTCCTCGACCTCGATCTCGCGCGCGATCGTGACGCCGTCGTTCGTGATGGTCGGCGCGCCGAACTTCTTGTCCAGCACGACGTAGCGTCCCTTCGGGCCAAGCGTGACCTTGACCGCGTCGGCGAGGATGTTGACGCCACGCTCGAGCGAGCGGCGCGCCTCCTCGTTGAACTTCAGCTCCTTGTGAGCCATTCAGCTTCCTCCCTTGTTGTTACGCAGCGGCGCCCGCGGGCTCACGGGTGCCGACGACCTTGGCGAGCACATCGGACTCGCGCAGGATCAGAACGTCGTCGGAGCCGAGCTTGACCTCGGTGCCGCCGTACTTCGAAAAGATGATCTCGTCGCCCTCGGCGACCTCCATCGGGACCAGCTCGCCGCTGTCGTTGCGGCTGCCGGGGCCGACCGCGAGGACCTTGCCGCGCTGCGGCTTCTCCTTCGCGGTGTCGGGCAGGACGAT
>JBKOUJ010000011.1:0-4334 GCA_046723355.1 Actinomycetota bacterium | reverse complement strand
GGCCAGGAGCTTGCGGAGGTGCACCAGGTCGACCGACGTTCGGCTCAGCTGTAGCGAGAGGTCGGCGAGTTCGTCCGCCTTGACGTCGCGGTCCCGATGCCGCATCTGGCCCGCAATCTCCGCGATGCGGCGCTCGATTCGCAGCTGATCGGCCTCGAGGAGATGGGCGCGGGCGTAGCCGTCGGTCAGCGTCCGCTCGAAACGGGCGCGCGCCGCCTCGTCACGGGCCGGAGGGGCCGCGATGATCGCGTCCAGCTCGTCGCAGAGCGTGCCGAAATCGATGGCCGCGGGAGTCATGCCAAATCCGATTATCACGCCCGCCGGACAGGTGTTACATGGGCCGCCCGGACTATCTTCAGGCCTGCCGAGACCCATCTCGCTTGACCCATCCGGGGTCAGTTCGAACAATGCACCGATGCGCCGGGGCTGGATAGCCGTCCTCGCCTGCGCCGCGGCCGCCGCGTTTCCCGCGAGTGGCTCGACGGGCGCGAAACCCCTCACCGCACGCCTTGCCCGCGCCTTGGCCGTGCCGCACGTCGCAGCCGCCCAGACCGGCGCCATCGCCTTCGACCTGACCACGGGAACCGCCGTCTTCGAGCGGAATCCCGGCCTCTCGCTCGCCCCTGCGTCGAACGAGAAGTTGGCGATCACCTATGCCGCGCTCGAGATCCTCGGGCCGGACTACCGGATCGAGACCGACGTCCTCGGCCAAGGGGAGCTGGTCGGGGCGACCTGGCGCGGGGCTCTCGTCCTGCAGGGACACGGCGACCCGACGCTCAGCAGCGCCGACCTGAGGAGCCTTGCGCGCCAGGTGCGGACGGCCGGAATCCGCAGGGTCGCCGGGCCGATTCTCGGAGACGAGTCCTATTTCGACTCGCGCCGCACCGGGCCCGGGTGGAAGCCGGCCTTCTACATCCACCAGTCTGCCCCGCTCTCCGCACTCACTGTCGACCGAACCTGGTTCCACACCCATCATTCCGGCGCGCCGGCCGCAGCCGCCGCGGCGTTGTTCAAGGACGCGCTCCGGCGACAGGGCGTGATCGTCACCGGCCGTGCAGTCCGCGGGAACGCGAAGACGGACGCGGAGCCGCTCGGCGACGTGGTCTCGCCACAGCTTTCGCAGATCGTCCGCTTCATGGACCACGAGAGCGACAACTTCACGGCCGAACTGCTGCTCAAACAGATCGGGGCCTCGACGGGCGCCGTCGGCAGCACCGCGGGAGGCGCGGCGCAAGTGCGATCGGCGCTGGCAGACGCCGGGATCCCGCTCGCCGGCGTCCGGATCGCGGACGGCTCGGGCCTCTCGCCGCTCGACCGGCTGACGGCGCGGTCGATCGTCGGGATCCTCGATGCCGCCTGGGGCGACCCGGCGATCCGCCCGGCGTTCGTCGCGGCCCTCGCCGTCGCCGGCCGCAGCGGCACGCTCAAGGACCGGCTGCGGGGGGCGCCTGCGAGAGGCGCGGTGGTCGGCAAGACGGGAACGACCTCCATCGCCTCGGCGCTCTCGGGGTTCGTGCGCCAGCGCTACGTCTTCTCCGTGCTCCAGAACGGGAACCCGGTCTCGTACTGGTGGGCGCGACGCGCCCAGGACCGGTTCGCGACCGTGCTCGCCGGCGCCTCCTAGCTCCTAGCGGCCGAACCGCGTCGGCGGCGCCGAGGGGACGGGCACCCGACCGGCCGGCGCCGGGTTCGCCGCGAGCAGCTCCTCGAACGCCGCTTCGTCGAGCAGCGGCGTCCCGAGCTGCCGCGCCTTGTTGAACTTCGTGCCGCCGGGCTCCTCGCCGACCACGACCGAGGTCGTCTTCTTCGAGACCGAGCCGGCGACCTTGGCCCCGCGCAGCTCGAGCTCTGCCGCGGCCTCTTCGCGGGTCATCGACTCGAGCGTCCCGGTGATCACGTAGGTGTTGCCCGTCAGAGGCCCTTCGACGGGCGCAAGCTCGTCCCCGCTCTCGAGGTTGAGCCCGACTTCGCGAATCTCGTCGACGAGCCGCAAATTGTCCTGCTCCGCGAACCAGTCGGCGATCGACTCCGCGCGGAGCGGGCCCATCCCTTCGACCTCCTGGATGTCCTCCTGCGAGGCTTGGGCAAGCGCGTCGATCGAGCCGAAGTGCCGCGCGAGCGTCTGCGCGGTCACCCAGCCCACGTCGGGGATGTTCAGGCCGAAGAGAACGCGATGGAATGGGATCTCCTTCGAGCGCGCTATCGAGTCGATCACGTTGGAAGCGCTCCTCTCCTGGAAGCCGTCGAGCTCGAGCAGCTGCTCCTTCGTCAGCCTGTAGAGGTCCGGCACGGAGCGGACGAGGCCGAGGTCCCAGAGGCGGCGGACGAGTTGCTCGCCGACGCCCTCGATGTCGGCGGCGGCCATCACCCAGTTGTTGAGCGTCTCGATTCCCCGCGACGGGCAGTTCCGGTTCGGGCAGCGGTGCATCGCCTCGCCCTCGGGCTTGATGACGTTTGCCCCGCAAAGCGGGCACTTTTTTGGCATGCGGAACTGCTTCGTCCCGGACTGGTGTGGGCCGGCCGGCCCGACGACCTGAGGGATCACGTCACCGGCCCGCTGGACGATCACGATGTCGCCCTCACGGATCTGCTTGCGGTTGATGTCCTCCTCGTTGTGGAGTGTCGCCCGGGAGACGGTGACGCCGCCCACCTCGACCGGCTCCAGCATCGCCCAGGGGTTGAGGGCGCCGGTGCGTCCGACGCGGATCGCGATCTTGTTGAGCTTCGTCTGCGCCGTCATCGGCGCCCACTTGAACGCGCGCGCCCACCGCGGTCGCTCGTGCAGCGAGCCGAGCCGCCGTTGCTGGTCGAGCGAGTCGACCTTGATGACGATCCCGTCGATCTCGTAGTCGAGCTCCGCTCGGCGCCGCTCCCACTCGGCGCAGGCCTTCATCACGTCCTCGATCGACTCGAGGCGCTCGGCGTACGGGTTCGTCCGGAAGCCGTGGTCGCGGAGCCACTCGAGCGTCTCGTAGTGGCTGTCGGCCGGGAGGCCGTCGCGTTGGCCGACGCCGTAGACCCAGATCGAGAGCGGCCGCGCCGCCGTGATCGACGAGTCCTTCTGGCGCAGCGATCCGGCCGCGGCGTTGCGCGGGTTCGGCGCCGGCGCCTTGCCCTCGGAGAGGAGGCGCTCGTTGAACTCGCGGAAGCCGGTCAGCGGCATGTAGACCTCTCCGCGGACCTCGAGCACCGCCGGAGCCTCCCCCGAGTCGCGCATTTGCAGGGGAATCGCCGAGATCGTACGTAGGTTGGGCGTCACGTCCTCGCCCTGGTAGCCGTCGCCACGGGTCGCTCCCCGCGCGAAGGCGCCGTTCTCGTAGACGAGATTGATCGCGGAGCCGTCGATCTTCGGCTCGATCACATACGCAACCGGCTCTTCGGATCCGAGTCTCTTTCGCAGGTCGTCCGCCCACTTGGAGACCGCCTCGTCGGTCGTCACCTTGTCGAGCGACCCCATCGGCGTCAGGTGCCGGAGCTTCTCGAACCTGTCCGAGGGCGGTGCACCGACCCGTTGGGTCGGGGAGTCCGGCGTGATCAGGTCCGGATGCTCGTCCTCGAGCGCCTTTAGCTCGTCGTAGAGCCGGTCGTACTCGGCGTCAGAGATCTCGGGGTCGTCGAGGACGTGGTAGCGATAGAGGTGGTGGTTCAGCTCGGCGCGAAGCTCGTCGAGCCGCGCCTGGACGTCCTTGAGCGCCGGTGCCGCCATCGCGTTGATGCTAGCGACGGGGCCTAACCGGCTTTTCGGAACGTGTCTGGGGTCAGACCCCGGACGTGTCAGTAACGGACACTCACGAGGTACAGGCCCCCGGGCGGCGCGGTCGAGCCGGCCGCGGCTCGCTCGCGGCCTTCCAGCAGCTCCGCCAGCTCCTGGGGCGGCCGCTCGAGCATCGTCCCCACGAGCGTCCGCACCATGTGGCGCAGGAAGCTCACAGCGGTGATCTCGAACTCGAGCGCATCTCCGCGTCGGTGCCAGACGGCGCTCTCCACCACGCGCGTGAAGACCTGGTGCTGCGTTTCGGTCGGTGTGAAGGCCCTGAAGTCGTGCTCGCCAGGCAGCAGGTCGGCCGATTCGGCAAGGCGCTCCTCGTCGAGCGGCCGCGGGTACCACCAGCTCCGATTTGCCTCGAAGGGCGACGGCATCCGGCGCCGGAAGACGCGGTAGCGGTAGCTGCGGGCCCGCGCCGAGTGGCGAGCGTGGAAACCGGCCTCGACGGGCTCTACCTCGGTGACCGCGACGTCGCCCGGCAGCTCGGCGTTCAGCGCCTCGGCGGCGCGTTCGGGCGGCGGCCCTCCTTCGGCATCGACGCTCGCGACCTGGGCAAGCGCATGGACGC
>JBKOUJ010000139.1:0-11400 GCA_046723355.1 Actinomycetota bacterium | reverse complement strand
GCGAGCGGAGCACGCGCGACCCGAAGCCGCGGGCGAGCCGCTCGGCCTGATCCTCCGCGTCGGTGTCGTAGGAGATGACGCAGAGGCCGCGGTCGGAGACGCCGACGAAGAGGTCGCCGACCGGCGACTCGAGCACGTCGTAGGCGACATCCAGGAGCCCTTCCGCGGCGGCCGCGGCCCGGAAGCGGTCGTCGAGGGTGGTGGGAACGGTGTTCACGGTTGCTTGCTCCTTTCTCGCAGGCGGCGGACTCCGGAGGAGGCCGCCTGGCGTGCCGCATCCTCGGAAGACCCGAGGGCGGCGGCGATCTCGTGGTAGGGAAGGTCGAAGCCGTAGCGCAGCACCACCGCTGCGCGCTCCTTTGGCGGGAGCTGGTCGGTCAGCGGGCCGAGCTCGGCGTGGGGAGGGAGGCCGTCCTCGACGGCGAGCTCAGGCATCGCGCCGCGGGGCCGCTGCCTGCGGACCTCGTCGATGGCGATGCGTCCGGCGATCGTGAAGACCCAGGCGCGCAGGTGGCGGCCGTCCTTCAGCTTTGGATAGGCACGGAGCGCGCGGAGGAAGGTCTCCTGAAAGGCGTCCTCGGCCCCGTCGCCGAGCAGCCGGCGCAGGTGCGCGAAGACAGGGTCCTTGTGCTCCTCGTAGAACGTCTCGAAGGGCGGGATGCGCACCGGCTCCATCTTCCGCTGAAACGCACGAACGTGTCGAGCCGTGAGATGTGGCGTAAAAGGGTTGCCAAGTGGGGAGAAGTGGTCTAAAGTGGTGCGAAGTGGACCATGCTGGTAGGCGAGTACGAGCACACGATCGATGACAAGAACCGCCTTACGCTTCCGGCCAAGTTCCGTCAGGCGTTTTCTGAAGGACTGGTCCTTTCGCGGGGGATCGAGCGATGCCTCTACGCGTATCCGCGCAGTGAATGGGCCGCGACCGTCCAGTCTCGCCTCGGCGAGCTCGATCTGCTCAGCAAGGAAGGTCGCGTGATGCAGCGCTACTTCTTCGCGGGCGCGGCCGAGGCGGAGCTCGACAAGCAGGGCAGGGTGATGGTGCCGTCGTCGCTCGGCTCCTATGCCGGGCTGGGGAAGGAGGTCGTCGTGGCGGGGATCCACGACCACCTCGAGATCTGGGACCGCGCCGCGTGGCGCGCTCACCTGGACGAGATCGAAGGGAGTGCGGAGGATGTTGCCGAGCGTCTTGCAACCAAACGCGACTGACCACGTCCCCGTCCTCGCCGACGAGGTCCGGCAGCTGCTCGCGATCCGGCCCGGCGAAACGGTCGTTGATGCGACCTTCGGCGCCGGCGGGCACGCCGCGCTGCTCGCTGCGGACCTGCGCGGCGAGGGCCGGCTGATCGCGATCGACCGCGACCCGGCCGCCAGGACGTACTTCGACCGCTTCCGCAAGCAGACCGGCGTCAAGGGCCGGTTCCTGCGCGGCGACTTCGCCGTCGTGCTCGAGCAGCTCGCGGACAACGGTGCGCGTGCCGACGCGATCCTGTTCGACCTCGGCGTTTCCTCGATGCAGATCGACCGCCCCGAGCGCGGCTTCTCCTACGCCACCGACGCCCCGCTCGACATGCGCATGGATCCTTCCTCCGACTTTTCCGCCCGGGACCTCGTCAACGAGGCCTCGGAGCGGGAGCTCACGCACATCTTCCGCTCCTACGGCGAGGAGCGCTTCGCGAAGCAGATCGCCCGCGCGATCGCGCGGCGCAGGCGCGATCAGCCGTTCGAGCGCACCGGCGAGCTCGTCGACACGATCAAGGCCGCGATCCCGGCACCTGCGCGCTTCGGCGACGGCCACCCGGCGAAGCGGGTCTTCCAGGCGCTCCGGATCGCCGTCAACGACGAGTTGACCGCGCTGGAGGATGCACTCCCCGGGGCGGTCGAGCTCCTGAAGCCCGGTGGACGGCTCGCCGTGATCAGCTTCCACTCCCTCGAGGACCGCATCGTCAAGCAGTTCCTACGGGATCAGGAGCGCGGCTGCACGTGCCCGCCGGACTTCCCGGTCTGCGTCTGCGGCCGGGAGCCCGTGCTGCGCGCAACGCCGCGGCGTGCGATCCGGCCGAGCCAGCGCGAGCTTGCGAGCAACCCCCGAGCCGCCTCTGCGCGTCTGAGGGCCGCAGTAAAAGTCTGATGGCCTCCTGGCACGCCGCCGCCGAAGCGCCCGTTCGCGCGCGACCGCCGCGCGCGAGGCCGAGGCCGAAGCCAGTTGCGAAGCCGCGCGCGACGCGCCGCAAGGCCAAGAAGCGGAGCGGCGTCGCCGGCGGGCTCGCCTGGATCATGGTCGGTAGCGTCCTCCTGGCCGGGATCGTCGCGCTCAACGTCGCGGTCCTGCGGCTGAACATCCGGCTCGACCACCTGAACAACCAAAGCCAACAGCTGCAGGCGCAGAACGCCGCGCTCGGCGCGAAGGTCTCCGAGGCGGTCTCCTCGCCGCGGATCCAGGCGCTCGCGAAGGTGCGCGGCTTCGTCCCGGCCGATCCCGCGACGACCGGCTACGTCGACCTGACGGCGCGGCGGGGCCGGTGACAGGCCGGCTCGCCAACCGCCGGATCCGCCTCCTCCTCGCCGTCTTCGCACTCGTCTTCGGCGCGACGCTCCTTCGCGCGGTGTGGCTGCAGGGCGTCCGCGCGGGGACGCTCGGCCGGATGGCAGCGAGCCAGCACCGGCAGACGGTGACGCTGGCAGCGAACCGGGGCACGATCTACGACAGCACCGGCGTCCAGCTCGCGATCGGCGAGCAGGCGATCACGGTGTATGCCGATCCGCTCCAGATCCAGGATCCGACGAAGGTTGCGCCGATCGTCGCACGGATCCTGCGCCTCGACCCCAAGCAGGTCTACGAGCATCTCGCCGACCGGGCGCACGGCTTCGTCTACATCGAGCGCAAGGCCGACCCGGCGCGCGCCGCGACGCTCCAGGCGAGGCACATCACCGGGCTCGGTTTCTATCCCGAGGAACGTCGCTTCTACCCGCAGCACTCGATCGCGGCGCAGATCCTCGGCTACGCGGGCGTCGACAACCACGGGCTTTCCGGCCTCGAGCTCGCGCTCGACAAGCCGCTCGCGGGACGGGCCGGCCACGAGACGCTCGTGCGCGACCCGCTCGGCCACGTGCTCGACTCGATCGTCTCGGCGCCGGCCCAAAACGGCGGCGACGTCTCGCTGACGATCGACCACAACATCCAGGCCACGGCCGAGGCCGTCCTTCGCCAGACGGTCCAGAAATGGCACGCGAAGGACGCGACGGCGATCGTCCTCGATCCCCGGACGGGCGCTGTCCTCGCGATGGCCGTCGCGCCGACCTACGACGCAAACAGTTTCCCCGCTGTCCCGAAGGACCTTCAGCGCAACCGCGCCGTCACGGACACCTACGAGCCGGGGTCGACGTTCAAGCTCGTGACCGTCGGCGGGGCGCTCTCGACCGGGATCGTCACCCCGCGGACGAGGTTCACGCTTCCGTACTCGATCCAGGTCGCCGACCGGGTGATCCACGACGCCGAGCCGCGCGGGACGGAGACGATGTCAGTTGCGCAGATCCTCGCCAGGTCGTCGAATGTCGGCGCGATCACACTCGCGCGGCTGCTCGGCAAGGAGCGCCTGATGTCGTGGATCGGCCGTTTCGGCTTCGGGCACCCGACTGGGATCGACTTCCCCGGCCAGAGCCAGGGGATCGTGCTTCCGGCCGACCAGTGGTCAGGCTCGACGATCGGCAACGTCCCGATCGGCCAGGGCATCGCCGTGACGCCGATCCAGATGGCCTCCGCCTACGCGGCGATCGCCAACGGCGGGCTCTGGACAAGGCCGCACCTGGTCGACCGCGTCGGCGCGGGAATCGCGGGGGCGGCCGCGCGCCGACGGGTCGTCAGCCCGTGGATCGCGCGCGAGCTCACGTCGATGTTGCAGAACGTCGTCCTCGACGGGACCGGAACCCTGGCCCAGATCCCCGGCTACCACGTCGCCGGCAAGACCGGCACCGCGGCGAAGCCCGATCCCCACGGCGGCTACTCGACGTCGCGCTACGTCGCGTCGTTCGTGGGCTTCGCGCCGGCGACCCGGCCCCGCGCCGTCGTTCTCGTCGCTGTCGATGAGCCGCGCGGGGCGATCTGGGGCGGCGTCGTCGCCGCGCCCGCGTTCAAGGAAATCATGCAGCAGACGCTGCAGTACCTCTCGGCGCCGCCGGACGCGGCTACTGGTTCTTCGCGCTGACGCGGAAGTAGGCCGAGTAGATCTCCTTCGCCGCCGGCGCGGCCGCCTCGGCGCCGAAGCCGCCGTGCTCGATCATGACGACCACGACCAGCTTCGGGTTGTAGGCCGGCGCCCAGGAGGCGTACCAGGAATGGTCACTGCCGGGGGGCGCCTCGGCCGTGCCGGTCTTGCCCGCGACTGGGATTGGGAAGGTGCCGAAAACCGCCGCCGAGGTGCCGCTGTGCGCACCGGCGTAGAGCCCGTCCCTGATTTCGCCGACGTCGTAGAGCCGCAGGTGGCGGCGCGGCGGGTAACGAAGCTCCTTGACGACCTGGCCGGTCGAGCTGAGCACGGCCTTGCCCACGTGCGGCCGGACGACTGTGCCCCCGTTCGCCAACGTCGAGTAGGCGACGGCGAGCTGCAGCGGGGTGATCGCCAGCTGGCCTTGGCCGACAGCGAGGTTGACCGAGTTGCCTTCGAACCAGATCCTCGCCCAGCGCTGCTTGAAGGTCCGCTTCAGCCAGCCGGGCGTGGGGACGAGGCCAGGCGCTTCACCCGGGACGTCGAAGCCGGTCGGCTCGCCGACGCCTAGCCAGTGCGCCCAGTTCTGCATGTAGAGGTGCCCCTTCTCCT
Source organism: Actinomycetota bacterium (assembly GCA_046723355.1). Classification (GTDB taxonomy): domain Bacteria; phylum Actinomycetota; class Thermoleophilia; order Gaiellales; family Gaiellaceae; genus 13-2-20CM-68-14. The sequence continues at coordinate 6,586 of JBKOUJ010000139.1, read as the reverse complement.
GCGCGTAATAGAACATCGAGCCGAGCCGGTAGAACCAGGTGTCGCACGAGATCGAGAGCGCCTCCGGCAGCGTCAGCGTCGCGTTGATGCTGGACTCGACGTTGTGGAAGACATGGCCGCCCACGGTGTAGCTGCCTGTGCACGACAGCGTCGAGTAGGGGCCGAGCAACCCGGAGGCGAGAGCGGCTTCTGCCACGATTGGCTTGAAGGTCGAGCCCGTGGGATACGTGCCCTGGGTCGCGCGATTGACGAGGAGATGGCGCGGGTCGTTCGGGTTCAGGAGCGCGCGCAGGTACTCGGGATCGGTCGCCGCCTTCGCCTGGTCGAAGCGCGGGTAGCTCGCGAGCGCGTACACGGCCCCGGTGCGCGGGTTCATGACCACCGCAGACCCTGCGCGCGCGTCGTAGTGGCCGTTCGCGTGCGCCAGCGCGATCCCGTCCTGGATCGCCTTCTCCGCGACCCGCTGCATGCGGAGGTCGATCGTCAGCTGGAGGCCGCGGGCCGGTCGCGGAACGCGGACGACGTGGGCGGGCCCGATTGCGCGGCCCTGTGCGTCCACCACGACGCGCGCCTTCTCGAGGCCGCCGTTCAGCAGGCTGTCGTAGGTCGCCTCGGCGCCGGACTGGCCGACGATCATTCCGGCGCGGGCGCCGCGGTAGGTGTGCTTCGCGAGCTGAGTCGGGCTGACCTCGCCGAGCAGCCCGAGGAACTCGCTCCCGAGCGAGCCGCTGGGGTAGCTTCGCTCGGGCTGCGGCACGACGCGGATCCCCGGGAATTGCCGCGCATGCTCGTCGAGGAAGTAGCTGAGGTCGCGACTAACTCGCGGCAGGACGATCGCCGCCGAGTAAGGCGACTTGAACTCGCTGTGGCGGATCCGCTGGATCATCAGCCGCGGCGAGGCGCCGGCCAGGTAGCCGAGCCGGCGCAGGAGTTGGCGACACTGGCGGGTCGGCCACCAGCGGCCGTGCTCGTCGATGATGCCGAGCACGGCGGTATCGACCGAAACGCCGAGACCGCCGCGCGTTCCGGCGAGGACGCGGCCCTTCGCGTCGACGATCTGGCCGCGCGGGGCGGGCAGGTCGACCAGCCGGAACGTCTGCTGCTGGGCCGCCGCCGCGAAATGCGGCCCGCGCACAACCTGGAGCGACCAGAGGCGTAGCGCGAGAACGCCGAACAGACCGAGTGTGGCGAAGCCGACGATCCCGACCCGGACGAAGAAGCCGGCGCTGCCGTGGAAGTCGGCGGCGGCGACCGAGACCGGCTGCACGCCGAGACGCCGCGGGATGCGGACGGTGCGGCGGCCGCGGCCCGGATGAGAGACGAAATCGCTCAGCGGGAACGGCCGGGGTCAGCCGCGGGCACGTCGCGTTCGCGGCGGCGTACTGCGGGACGGTCGTTATGTCCGGTCGTGACGGATGCCATTGGCCTTGCGGGGGTAAGCATGCCCGCTCCGCGGCGTCGTCGCTACGTCGTCTGTCGTTCTTGACTCGTCGTTGCCAGGCATGCCTGGGGAACCTCCACGCTCGCTCCACGCTGGTTACGCCCTCCACTGGTCCGCTTAGCGGACAGGCCGCTTCCCGGCCGGTTCCCCCAGCCTCCTCCCCGCGGCGAGCATAACCGCGAGGGTGTGCCGCCGTCAGCTGTCCTTCGTCACGAAAGGGCTGCAAATGTGTGTCTTTTTGCACCGCCGCGGCGTCGGTGACGGCTGACCCCGTTGGTAGACTCGCCGCGCAGATGAACCTGGAGCGCGTCATCGAAGCGCTCGCCCCAACGGACGTCGTCCAGCGCGCTCCGGTCGAGATCTCCGACCTCGCCTACGACACGCGCGCCGTCCAGCCCGGCGCGCTTTTCTTTTGCGTCCCCGGCGAGCGGCACGACGGGCATGCGTTCGCCCGGGACGCGGTGCAACGCGGCGCTGTCGCGCTGGTCGTCGAACGGCCGCTCGAGCTCGACGCCGTCCAGCTCGTCGTTCCCGACGCCCGGCGCGCGATGGCGCAGGCGGCCGTCGTCTTCTTCGACGACCCAACGAGGGAGCTCGAGATCGCGGGCGTCACCGGCACGAACGGCAAAACGACGACCACGTTTCTCCTCCACTCGATCCTCGCCGCGGCCGGCCGACGGCCCGGCCTGCTCGGCACGGTCGAGAGCCGGGTCGGGGACGCGCGACGGCCGGCGATTCGCACGACCCCCGAGGCGATCGACCTCCAACGCGCCTTCCGGGAGATGCTCGACGCCGGCAACCGCAGCTGCGCGCTCGAGGCGACCTCGCACGGATCGGAGCTGGGCCGGCTCTCCGGCGTCCGCTTCGCCGCTCTCGCCTTCACGAACCTCGGCCAGGATCATCTCGACTTCCACGGCACGTTCGAGCGCTACTTCGACGCAAAGCGCAGGCTCTTCGTCGAGGGCGAACGGCCTGCGGCCGCCGTCAACGTCGGCGACGAGCACGGTCGTCGCCTGGCGGAGGAGCTGCGGTCCCTCGGCCACGAACGCCTGCTGACGTTCGGCTTTGCCGACGACGCCGACATCCGTCCGGAGCAGCTGCGGTTCGACGAGGGTGGTGCCCAGTTGCGCGCGGGCGGGCTGGAGCTGCGGACGCGCCTCCGCGGCCGCTTCAACGTAGAAAATGTCCTTGCCTCCGTCGCCGTCTCGCGCCTGCTGGCGATCGAAAACGAGGCGATCGCTGATGGTGTCGCGGCGCTCGCAGGAGTGCCGGGACGGTTCGAGGCCGTCGATGAGGGCCAGGCGTTCGCGGTCGTCGTCGACTACTCGCACAAGCCCGAGGCGCTCGAGAACGTTCTGCGCGCCGCGCGCGAGATTGCGCCCAACCGCGTCATCTGCGTGTTCGGATGCGGCGGCGACCGCGACCGAGGGAAGCGACCGGTGATGGGCCGGATCGCCGCCGAGCTCGCCGACGTCGCGATCGTCACCTCCGACAACCCACGCAGCGAGGATCCCGACGCGATCGTCGCCGAGATCCTGGCCGGCGCCGGGGCGGGCGTCGAGGTCGAGCCAGATCGCGCGGCCGCAATCGAACGCGCGATCGCGATCGCGCAGCCCGGCGACGTCGTCGTGATCGCCGGCAAGGGGCACGAGCAGGGCCAGGAGTTCGCCGACCGGACCGTCCCGTTCGACGATCGCGAGGTCGCGCGCCAGGCGCTTCAGGCGGTGGCCCGGGCTTGATCCCGCTCAGGCTGGGCGAAGTTGCGGCGCTGGCGCCGGGCGAGCTGCGCGCGGAGGCCTGGGCCGAAACAGTCACGGGAGTGAAGATCGACTCCCGCCGGGTCGAGGAGGGCGACCTGTTCGTCGCGATCGGGGCGGGGGCCGACTTCCGCAAGCACGCTGTCGCCCGTGGAGCCGCGGCGACACTCGTCCCCGTCGACGCGTTCGAGGCGCTCGCTTCGCTCGGCAAGGCTGTCCGCGACCGCTCGCAGGCGCGGGTCGTCGCGATCACGGGCTCGATCGGCAAGACGACGACGAAGGACTTGGTCGCGGCAATCTGCGCGCCCCAACGTCGCACCGTCGCGGCCGAGCGCAGCTACAACAACGAGCTGGGCGTTCCGCTGACGCTCTGCCGGCTCGAGACCGACACCGAGTTCTGCATCGTCGAGCTCGCGATGCGCGGGTTCGGGCAAATCGCGGAGCTCGCGGCGCTGACTCGACCGGAGGTCGGGGTTGTGACTGCGATCGCGCCGGTCCACCTCGAGAAGGTCGGCTCGCTCGACGGCGTCGTGCGCGCGAAGTCGGAGCTGATCGCCGCGCTGCCCGCAGGCGGGACGGCAGTCGTCCCGGCGGGGTTCGCGGTCGAGCGGGACGACCTCCGCGTCGTGCGCGTGGGGGAGGACCTGACGCTCGACCGGTTCGAGCCGCCGCGCCTGGTCACCTCGCTCGGAACCTTCGAGGTCGCCTTCACCGCGCGGCACCTTGCGGCCAATGCGCTCACGGCGCTCGCCACCGCCGAGGTGCTCGGCCTCGACCTGCCGGAGCGGATCGACGCGGCGTTCGCCGAATGGCGCAACCAGGAGCTAGAGCTCCCTGGCGGCGGCGTGCTGATCAACGACGCGTGGAACGCTCACCCGATCTCGATGCGCGCCGCGCTCGAGCACCTTGCAGAGCGCGCGGGTAGTCGGCGGCGGGTCGCGGTGCTCGGGGAGATGGCGGAGCTCGGCGACTACGCCGACGAGGCCCATCGCGAGGTCGCGCGTGCGGTCGAGGAGATCGGTGTCGACGTATTGATCGCCGTCGGCCCGCAAGCCCGCGTCTACGGGGGCCGAGAAGTGGCGGATGCCGCCGGGGCGATCGAGGTACTGCACGAGGAGCTGCGCCCCGGCGACGCCGTACTCGTCAAGGGCGCGCGGGTGCTCGGGCTGGAGACTGTGGCGGAAGCACTGGCGGCGGTTTCCACCTAGATGGTTCGAGTCCTGATCGCGGGCCTCGCCGCGATGCTGATCTCGATTCTCGTCGGGCCCCGCTTCATCGCCTTCCTGCGTAGGAAGGAGTACGGCCAGACGATCCGCGAGGAGGGGCCCGAGCACCACGTCGCCAAGCAGGGGACGCCGATCATGGGCGGGCTGTTGACGCTGGGCGCCGCGACGGCGACCTACCTCGCGGTTGCTCGCTACACCGTGCCGGCGCTGACGGTGCTGTTCGTGACGCTCGGCTGCGGCGCGATCGGGTTCATCGACGACTTCATCAAGCTGACCCACCGGCGCTCGCTCGGCCTCAACGCACGTTGGAAGCTGCTGCTGCTCGGCGCGATCACGGTCGGCGTCGGCATCGCCGCCCGCCATCAGCACCTGCCCACCAACGTCTACGTCCCGGGTCTCGGCCACGTCGAGCTCTCGTGGGCGTGGTACGGGCTGCTCTTCCTCGTGATCGCCGGCGCCGCCAACGGCGTGAACCTGACCGACGGCCTCGACGGCCTCGCGGCGGGCACGGGCATCATCGCGCTCTTCACCTACGCGGCGATGAACGTGATCGCGTGGATCCGCTCGGGCCCGCCCGGGCACCGCTTCGAGACGAAGCTCGATCTTGCGATCGTCGGCGCGGCGCTGATCGGAGGGCTGATCGGCTTCCTCTGGTACAACGCCTTTCCGGCCGAGGTCTTCATGGGCGACACGGGCTCGATGGCGATCGGCGGCGCGCTCGCCGCCTTCGCGATCATGACGAAGACGATCTTCCTGCTGCTCCTGGTCGGCGGGATCTTCGCCATCGAGGCGCTCTCGGTGATCCTTCAGGTGGTCTCGTTCCGCTACTGGGGCCGGCGGATCTTCCTGATGACGCCGATCCACCACCACTTCGAGATGAAAGCGTGGTCGGAGACGAAGATCATGGTCCGCTTCTGGATCGTCACGGGCCTGCTGTGCGCCGCCGCGTTCGCGCTCTACTACCGCTACTTCCGCGGGTTCCGCTGACAGAACTGCCGGACCGCGTGCTCGTGCTCGGCCTCGCGCGGTCGGGTCGGGCTGCTGCGGCGTCGCTGGAGCGGCGAGGCGTCGAGGTCGTCCGCGCCGACCGCGAGCTCGGCAACGACGGGGAGCGGTCGCTCCTCGACGGCGTGGGGCTGCTCGTCAAGAGCCCCGGCGTGCCGCGGGAGGCGCCGCTCGTGGCCGAGGCGCGGCGGGCGGCCGTGCCGGTCTGGAGCGAGGTCGAGCTCGCGTCCCGCTTGCTCACGAACCCGATCCTCGGCGTGACGGGCACGAACGGGAAGACGACGACCGCCGAGTGGCTCGGCTTCATCCTCGACGCGCCGGTCGCGGGGAACGTGGGTCGGGCGCTGTCCGAGCTCGACGGCGAGGTCGAGCCAGACCAGCTCGTCGTCTGCGAGCTGTCGTCGTTCCAGCTCGAGGACATCGTCGACTTCCGGCCGCGAATCGCTGTGCTCTTGAATCTCGAGCCCGACCACCTCGACCGGCACGGCTCGTTCGAGGCCTACCGCGACGCGAAGCTGCGCATCTTCGAGAACCAGACCGACGACGACGTCGCCGTGTTGCCGCGCGGGTTCGAGCACGAGGTGCGGGCCCGCCGTGTCGACTTCGCGGCTGACGACAAGCTTCCGGCCGAGCCGTCGCTACGCGGGGCGCACAACCGGGAGAACGCGGCTGCAGCGACGGCGGCGGCCCGGGCAGGCGGCACGAGCGATGAGCAGATCGCGCGCGGCCTGCGCGAGTTCAAAGGCGTTCCTCACCGGCTCGAGCTCGTCGCCGAGCGCGGCGGCGTCACCTACGTGAATGACTCGAAGGCGACCAACGTGGCCGCGGCCCTGCGCGCGCTCGCCGCCTACGAAGACGTGCCGGTCCGCTTGATCCTCGGCGGTTCACGCAAAGGCGAGGACTTCGCGCCGCTTGCGGCCGCGCTCGGGCCGAACACCAGCGCCGTCTACGTGATCGGCGAGACCGCCGACGAGCTCGCGCGCGCGATCCCCGACACGATCCGTGCGGGGGACCTCGCCACCGCGGTCGAGCGGGCGGCGAGTGCGGCGCAGCCGGGGGAGGTCGTCCTCCTCTCGCCGGCCTGCGCGAGCTACGACCAGTTCCGCGACTTCGAGGAGCGGGGCGAGGAGTTCAAGCGGCTGGTGGCGAACCTGCCC
>JBKOUJ010000076.1:0-14965 GCA_046723355.1 Actinomycetota bacterium | reverse complement strand
CGTCTGCGGCGGCTGTCCGTGCTCGTTCGTAAAGTAGGTGTCGACCCGATGTGAGGCCGACTTCGTCTGATCGACCACGATCGTCCCGACGGCGATGCTCACCGCGGCGACGAGCGCCGCAAAGCACAGGTAGACGATCGCCACCCCGAGCCCGCGGGGCACCCAGAAGCGCGTGATGCCGCGGACGAGCGGGTTCAGAAGCAGCGCGACGAGCGCCGCGACCATGAAGAGGAAGAGCACGTGACGGACCGCGCCCGCCACGGCCCAGATCAGCAGGAGCAGCAGCGGCAGCGTGACGAGCTGGATCCAGCGCGGGATCAACAGCTTCGGGGGCGACTCGGTCGCCATCGCGATGATGATACGGCGCGCATCGTCCGGCTCCGCCCGCCCGCCTGGGATTGGTCCGTGGCCGAAGACGGAGCGCTGGCGCTGGACAGTCACGAACTGTGGGACGAACCCCAGGAACGTCCAAGACTTTGGATGTCACAAAGTCCACCCGAACGGACCGCCTTGCGGCTCGCGGAGCAACCCGTTAGCGTCCCGCCGATGCCCAGCCAGGAAGCGCGCACGATTGCCGCGCGGCATCGCCGTGCGCAACATCGGGCCATCAGTCGACGTCGGCGCATCGCAGGCCTCGTGGTCCTCGCGATCGTCGCGCTGGTGACGCTGCTCCTGACGGCATTTGGCGCCGGCAAGCCGAGCACGGTCCAGCGACAGACCGGTCCGGCGCCGGCGAACCGGCTGCTCCCTTCGGGGCCCCCGAGTCCGCAGGTCGTCGCACTCGAGGGCGCGTTGCGGATCCAGCTTCCGATCGCGCAGTCGCGGGTCACCACTATCGGCTACCACGCGAGCGCGGACGGAGCGGTTGCGCTGCAGCCGCTCGGGTCGCAGGCGAACCCGGGCACGCTCACGCGCGTCGCGAGGAGCGTCTTCGGCGGGGCCGGACGCGGGATCCGCTGGTACCAGCTCGCCGGCGGCGAGGGACCGAGCAGTGCGGCCCTCGACGTTGGCGCGCTGCCGGGTACCGACGTCTACTCGCCGGTCGACGGAACGGTGATCGGGTTGACGCCCTACATCATCAACGGCAAGCGCTTCGGCTCCGAGGTCGACGTCCAGCCCACGGGCGCGCCGTCGTTCGTGGTCGCGATCACGCACGTCAAGCCGGACCCCTCGCTCACGGTCGGCTCCAGCGTCGCCGCCGGCACGTCGAAGCTCGGCATCGTCCTCGACTTCTCGCGCGTGGAGGAGCAAGCGCTCGCGCGCTACACGCAGGACGCCGGCAACCACGTCGAGATCGAGGTTCGCCCGGCCGCCTCCCTGGAAACTCCCTGAGCCTGCGGCGTCGCTTGCGATGCCGACCTAGAGGCTGGGGCGGCTTTGCCGCCGCAGCCGTCTCAACCCGGTCGGCAACGGAGCATTCGTCGCGCGCTGCAGGGAGGTCGCAATGAACATTCTTTTTGTCGCCGACGTCTTCGGCGTCCCGGGACGTCGGGCTGTCGAGGAGCGGCTGCCCGCGTTGCGCGAGGAACGGGCGATTGACTTCTGCGTCGTCAACGGCGAGAACGCGGCCGACGGCGCCGGGATCACGCCACGACTTGCCGAGCGGCTGCTGGCTGCCGGCGCCGACGCGATCACGCTCGGGAACCACGTCTGGCGGCGGCCGGAGATCGCCCCGTACCTGGCGGAGTCAGAGCGCGTGATCCGGCCCGCGAACGTCGCATCGGGCTCACCCGGGCGCGGGCTCACGGTCCTGCCGGCCGCCGACGGGACGCCTGTCGCAGTCGTCAACCTGCTCGGCCAGCTCTTCATCAGCACTCCAGTGGGCCCATTCGAGGTCGTGGACGAGCTCGTCGAGGAAGCGCGGCGGGGCGCCCAGGTCGTCGTGGTCGATTTCCACGGCGAGGCGACGAGCGAGAAGGTGGCGGTGACGCGCTGGCTCGATGGACGCGTGACCGCGGTGATCGGCACGCACACCCACATCCAGACCAACGACGCGCGCATCCTTCCGGGCGGGACGGCGGCGATCACCGACGCCGGCATGACCGGGCCGCACGACTCGGTGATCGGTGTGCAGGCCGACCTCGCGATCAGGCGGATGCGCACCGGCATGCCGGTGCGGTTCAGGCCGGCCGAGGGCGACGTGCGCCTGGAGGGCGTCGTTGTCGAGTGCGACGGCGAGACGGGAAAGGCATCTCACTGCGAGGCGGTGCGCACACGGTTGTCTTGACCCCTGGGGAACCTCCCGGTTCCCACAGACCCCTTCCACTGGTCCGCTTCGCGGACAGGGCCTCCGACCCGGCGCGCTAGGTCGTGCGAGCCGGTGCGCGTCGCGGCATAGCGAGCACGAGGGCCAACAGCACGAGCACGAGGTCGCGGGCGAAGACGAGCCACGACGCGATCGCGTCCTGCTGCAGGGCGAGGCGCCAGTACCGGTTTGGGAACCAGAGCTGGGTCAGCACCAGCGCGACGAGGAGAAGTGCCGATGCCGCCATCCCGCGCCGCCCCCGCACGAGCGGGACGAGCGGGATAAGCCAGATCAGGAATTGCGGCGACAGCACCTTCCCGAAGGCGATGAACGCAGCGACCGTCGCCGCCGAGTAGCGGACGAGCCGCTCGGGCTCGGCACGCCCGCGGGCGAACGCGATCCAGAGGCCGATCACCACCACCGCTTGTAGGACGCTCTCAACCCCCGCAAGCACACCGGCGAACGAGCCGCCCTGATTCTGTGAGCCGTGGCTGAGGTTGAGGTGGACGGTCCAGGCGCCGAGCTGGTGCGCGACGAGCAGGAAGCTCGAGCCGAGGCTCTCGATCTGCAACGGCCGGTCGGCTTGCCGGTAGAGGCTGTCCCAGACGCCGCCCGGCGAGAGCCTCACGAAGGGGGCAAAGCACAGGGCGACGACGGCGGCAAAGATCCCGGCGCAGACCAGCGCCTCGCGCCGTCCGCGGCGGCGCCAAACGTACGTCAGCGCGAGCGGCACCACGACGGCCGGGAAGATCTTGGCCGACGCCGCGAGCCCGAGCACGCCGAGGCCGAGGCGTCGGCGTTCGGTGAGGACGGCCGCCAGCCCGAGCACGAGCAGCGCAGTCGGCCAGAGGTCGAAGCGAGTCACGATCACTGACCCGAGGGCAAGCGGCGCCAGCGCCGCAAAGGCGAGCGCGGCGAACAGCCGCTCCGGCCCCGCCCGCAGAGCGCCGAGGGCAATGGTCACCCCGACGATCGCGAGCAGGCCGCAGACCACCATCAGAGCCTCGAAATTCCACCGGTAGGTGTTCGAGTCGTGGTGGTCGCCGATCGCCGGGAGCAGGAACACCGGCAGCGCGGCCGGCGGGTATTCGACGCTGAAGTCGAGGTACGGCACCTGCCCGTTCACCATCGCCTCGCCGTAGCGCTGATAGACGGGGGTGTCGACGATCTGGCCGCGCTTGTAGAAGCCGTGATGGAGCAGCGCCCAGACGCCGCCGAAGACCGCAAGCGCGACGAGACCGGCCGCCAGCGCCGGCCCGGCGTCAGCCCGCAGCGACCAGCGTTCTTGGCTTGCGTTCAACGGGCTCCGGAACCTCGGCCGCCACGGGCGCGCGTTCGGCCGAGAGGACGACGAGCGCGACGAACGGGAAGAACCACGGGAGGTAGAGGTAGAACCAGTGGGTCAGCACGATCTCGAACCCGATCAGCAAGGCCGCGGTGAGCGCCGCGAGCTGCCGCCACGTCTTCCGGCGGGGCACGAAGTAGACCGCGACCGCGCCGATCACCAGCATGACCTGGAGCACACGCTGGAAGAGATGGAGGTCGGGATACCCGACGCCGTACTGCTTCCAGTCCCAGATCGAGAACGGCGAGTGCCGGCCGATCTGGTACTTGACCGTGCGGTCGTAGAAGACGTGCACCGCGTGGAGCGGATGGGGGTCGAGCAGAAGGATCGAGAACGCGACCAAGGTCGCAAGCACGAACCCGCCGACGAACACGAGCTTCTGGCGTGGCCTCGCGAACGCGTCCGGGTACGAGGCCCACAGCGGCGCAACGAGCAGCGGCGCGAACTTCGTCCAACCCGATAAGGCCGAGAAGAACCCGCGCGCGAACGGCGCGGACACGAACAGGAACCCCCAGATCAGGAAAAGCGGCGGCAGCGCGTCGTTCGTGTTCGAGTTCGACACGTACTGCGTGAACGGCCAAGCGGCCCAGGCGAACGCAAGCGTCACGCCCAGGCGCGGCCCGCCGAAGCGAAACCCGACCAGCGCCAGGCCGATGAGGCAGAGGATGTCGAACGTGATCGACGCGGCGTGCGCAGCCGGCAAGGTGTCCCATCTGCCGCTCCAGCCGAACGCGAGGTAGGCGGGAACGTACGCCTCGTAGGCGACCGGCCCGTAGGTGTCGCCGAGTGGGTTCGCCGACTCGCAGCGTCCGTTCGTCTGGATGTGGTCACGGATCTCGCCGTCCTCGTCGGGCTGCCCGCATGCCTTCAGCCCGTTCTCGACCGGGAAGTGCCCGTACGGAGACTGGCCTGTCGTGATCCGCTCGGCGCCGATGACGCCCGAGTAGCCGACGTCGATCACGTTCGAGTGCTTGACGTTGAGGCCGATCCGGAAGCCGAGCAGAAAGACGGCCGCGCCGGCCAGCAGCCAGACCGGCCAGACAGGGCGCGACCCCGCTGGGGCGCGCGACCGTACTCCGCTCCAGATCATCCGTCCGAGCAAGTAGAAGAGCGCCGGGTAGACGATCGGCATCGCCGTGAAGACGTGCCCCTTGTTGAAGTACCAGAGCGAGACGCTGAACGAGAGCAGCGCGAGCAGGTCGAGGTTCCGCGCCGACAGTGGTCGGCGGAAATCGGCGAGGCCGATCAGGAACGCGGCGCACAGCCCGAGCCAGATCGGGAGACTGTTGATCTGCTTTCCACCGAACGCGCCAGGAGAACCGCGCGCCATCTTCCAGGCGACCTGCGGGCCGGTCCACGCCTCGATGACCTTCCCGGTCGCGTCCTCGACCCGACCAGTCGCGACCTCGCCAACGCTGTCGACGGAGGTCCAGACCTTGATCGTCCAGTTCCCGTATTGCTGGCTGTAGGTGGTGTCGCTCGTCAGCGACTTCTTCGGGTAGTTGCGCAGCCAGCTCGCGACCTTCGGGTTGGCGAAGAAGATCGCGGTCGCGCGCTGTTTGGTCAGCTTTGTGTTGGGCGTGGCCCCGGCGGCGGGAACAAGCAGCAGCGCGCAGATCGCGACGACTGTCGGTAGAGCCAGCCGGCGCATGACGATCAGGCTAGCGGTGCCGGCGGTGGGGCACCCGGAACGACCAGAGCTTGTTGCCGACGAAGTTGAGCGGGGTCACGAGGACGATCGCGATCGCCTGGGCGAGCACTTTGTTCACCCCGAAGGCGATGAGGGCGCTGAGGATGCCGAGGTTGGCGACGTAGGCGACGAGCGCGACGACAAAGAAGCGCAGGCCCTGGAAGCCGACGTGGCCGCGCTGGTCGCGGAACGTCCAGACTCGATTCCAGAGGTAGTTGTTCGTGACGGCGACCAGGAACGAGACCGTCGCTGCATACGCGTAGTGCCAACCCGCGCCGCGCAGCAGCGCCGTGTAGACCGCGAGGTTGACGACGTAGCCGCTCGCGCCGACAGCGGCGAACTTGGCGAGCTGTACCCAGTTCCCGGGATGGCGGAGCGCGCGACCCGCCCGGGCCCGCACGCCGAGCACGGCGGACTGTCGCGGCTCCATCGCCCGGCGAGGCTATCAGCGGGAGCGGGCGATGAGCCCCTCTACTCCGTGGATGGTGCCGTCCTCCCCGACGACGACGTCACGCCCATCGCCGTTCAGTTCGCGCAGCGTCGTCGCCTGGTGGCGGTAGAAGTCGACCTGGGCGAAATCGAGGAGCAGGAAGGGCGAATCGATCTCGATCGCGTCGTCCCGGAAAGTCGCGACGACGAAGGGAAGGAAGCGGTGGGCCTCGTCGCCGCAGAGGACGTCGAACCCGACGGCGCGCGGCCGATTGCGATCGATGAGCAGGTCGACCGGCCGGCCCAGCTGGATGCCGCCCATACGCACGGGAAGCTTGAGAAGATCCTCAGCCTTTTTCACGGCGCTCTTTTTGCCCGTCGGGCACTGGGCAAACGGACTACTCGCCGAAGCCCTCGGCGCCGACGAGCGGGACGAATCGGCAGGGCACGGAGTGGATCAGCGCCGGTCCCTCCGGGCTTCGAACCGCGACCTCGAGACGCTGCCCGCGGGGGCTGCCGACGGGCACGACGAGCCGCCCGCGCTGCCTCAGCTGCTCGTACAGCGTCGCCGGGAAGCCGGGCGCGGCGGCCGCGACGGCGATCGCGTCGAACGGCGCATGCTCGGGCAGGCCGAGGGTGCCGTCGCCGACGTGCACGCGGACGCGCTCATACCCGGCCGCGGCGAGCCGCTCGCGCGCCCGCTCGGCCAGCTCGGGGATTCGCTCGATCGTGTACACCTCGGCCGCGAGCTCGGCCAGCACCGCCGCCTGATAGCCGGAGCCGGTGCCGACGTCTAGCACTCGCTCGTCGCCGCTCAGCCGCAGCGCCTCGCAGATGCGGGCGACCATGTAAGGCTGCGAGATGGTCTGGCCACCGCCGATCGGCAGGGCGGCGTCGTCGTAGGCTCGCGAACGCTCGCGTGCCTCGACGAACAGCTCCCGCGGAACCTTCTCCATCGCGCCGAGCACGCGCTCGTCGACGATGTCGCGGCCCCGCAGCTGCGTGTCGACCATCATGCGCCGGGCGTTTTCATATTCAAGCGGCATGTGCAAGCGTCCGCGTGTAAGCCGGCGGCTCGACGCCGAAGTGCCGGAGCGCCAGCGGCGCCAGGTCGATGATGCTCCGGGGCGCCGCGGCGAAGCCGACCGCGAGCAACGGAACCTCCGAGTCCGCCGCAGCAAGGGCCCCGTGGCTGCCACCGCCAAGGTGGCTGCGACCGGCCAGGTCGGTCAGCTCCACGCCGTCGGCGGCCGAGACGATAAGGTCTCCGGCGTTCGGGTTGTGCAGAGCTGCCCAGGCGCGGGTCAACGCATCGGGCTGGGGAAGGATTGCGGCATCGCCGCTCGTGGCCCATCCGTCGGCGGCCGGCGCGAAGCGAAGCTCCTCGCCGGCACGGCGCGCGACGGCGTCGTCGCCCTCGAGGAAGAGCACGGCCTCGACGCCCGGCTCGGGGTCGAGGCGCGCCGCGAGCTCGCGCTCGTCGTGGCGGGTCTCATCGGTTCGGTAGATCATCCCGGCCCGGTTCGAGGCGGTCACGATCACATGCGCGTCGCCGAAGGTGTCTTCCAGGCGCAGCGTGCGGTCGACGCTCGTCTGGCCGTGGTCGGCGCCGAAAAGGACGGCGTAGCGCTCCAGGAACTCGTCGGGCCCGCCCGCCGCTTCGACGAGGGCCCAGATCGCGGCGTCGCTTCGGACCAGGGCCTCGTCGGCGGCGGCCGGCCCTGCCGCGTGGGAGGCAAAGTCGTAGTCGGGCAGATAGTGGACGAGGAAGTCGAAGCCGTCCCTCGTCACGAGCCAGCGTCCCACCGCGGCTGCGTACGCGTCGATCGACCCGTCGGCCCGGCCGAGGACCGCGAGGGGCGCGCCCGTCGCGTCCGACTCGAACAGGTTGAAGAAGAAGAAGCGCTTCGGCCCGTACGCCGGCCGGGCGACCGCGGGCACCGTCGGCGCATGGCGCCTCCGGCCGCGGTAGCAGGTGAAGTTAATCGCCGCTGTCGTGTAGCCGGCATCCTCGAGTGCCTCGAATACGGTGACGGAGTCCGCGGCGAGATGCTGCTCGTTCATGTTGAAGACGGCGTCGACGAGCGCCTGCCGGGTCCCGGCGGCGCGGATCGCGGCGAAGGACGACCCGTACTCGACGATCCGGCGCTCGCCGCGGTGGTACCAGACGAGGTGCGGAACGTGGTGGACGTCCGGGTGCGCGCCGGTCGCGATCGACGACAGGCAGACCGGAGTGAGCGAGGGGAAGGTCGAGACACCGCGCGCGTAGGCGCCGTTCGCGGCGAGGAATTTCAGCGCCGGCGTGCGGTCGTCGTCCGCCGCCCGCTCGAACGCGTCCGGCGTCAGGCCGTCGATCACGATCAGGATCAGCTTCTTGGGCACTAGTGCCCCGTCCAGTGACGCCGCCGAGTTTCTGGGTCGCGTGCACCAAGCCAGAGGCCGCACTCGCTCGCCGCCAAGGCCGGCAGCCTTGGCAAGAGCGAGGGTGGGTTCTGGCGCCGCGTGATCGCGGGCCAGAAGCCGACATGTGTCGCTGGATGGGGCACGTTAATCGCGGGCGAGCGTGCGCAGGCCTGCATACCGCTCTGGCTCGAGTCGCCGGGCTCGGCGTGCGACCGCGGGCAGCGCCGCCGCCTCCAGGTAGCCGAGGAACGGCACGAGCGCAAGCGCGGCCACGCCGAGACCGATCGCGCCGATCAGGATTCCAGTGCCTGCGGTCGTGCCCCCTCGGCGGAGCGTTCCCGCTGCCAGGGAGGCGCCGCCGAGACCGCCGAGCACACCTCCGACGGCGCCGCCGACCGCCTCCGTCCAGTTATCGAGTGCGAAGCCGACGAGGACGCCGACCGCGGCCCCGATCAGGACCGCCACCAGCGCGCCGGTTCTCGTCCGGCCGAGCCAGCCTCCGGCTGCGACCCCGGCGCCCGCGCCGATTCCCGCCGCGACGCCGATCCGATACCACTCCCACATCGGCGCCAGTGTAGTGGCCACAAAACCGATCGCCGCCGGGGCGCGAATTAGCCGGCGAAACCACGCTACTGGAGGTCCGATGCGAAAGACATTCCTGGTGATCGCCGCGCTCACCGCCGCCCTCGCCACGAGCCTCGTGCTTGTGGGTGTGGCCACGGCGAAGGGCGGCCATCTCACCGCTCAGCTTCGCGGCACAAACGAGGTGCCCGCGGCGCCCGCCTCGAACCGGGGCCGAGCCGAGATCATGCTCAAGCTTGCGACCGGCAAGGTCTGCTGGGACTTCACGATCACGAAGATCGACGGCTCCGGCAACGCGGCCCACATCCACAAGGGCAGGCCCGGCGCTTCGGGGCCCGTCTACATCCCGCTCGGCACTACGTTCAAGCGGCAGGGCTGCACGAGCGCGCCGAAGGCCAAGATCAGGGCCGTCGCCGCTCACCCGAGCTCGTTCTACGTGAACATCCACAACGCCAAGCATCCGGCCGGCGCGATGCGCGGCCAGCTCAGGGCCGACCTCTAGGCCCGCGTTCTTCCCTCAGGAGCTCGGCGGTTCCTGCGGGCCGCCGGGCTCCAACCCGCTTTCGATGCGTCGGATCACCGCGAGCCCGAACTCGGCGGCGCGCGCGCCGTCGACGACTCGGTGGTCGAATGTGACTGCGATCGTGCCGGTCGGCCGGGCGACGATCTGGCCGTCGCGGACGACCGGCCGCTCGGCCACGCGGCCGATGCTGAGGATCCCGACCTCCGGGTGGTTCACGATCGGCGTTGTCAGCAGGCCGCCGAGCTTGCCGGCGCTCGTGACGGTGAACGTCGAGCCACGGAGCTCCTCCGGTTTGAGCGTCCCGGCGCGGGCGGCCTCCGCGAGGCGCTCAACGTCGGTCGCGAGGTCGTCCACCGAGCGCGAGTCGCAATCGCGGACGACCGGAACGACAAGGCCCTGCTCGGTCTGGACGGCGACGCCGAGGTCGTAGCGGTCGAGGAAGACGATCTCGTCACCTTCGAGCCGTGCGTTCAACTCGGGGACTTCCTTGAGTGCTTCGGCCACGGCCTTGAGAGTCAGCGGGACGATCCGCTTGAGGTCGATCGCGCCGAAGTCGCATTCGTCGACCCAGGTGACGGGCGGGACCTCGGCATGGGCGCGGGCCATGTGCTCGGAGATCAGCTTGCGGACACCCCGGAGCGGCTCCCGCGTCCCTTCGGGACTCGTCCGGGGTCTGACCCCGGACGTTGCCGAAGCGGCGCGGACGTCCTCCTCGGTGACCCGCCCTTGCGGACCGGTCCCGGTCAGCGCCGCGAGGTCGACGCCCAGCTCCTGAGCGAGCCTGCGGACGAGCGGCGTCGCGCGGACCCGCCCTTCCGGAGCCGGCCGGGGTCTGACCCCGGACGTGTCCTGTTGGGGCGCCGGCTCCGCGCGCGGCTGCTCTTCCTCGGCCGGAGGCGCGGCACCGTCGCCGCCGATCACGACCAGCACCGTCCCGACCGGAACCGTCTCGCCTTCGCCGACCAGGATCCGAGAGACCTTGCCGGCGGCAGGCGACGGGATCTCGACCGTCGTCTTGTCGGTCTGGATCTCGACGAGCGGATCGTCCTCGCCGATCTCCTGCCCCTCCCTGACCAGCCAGCGCGCGATCTCGCCTTCCGTCAGGCCCTCGCCGAGGTCCGGAAGCTTGAACTCGTACGCCACGGGGCGGGAATCTAGCGGCGCGGCGTCCCGACCCACGCATCGGGCGGGACGATCAGCACCCGCAGGCCGCCCTCGACACGCCAGAGCGAGACCGCCTGCTCGTCGCCGCTGAGGTCCGCAGCGACCTCGCGGGGCACGTAACCCGCCTGCAGCGTCCGCTCCTCGTTCCAGATCCCGACCGCGTTCGGGTCGTGCTCGTTGTCCGGCTCCGCCACGAGCGCCAGCCGCCGCCCGGGCTCGAAGGTCCCGTCCTCGACGTTCCCGGGCCGAAAGGTGACGCCGGCGACCGCGACGACGCGCAGCCGCGGGTCCTCCCAGCGCACCGGCTCGCCCGTAGCGGCATCCCGCAGCCGGTAGCCGGCGCCGGCGCGCTCCAACCACAAACGCAGCCGGTCTGTCAGAACTCGAGCGTTTTCCGCACCGCCGCGACGACGCGCTCGACCGAGGGCATGTACGCGTCCTCGATCTGCCAGTACGGATACGGGACGTCGTAGCCGGTCACGCGGATCACCGGCGCGTGCAGGTCGAGCATCGCCTTTTCGGCCAGGATCGCGGCCAGCTCCGCTCCGAAGCCGGCAACCCGCGGCGCCTCCTGCACGATCACGGCGCGGCCGGTCTTGCCCACCGACGCCAAGAGCGCGTCCTCGTCGAGCGGTTTCAAGGTGCGAATGTCGAGCACCTCGACGGCCGCCTCTCCCTCCAACGCATCCGCTGCCGCTTCCGCGACCGGCACCATCGCGCCGTAGGCGACGAGTGACACGTCGTCGCCCTCCCGCGCCACGCGCGCCTCGCCGAGCGGCACCACGTGCTCGCCCGTCGGCACCTCGCCGCGCATTGTCCGATAGTGGAGCTTCGGCTCCAGCACGACGACCGGGTCGGGGTCGCGGATCGCCGCCGCGAGAAGCCCCTTCGCGTCTGCCGGCGTCGACGGGATCGCCACCTTCACCCCGGGGGTGTGCACGTAGTAGGCCTCGGGCGAGTCATCGTGGAGCTCGGGCGCGCGCACGCCCCCGCCATACGGCATCCGGACGACGAGCGGAAACTCCATCCCACCCCGCGTCCGCCAGCGATAGCGGCCGACGTGCGTGATCAGCTGATCCAGACACGGATACGAGAAAGCGTCGTATTGCATCTCGCAGACCGGCCGCCAACCGGCCATGCAGAGCCCGACGGCCGTGCCGAGGATTCCGGCCTCGGCCAACGGCGTGTCGACGCACCGCTCGGCGCCGAACTTGTCCCGCAGCCCTGCCGTCGCGCGGAAGACTCCGCCGGCCCGACCGACGTCCTCGCCCATCACCATCACGTTCGGGTCGCGCCCCAGCTCGACGTGGAACGCGTCGTTGATGGCCTCGACGAGGGTCAGCTCGCTCACTCGCCGAGCACTTCCCGCAGCTGGGCCAGCTCCTCGGCCAAAGACGCGGGCGGAGACGCATACGCGTGCTCGAACACGAGCCCGATGTCGGCGGGCGGCTCCGCCTCGGCGGCCGAGATCCCCGCACGGAGCGCGTCCGCCGCCTCCGCCCGCGTCGACTCCGCCAGCTCGTCGTTCAGGACGCCCGCGCGACGCAGGTAGGCCTCGTACCGGCCGAGGCATTCGCGCTGCTTCTCCTCCTCGACACGCCCGAGGTCGATGTACACGCGCGGGTCGTCGGCGGTGGCGTGCGGCGCCGTCCGGTACGAGACCGCCTCGATGAAGGTCGGCCCCTCACCGGCCCGGGCGCGCGCGACGGCGTCGCGGGTGACCTCGTAGACCGCGAGCACGTCGCCGCCGTCCACGCGAACGCCAGGCATCCCGTAACCGGCTGCCTTCTCCGCGAGCGTCTCCGCCGCGGTCTGGGCGGACAACGGCGTGGAGATTGCCCACTGGTTGTTGTTGCAGAAGAGGACCAGCGGCGCGCGCATCACCGCCGCGAAGTTGGCGCCCTCGTGGAACGAGCCCTCCGACGTCGCGCCGTCGCCGAAGTAGGCGATCGCGCAGGCAGACTCGCCGCGCAACTTTTTGCCCCACGCAAGTCCTGCGGCGTGTGGCACGTGCGTCCCGATCGGCACGCAGATCGAGGCGACGTTGTAGTCGAGGGGGTTCCACCAGCCGGTCGGGTGCCCGCGCCACCACGAGAGAACGGTCGCAACGGGCATCCCGCGCAGCAGCCCGATCGCCGACTCCCGGTAGCTCGGGAAGATCCAGTCGTCGCGCTCGAGCGCGTAGACCGACCCGGCCTGCATCGCTTCGTGGTTCCAGAAGATCGCGTACGTGCCGATCCGGCCCTGGCGGTGGAAGACGAGCGACCGCTCGTCGTACGTCCGCAGCAGCACCATCCAGCGATAGAGCTCGAGCAGGTCGCGCTCCTCCAGCCCCTCGACCTCGCCGTCCGGAATGGCCTCGCCGTCTCCGATCACACGGCGGAGATCGCCCTCGGCAGGAAGCACCCCGGCCATCGGCCGCGAAATCTACCGCTCGGCTTCGTAGACAGCTCTTGCGAGCACGAGGACGATCGCGAGCAACCCGACGACGGCGACGACGCCGACCGTCTCGAGAATCAGGCCGCCGCCGGGGCGGAGCCCGAGCGCCGCGAGCACGCAGGCGACGAGCACGAGCGCCCCGCAGCCCCGAAGCGCCAGTCCGGCAGCGCGCCGCGCAACGAGCTCGCTCTCGTCCGGAACCGACGCCTGCTCGAGCGACCAGTACGCAAGCTCAGCGGCGACGAAGATGCCGACCGCCGCGAGCACCGTCCCGCCAGGAGCTCCCGTCCCGCGCGTCCAGGCCGAGAGGGACCACGAGGCCGCAACGCCGACGAGCCCGGAGACGATCGAGCCGGCGTTGACCGTTGCGAGTGCGTATGCGAGCAGCGCAGCGCCTGTAAACCCGAGGGCCAGCACGAGCAGCGCCAGCCGATCGGCGACGAAGGCCCCGTAGAGAGCGACCGCCACGGCCGCCGCGACGGACGCCGCTGCGAGAACTACGCGCGTGCGCGAGCGTGCCGGCGTGATGCGTTCACCCCCTCCAGCACACTCGTCAACGGCGCGCCTTCGTGCCATTCCACCACCGGCGCGCCCGCGCGCTCGTACTGGAGGCGCCGTCCCTCGCGGCGCAGTTTCCAGAGACGGAACGCGAGCGCCCCGAGCTCGCCGGAAGGCGTCTCGGCATACGGGAGGGGCGACACCTCGACGATGACGAGGTCGAACCCGCGGGCGCGGAGGTCGAGCAGCGCCCCGATCGCACGATCGTCTAGCAGAGGCGTCAGCGCGAGCACGAGCGCCTTCGGCGGCAGCGTCCCGCGCGGGAGCACGTCGATCTCCTTCCAGGCGTAGCTGAGCGTGATCTCGGTGTTCAGCAGCGCTTCGACGATCCGATAGCGCTGCACGAGCCCGGTGCCGGGGCGTAGCCAGTTGAGGACGCCTCCGAAGTTGACGAGCCCGACCCGATCCTTCTCTAGGAGGTAGCGCTCGGTGAGCGTCGCCGCAGCGCGGACGGCCTCGTCGAGGGTCCCGCGATCGCCTCGACGCGCGTCGACGAAGCTGTCCAGGAAGAGGATCACGTCGGCGTTTCGCTCGGCGTGGAACTCGTTGACCCAAAGCTCGCCGCGGCGGGCGCTCGCGCGCCAGTTGATCCGCCTGATCCGGTCACCTGGGACGAACTCGCGCAGGTCGGCGAACTCGAGCCCCTCGCCCTTGGCGCGCGAAACGCGGTTGCCGGTGAAGAGCTGCGTCTCGCGGGGCGCGACCAGCTGGCGCAGCTCCTCCGGCCGCGGATAGACCCGCAGGACGGAGCCGCGCTCGAGCGTCTCCTCCCAGACGAGCAACCCCGCTGCGTCGCCGGCGCGCACGTGCAGGTCGCCTAGGCGCGGCGCACCCCAGTGCTTGCAGAGGAAGCGAAACTCGAGCCGCCGCTCCTCGCCGAGGCCGAGCCGAAGCGCCACCGGGTTCGCGCCCGAGACGAGCTCCAGCCCGCGCGGAACCTCGACGAGCAGCTCGATCCGCGGCGCGGAGTCCCGCGCATCCAGCTCGATCTCGAGCACTACCTCGTCGCCCTCGAGCAGCCGATCGCGATCGACCTCCACGTGCACCCGCACGTCCGGCCGCCTCGACACTGCAAGGCCGATCGCGAGGAGGACCACGAACGGCGCCGAGACCGCCGCCAGCTCCGGCCGCGCGAAGATCAGCGAGGCCAGCAGCCCCAGCGCCGTCAGCACGACGTACCCGCCGAGCTTCGGCGTCGCATACCGGACTACATCGTTCACTCCGTCAAGCGCAGTGCTTCCTCAGCCGAAGGCGTCGGCACCTGCTCCAGCGTCTCGCGGACGACATCGTCGCCGCTGATCCGCTGCACCCACAGCTCGGGCTTCAGCATCAGCCGGTGGCCGAGCCCAGGGACGGCGACTGCCTTGACGTCGTCCGGGGTCGCGAAGTCGCGCCCGTGTAGCGCGGCGCGGCAGCGGCTGAGCTTGAGCAGCGCCAGCGAGCCGCGCGGGCTGGCGCCGACCTGGAGCCGCGGGTTCGCGCGCGTCGCCGCGACGAGGTCGACGATGTAGCGGCCGAGGCTCTCGCCGACGTGCACGTCCTCGACGGCGAGCTGCATCGCCAGGAGCGTCTCGCGATCGACGACCG
>JBKOUJ010000093.1:0-7109 GCA_046723355.1 Actinomycetota bacterium | reverse complement strand
GGTCGTTCGCATCGTGTCGCGCAGCAGAGCGATCTCGCCGAACCCTTGTCCGGAGTGCAGAGTCGAAACCAAGCGGCCGTTGCCGATCACCTCGACCTCGCCGTCCTCGATCACGTAGAACCGATCGCCGTGCTCGCCCTGATGGAAGACCTCCTCACGTGCGGCTAGCTGGACCTTGTCGACGTGCAGGGCAAGGCACCCCTGGGTCGCAGACCGTGCGAGCGCAAGCCCGATCAAAGACCCGCGTCGCGATAACGGGCCAGCGCCTGGAACCCTTGCACGGTCTCGCGGGCGATCCGGCGCAGCGGCTGCGTCCGGCCAGGTGACCGGACCTCGTACGGGAGGCCGAGGAGGAGGAAGGCCGCGGCGAGCGACAACAGCGCGCTCGTTACGAATACCGCGGCCGGACTGCTGAGATCGAGCAGCAGCGCGGGCGGCCGTAGACGACCACCGACGGCCCACCGGCGAGGAGTGTCGCCGCGGCCGCGCCGGTCGCCACGGCGCGCGTGAGGATGACCAGACAAGACTCGGTCGCGCGGCAAGCGGTCCGCGAACGCCGTCCCGACCGGTGTGAACAGCGCGGCCGGAGCCATGCGCGCGAACGCCCCAAGGCCTACGGCCTCGGCGCCTCCGTCGAGGAAGGCCACCACGCCAAGGGCCACGGTGAAAGCCGCCTCGGCCGTCCAGGGGGCACCGAACGACAGTTGGGCGCGGAGCAGGCTGGGGTTCCGCGCCGTCACCGAAAACGCCTCGCCCGACGCGGCGAGCCGCCTTCGTACCCAGGCCGCAGTCGCCGAGGCCATCAGACACCTCGCGACTGCACGTGGCTGCGGCTTCGACGATCTTCAGCCTTCAGACCTCGAGGCTATTCGTTCGCCGCTCCGTTCTCCACCGCGCGACTCGGCTGGTCTCACGCCGCCGGTCGGTAGCTCAGGTAGACCACGCCGTTCTCGTAAGACTCGGACGCCGCGAGCGAGAGGCTGAGCGGCTCCGCTTCGTCCGGAAAGAGCCGGGGGCCTTGTCCGCGCGTCAGTGGATAGACGAACAGGTGCAGCTCGTCGACGAGGCCGTCCGCAAGCAGCGCTCGGACCAGCGTCCCGCTGCCGCTGACGTAGAGGTCGCCCTCGACCTCCTCCTTCAGCGTGCGGATCCCTTCCGGGTCGTACCGTCCGATGAGCTGCGAGTTCCTCCAACTTGCATTCGTCAGCGAGCTGGAGACGACGTACTTCGTCGTGTCGTTGAAGAACGGCGCACCGGGGTCGTCCTCCGCGGTCCGCTTCGACCAGACGGGTTCGAACATCTCGTACGTCGTGCGTCCGAGCAGGATGCCTCGTGAGCGCTCTGTGACCGCGCCGATGGCTGCTCCCATCTGGGGATCGAAGCCGTGCTCGAACGTCCACGTCGGCGCATCGATCACGCCGTCGAGGGTCATGAACTCGTGCACGTTTATTGCTCCCACGTCCTCACCTCCGCCCGTAGAGACGCTGCGACCGGTCAGAAATCATCGCGCCGGATCCTCGGGCGGCATCGAGAAGGCGAACATCCGGTCGGCCTCGATCCTCGCGAAGACCGGACCGGAGTCCAGGAACTGCTCCCACTCCGGCCCGTACCGCGGCACGTAGATGTCGAGCAACGTCTGCCGGAAGCCGGCGTTCTCGTCCGCGCGGACGTCGATCGGGACCGCGTGTCCGTGGACGGTCACCGCGAACTCTTCCGCAGGGATATGCGTCGCGGTCACCTGCGGCCTCGCACCGATGTGACGAAACCGGAGCGAGTCGGGGCTGGAACCGAAGTGAAAGGCCCCGCGGTAGAAGATCCCGTCGACCGGACCGCCGATCGGGCGGCAGTCGGCCGTGACCGTCGTGACCACGAGAAGGCACATCCCGGTCAGCCGGTCTGCGACTTCTTCAGCGGTCGCCCGCCGCTCGGGCGTGTGAATGCGGAGCAGATGTGCGCCTGCCGACGCGTAGCTGCGGTCGAGCAGCTCCTGGATGCGCCGAAGGTCAGCAGCCGATTCGTGCATCGCGCGCATACTCCAGCACGTGGACTACGCCAACCTCGGCGAGACCGGCCTGCGCGTCTCGCGCGTCTGCCTCGGAATGATGAGCTTCGGCAAGCACGAGAGCCGCGAATGGGCGCTCGACGAGTCCGGGGCGGAGCCGATTGTCCGCCGCGCCGTCGAGGGAGGCATCACCTTCTTCGACACCGCCGACGTCTACAACGGCGGCCAGAGCGAGGTCGTGACCGGGCGCCTGCTGAAGAAGCTCTTCGGGATGCGCGAGGAGTACGTCGTCGCGACGAAGGTAAACGGCAGGACGATGCCCGGCGAAAACGGGCGCGGCCTCTCTCGCAAGCACGTGCTCGCCTCGATCGACGCATCGCTCGGGCGCCTTGGGCTCGACTACGTCGACCTCTACCAGATCCACCGCTGGGATCCGCTTACGCCGATCGAAGAGACGATGGATGCACTGCACGACGTCGTGAAGTCGGGCAAGGCCCGCTACATCGGCGCGAGCAGCATGTTCGCGTGGCAGTTCGCGAAGGCCCAGTACGTGGCCGAGACGCCCTTCGTCTCGATGCAGAACCACTACAACCTCGTCTACCGCGAGGAGGAGCGGGAGATGATCCCGCAGTGCATCGACCAGGGAGTCGGCGTGCTGCCGTGGAGCCCGCTCGCGCGAGGATTGCTGGCTGGGACTCGCACCCGCGAGGGCGAGCGCCTGACGACTCGCGCGCGGACCGACCCGTTCGGCGACTCGCTCTACACGCCCGAGGTCGACTTCACCGTCGTCGACCGCGTCGTGGATCTCGCCGGTGAGCGCGAGGTTTCGCCCGCGCAGGTCGCGCTCGCGTGGCTGCTGCACAAGCCGGCAGTGACCGCGCCGATCGTGGGCGCCACGAAGGTCGAGCACCTCGAAGACGCGCTGGCGGCAGAGCAACTCGCGCTGAGCGGGGACGAGATCGCGAGGCTCGAGGAGCCGTACGTCCCCCACACAGTCTCGGGTATCGCGATCTGAAGTGGCCCTGGAGCTCGTCCTCGACACGCCGGTCGTCCGAGAGTTCGTCGCCGGCGTGCAGGCCGAGATCGCGGCCGCGTCCTCCCCGGCCGAAGCGTGCGATCGGATCAGGCCGCGCTTCGCGGAGCTGCTCGCCGACCCGGACTGGCTCCCGGCGCAGTATCAGGCCGAAGCGCCCGAGAGCGGCATGGGCGGCGGGATCGGCCAGTGGCTGCTCTGCCGCGCCGAGGACGGAACGCTCTCCCTCTTCTCCCTCGTGGTGCCGGCCGGCTCGGAGACGCCCGTGCACGACCACCTCGCTTGGGGCCTGGTCGGCCTCTACCGCGGCACCCAGGACGAGGAGATCTATGCCCGGCGAGACGACGCGCTCGAGCTCGTCGAGCGTCGCTCGCTCGTTCCCGGCGACTTCTACGTCCTGCTGCCGCCCCGGGACGACATCCATCGCGTCCGCACGACCTCCGCCGAGACGTCCGTCTCGATCCACCTGCTCACGAACGACACCGGCTGCGTCTGGCGCCACGCGTACGACCCCGACTCGGGGGAGGCGAGGCCGTTCCGCTCCGGCTACGTCAACGTCGCCTGCGACGAGGGAGCGTAGAGCTCGAGCGCGTTCTCGCGGAGGATCCGCCGGCCGGCCGCCTCGGCGTCGTCCTCGAACGCCTCCGGCAGCACCTCGGCGAGCGCCTCGCGCCACCACTTCGCAGCGAGGTAATAGAGCTCGGGCGCCCGCGAAGCGTCGGAGGCGTATAGCAGCTTGGAAGCGGGCGCGAGCTCGAGCGCCTGGCGCAGCATCTCCGCCCCGCGCCACACGTGCGGGATCGTCAGCGAGAGGTCGACGTACACGTGGCCGTACACGTGCGCGAGCCAGCCGGCCTCGCGGACGAACGGGTAGCAGTGAAGGAGCACGAACGGCGTCGCGCGGAAGCGCTCGATCAGCGCCTTGAGGAGGCTCGGATCGGCGCGCCAGAGGTGGAGGTCGGAGTCGCCAAAGCCGCAATGCACCTGCACCGGTAGCGGCTCAGGCGTTGCCTCGTTCGCCTCGAGCGCCGCGAGGACATGGTCGGAGAAGCGGTCGAGGCCACCGCGATACGCGGCGATCGTCTTCAGCGCGACATAGCCGCGCTCCCGGGCGGCCGCGGTCTCCTCAGCGGCGCGCTCGTCGCGGTCCTCGAGCCGGAGCACAGGCCTCGCCTCGCAGCCGGCCAGCTCTCCCAACTCCTGCCAGTCGATCCTGTCACCGGTCGGGTAGCCGTCGTCGACGTAGAACGCCTCGGTATTCGTAGCGCGCAAGAGCGTCGCGGCGTATTCGTCGAAGTCGGTGCCGATCCGCCGCTCCAGCACGACCTCCTCAGTCGGCTCGCAGCCGAGGAACTCCGCCAGCTCGCGGATCGCGCGCCTGTAGGTGACGCCGGTCGCCACGTGTGGAAACTGCTTCGGATCCGGGCTCTCCGAAAAGAGACCGCGGAACTCATCGAGCGTCGGTCGGCCGCGCAGGAGCCCGTGCGCGTGCTGGTCGACGACCGCGACGTCGTTCAGTACTTGGAGAAGTGGCCCTGCTGCTCGAATGTCTCGTCTCCCTGCGAGTACGCCTCCCACTCCGAGCGCCGAACGGCGAGATACGACTCCGCCAGCACCGGCCCGAGCGCCGCGGTCAGCACCTCGTCGACTGCAAGCGCGTCCAGCGCTTCTTGCTGCGTCGCGGGCAGCGGGACGATCCCACCTGCCTCGCGCTCGGCCTCGCCGATCGTCGCCGGATCGACCTCGACCGGCTCCGGCGGCTCGAGCCCACGCTCCAACCCGTCGAGGCCGGCCGCGATCAGGCCGCCGACCGCGAGGTACGGGTTCGAGCTCGCGTCCGCGGCCTTCAGCTCCACGTTCGTCGATTCCTCCTCGAAGCCGCGGAAGAGCGACGGGACCCGCACCGGCGCCTCGCGGTTGTCATGCCCCCAGCAGACGAAGGCGCCGGCCCAGTACTGGGGAACGATGCGGCGGTAAGAGTTGAAGCTCGGCGCCGTCAGCCCGCAGAGGCCGCGCAGGTGCTCGAGCACGCCGGCGATGAAGGAGCGCGCCTCGCCGGAAAGCCCGTCCGCCGCGGAGGCGTCGTGGAAGCGGTTGCGGCCGGCGTTGGCATCCCAGAGCGAGAAGTGGATGTGGCAGCCGTTGCCGGCCCCGTCTGGCCACGGATTCGGCGCGTGTGAGGCGACCCCCCCGTGCCGCGCGGCACCGCCGCGTATCGTCTCGCGGACGTGCAACTGCTCGTCCGCGGCCCGCAGCGCAGGCGCGTGCGGCGTCGAGATCTCGTGCTGCCCGTGGCCGAGCTCGGAGTAGTACTGCTCGAGCCCGATTCCCTGGGCCTCCAATGAAGCGGCGAGGTCGTCAACCACGTCCTGGGCCGCGGTCACGCTGATCGTCGAGAAGCAGAGGCCGGAGTCGATCGGCTCGAATCCGCCGTCCACCTCCCGTGCGAGCGAGAACTCGTTCTCGAACGCCACCTCGAGCCTCGCGCCGCGCTCGGCGAGCCGCGCCTCCATCCGTTTGAGGAAGGACCGCTGGCACACCGGCGCGGGCTCGCCGTCGAGCCCGAGGTGGTCGCAGATGAGCGCGCCTGTGTGCGGCGCGTAGGGCAGTACGCGGAAGGTCTCCAGGTCCGGCACCAGCCGGACCTCGCCGACCGGCCCCATCCCCTCGACCGGCTGAAGCTGATCGAGCGCGTTCATCGCCTGCATCCCGACAGTGACGCCGATCCCGGTCCGGAGCCGCGCCTCGAGCCCGCGCGCAGCGCTTGACTTCGCGCGCACGGTGCCGTCGTTCCCGCACCAGAGGAAGCGGACGAGGCGGAGCCCTTCCTGGTCCACCTGCCCGACGACGTCCCCCGCCTCCACCGGCGCAATTCTTGTCTGAGCTCAAGAGGCGCGCAAACAGCGGCGTCGCGCTCGGATTTCGGGCAGCCCGATCAGGCCGAGCGATTGCTTTCGGCCTGACCGCCGCAGGCGGGCCTTACACCCCTAGAACTTGTGCGCCTCGACCTCGTCGTCCTCGTCGTCACTCGACGAGTCGGCGAGCTTCTCGAACCTGTCGTCGTCCGGGCTGAACCTGTGCCCTTCGACCTCTTCGCCCTGCTCGGGCTCGTTGGCGTACTTGTCGCGCTCCTCCGCCATGGTGGCCTCCTGATCCGAAACTGACGATGCACCTGCTAGACGGCCGCCGTCCGGCCGATCTTCCGTCGGCTGCTTCAAAAACTCAAGCGCGGCTGCCATCCTCCGGCCGTGCGGACCTCACTGGGCCGGCGACTCCGCGAGTCGCTCCGCGCGTTTGCGGCGGTCTTCGCCAACGAGGATCTGCGCCGGCTCGAGCTCGCGTGGAGCGCTTCCGTGTTCGGCCAGTGGGGATACGAGGTCGCGCTGGCGGTCTTCGCCTACCGAGCAGGCGGCGCAGCTGCCGTCGGGGTCGTCGCCCTGATCCGGCTCTTGCCCGCCGCGATCGTCGCGCCGTTCGCGGCGCTCCTCGGCGACCGGTTCCGGCGCAGGCGGATCATGGTCGGTGCCGATCTCGTGCGTGTCTGCTCGATGGGCGGCGCCGCGGCCGCGTTCTTCGCCGGAGCTCCCGCGGAGGTCATCTACGCCCTCGCAGTCGTCACCGCTCTGGCCGGCACCGCCTTCCCGCCGGCGCAGGCCGCCCTGCTCCCCGCCCTGGCGCGGTCACCGGAGGAACTGACCGCGGCGAATGCGACCACGACGACGATCGAGAGCGTGGCCCTCTTCGCCGGCCCCGCACTTGGCGGCCTGCTGCTCGCCTTCGCAAGCGTCGGGTGGGTCTTCGCTTCGGCTGCGGCGCTCTTCTTCTTGTCCGCCCTCGTGCTGAGCCGGATTCGCACCGACAGCCGCGGAGAGGCGCGCATCGACCCCGAGAGCATCCCGCGGGAGGCACTCGCAGGCTTCCGCGCCATCCTTGGTGAGAGCCGGCTTCGTGTCGTCGTCGGCCTCTACGGAGCGCAGACGCTCGTCGCCGGAATCCTGCGCGTGCTGCTCGTCGTGACGGCGCTGCGGACGCTCGGGCTGGGCGCGAGCGGGGTCGGGTTCCTGAACTCGGCGA
>JBKOUJ010000002.1:0-3361 GCA_046723355.1 Actinomycetota bacterium | reverse complement strand
ATTGCGGTCGGCTCCGTCGTCACGGACGACGTGCCGCCCGGCTCGCTTGCGGGCTTCGCGCCGCGCCAGGTGACGAAGGAAGGGTACGTCTACGACAAGCACGGAAGGCCCACAGATGACTGAGACCGTCACGCTCCCCGGTCTCGAGACCACAGAGTCGCCGGAGGTCGTGCCGGCACCGGCAATGGGGCACTGGATCGAGCGCGGACCGCAGAAGCGCCTGATGGTCTTTTCTGGCAGGTCGCATCCTGACCTGGCCGAGGCGATCGCGGGCCATCTCGGAGTCGAGCTCGGCGAAATCGAGCTGGAGACCTTCGCGAACGGCGAGACGTATTGCCGCTACCTCGAGTCGATCCGCGGCGCCGACGTCTTCCTCGTCCAGACAGGTTGCGAGCCGATCGACCGCCACCTCATGGAGCTCGCATTCATGGTCCAGGCCGCGAAGCTCGCGTCGGCGAAGCGGATCACGGCCGTCATGCCGCTGTTCCCGTACGCGCGTCAGGATCGCAAGGCGAAGCCGCGCGAGCCCATCTCCGCCCGGCTCGTCGCCGACATGCTCCAACTCGCGGGCGCCGATCGCGTTCTGACGATGGATCTCCATGCCGGGCAGATCCAGGGCTTCTTCACGATCCCGGTCGATCACATGACGGCGCTGCCGCTCTTCGCGCGGCACTTCCGCGACCTCGGCCTCACCGGTGAGGACGTCGTCTCGGTCTCGCCCGACGCCGGCCGCGCGAAGATGGCGGTCCGGTTCTCGGAGATGATCGAGGGGACGTTCGCGATCATGCACAAGACCCGGCCGGAGCGCGATCTGGCCGAGGTGACCGAGATCACGGGCCGTGTGCGCGACAAGATCGCGATCCTCGGCGACGACGTGATCATGACCGGGGGCACGCTGCTCGCGAACGTCGCGGCGCTCCGCGAGCACGGCGTCCGCGAGGTGTGGGTCTTCGCGACGCACGGCCTCTTTTCGGGGGGCGCGCTGGAGCGGTTCAAAGACTCCGACATCGCTGGGATCGTCGTCACCGACACCGTGCCGATCGATCCGCTCAACCGCCCCCGTAACCTCACCGTGCTGCCTGTCTCGGGCCTCCTCGCAGAGACGATCATGAACGTCTTCGCCGACGACTCGGTCTCAGCCATCTTCGGCGGCGAGAACCAGCTCTTCTGAACACTTCTCGCAGCCATGCGGGTTTGAGCCTCCTTTGCTAACAAGACGCTAACGAGGCTGTCCTGGACGCGCTTTACGATTCCCGCACATGAGCGACGAACGACGTGAAGAAGGCAGCGAAGCTGTGCAGCGGAGCGCCAGCGCGATGATCTTCCAAGGTGCAGCGGCGTTTGGTGCGGCCGCGACCGGTTTGGGTGCGTTGGCGGCTGGTGCGGCACAGTGGAAGGACAAGCTCGGCGGCGGGGACCAAACAACTGGCGAGGCGCCTCCACCGAACGATCCGCCTTCAGATCAAAACCCCACATAGCTAAGCGATCAGCGCAGCGACCTGCTCGGCCGCTTCAGCGTCCGACGTCGGCAGCAGGTGCGCGTAGGTCTTAAGCACCGTCTCGGGTCGATCGCCGATCCGGGCCGCGACGACGTGAACCGGGACACCGCTCGAAAGCGCGTGCGTTGTGTGCGTGTGACGGAGGATGTGGAGCGTTCCGGCAGGGATGCCCGCCGTCTTGCGATGCCGGAGGAACGCCTCCGTTAGCCGGGTCGGATTGATCGGCCTACCGAGCTCGTCGCAGAAGACGAGATCCGCGTCAACGTACGCATCGCCCGCGAAGGCTCGTTCGAGCACCTGCGCTTGTCGATGCGCGCGGAGAGCCTCGACGGTCTCGGCGTCAAGCGCGATCTTCCGGCGCGACCGCTTCGACTTCGGCGGCCCGAAGGTCATGCCGCCGCGGGTCGGAACGAGCTGCTGGTCGACGCGGAGCGTTCCGCCCTGCCATGATCGTCTCAGATCGCGTCAGCGAGGCAAGACCAGAAACGGCCTCCCGGGTCGCCCGGGAGGCCGCGAACAAGTGGGGCTACGCCTGGCCGTTCAGCAGCCGTAGCACTGGTCGGGCGAATTGCCCGCTATGACGCTGTGGGTCAGCGTCAGCGGCTGGTTCTGGATGTATAGGCCGCCCCCCTGCAGCGTGATGCCCGCGCTCCCGCTCAGCGCGTTGCCGGTGACGACGCTGTTCACGAGCGTCAATGGCCCGCCCGGGGGACCGTTGGCGATCGGCGCGTCGAAGATTCCGCCACCCTGAGCGCTCCCGTTTGCCCCGGTTGCATCGACCGTGTTCTTGCTCACCGTCGTGTTGCGTAGCGTGAGGCCCGGCTCGTCGACCACGAGGGCGCCGCCCGCGGCGAAGACTGTGCCGCCCGGGCTGGAGGCATGGACGTGGTTGTCGCTGACGACGCTGTTTGTGATCGACCCGAAGTCGATGAAGGCGCCCGCGATGGCGTTCGCGTCTCCGCCCGCCGAACTGACGGTGACGGTGTTGCCGATGAAGCGCGTGTTCGTGATCGTGCCGAGCAGCTCTCCGGCGCCCGAGTCGCCACCTGCGTCGCCCGACGAGCCGGCAAGCGTCGCCGAGACGACGCTGTTGTCGGCGACGACGCTGTTGCTCATCTTGAAGTCGACATCAAGGTCCACGTGGACGCCTCCGGAGAACGCTTCGGCGTCGCCGACGGTGTTCGTCATGGTGACCGAGTTGTCGGAAATTGTCGTGTTGCTGATCGTGGCGGCGGACACGTTGCTGGTGATGTGGATCCCTCCACTGTTGGCCAACTGCTCGACGCTGTTCGGGAGCGAGGCCGCCAGCGCAGCACTGTTGTCGGTCACCAAGCTGTTACTGAGGGTCATCTCCGAGCCGAACGCCATGATGGCTCCCCCTTCGGCGAACCGGCCGTTGGGACCAGTTGCGCTCGCTTGGTTGCCGTGGATGACGGAGCCGCTGATCGTCAGCGGGCCAAGCTGGTTCATGATCGCGCCGCCGTCGGCGTCGCTCGCGAGCGTGGACAAGCCCGACGCCGAGCCGACTCGATTGTTGCTGATGGTCGAATTCATCACCGTCAACGTCCCCCAACTGTCGATCCCACCGCCGAAGGCGCCCGCGAACGGGCAGGGCCCGCTGGGACAAGGTGGACCGAAGGGCACGGTGTCGGTGGGCGCGACGCGGTTGCCGGTGATCACGCTGTTCGTGATCGTGACCGTGGCGCCCCCGCTGAAGTCGCCGTTGGGCGGAATCTCGACGCCGCCACCGGCCGCGAACACGCCCTCCTGCCCAACGAACGGCGTCGACTCCGGGCTCGACCGCGTGACGCCGCCGGTGATCGTCACCCCGTCGATGGAGACGGTCGGCTCGGTCGATTCTC
>JBKOUJ010000037.1:0-1741 GCA_046723355.1 Actinomycetota bacterium | reverse complement strand
GGCCGTTCGGGACGTGTCCGGGGTCAGACCCCGGCCATGGCCGCAAAGGCACCGCTTGGAGCGCCGCAGCCTCGCGGGCGACGCCGTAGACGGACAGCAAGTCGGGCCGGTTGCCCGTCGACTCGACGACGAGCACCTCCTCGACGAGCGGCAGCACCTCGGCGAGCGGCGTCCCCGGCTCGGGGCCTTCGTCGAGAACCATGATCCCGCTGTGGTCGGTGCCGAGCCCAACCTCGTCCTCGGCCAGGATCATCCCGTCGGACAGCTCGCCGCGCACCTTCCGCTGCTCGAGCTCGAGCCCGCCGGGCAGGACCGCGCCGGGCAGCGCAACCGCGACCGTCGCGCCCGCGCCGAAGTTCCAGGCGCCGCAGACGATCTGGCGCGGCTCGCCCTCCCCGACGTCGACCCGCGTGAGCTGAAGGCGGTCCGCGTTCGGGTGCTTCTCGGCCTCGAGCACGCGTCCGACCCGGAAGCGCTCGAGATTGCCATTGATCTCTGGAACGCCGATCCGCTCGATCCCCTCGATCTCCGCGGCAGCGACGGAGAGCTTCGTCGCAAGCTCGTCGACCGGCAGCTCGATCGGCACGTACTCATGCAGCCAGCTAATCGGAACTTTCAAAACTGGCGCAAGACCCGCAGGTCCCCCTCCCAGAGCAGCCGGATGTCAGGGATGTCGTGGCGCAGCTGAGCGGCGCGCTCGAGCCCGCAGCCGAACGCGAAGCCGCTCCACCGCTCGGGATCGACACCGACGTTCTCGAACACCTGCGGGTCGACGACGCCGGCGCCGCCCATCTCGAGCCAGCCGGTGTACTTGCAGGTCCGACACCCCTCGCCGCCGCAGATCCCGCAGGAGACGTCCGGCTCGATCGACGGCTCCGTGAACGGGAAGTAGTGCGTGCGGAAGCGGACGTTGCGGTCGGGGCCGAAGAGCGCCCGCATCACGTGCAGCAGCGTGCCCTTCAGGTCGGCGAGCGTGATCCCCTCGTCGACGGCAAGGCCCTCGAACTGATGGAAAATCGGGTAGCGGGTGGCCGTGATCGCATCGCGCCTGTAGACCCGACCGATCGAGACCATGTAGATCGGCGGCTCCTTCTCCTCGAGGATGTGGATCTGCGACGGGGACGTCTCGGTCCGCAGCACATGCTCGTCGTCGAAGAAGAAGGTGTCGCGGGGCGAGCGCGTCGGGTGCGTCGGCGGGAAGGCGAGCTTGTCGAAGTTGTATTCGACGGTCTCGACCTCGCGGTCGTCGCGGATCTCGTAGCCGAGGCCGAGGAACGCGTCCTCGACGATGCGCCGCACCTGCGTGATCGGGTGCAGATGGCCGACCGGCAGTTCCTCACCCGGCAGCGTGACGTCGACGACTTCCTCGCGGAGCCGTCGGTCGAGGTCGGCTTCCTCGATCGTCCGCTCGCGCTCGGCGACCGCGGCCTCGAGGCGCTCGCGGATCCCGTTGAGGAGCATGCCGCTGTCGCGGTCGCGAACTCCGCGCAGCGCCTGGGCGAGCTCGCTCTTGCGACCGAGGTAACGGACGCGGGCGTCGTCGAGCGCGATTGGAGTCACCGCGTCAGCGATCGCGGCATCGCCCTCGCGCTCGTACGCTTCCCAGTCCACGGCGGCGACTGTAACTTCGTTTTCGGTCAAGAGTCCTCCTCGTTCGCGGTTGCCGGTCGGGCTCGCCCCGGCGTGGAACGGGAGGTCAGGCGGCGAGCGCCGGGCTCCCGGTTCCGCACCGGGGCCCGGT
>JBKOUJ010000020.1:0-6476 GCA_046723355.1 Actinomycetota bacterium | reverse complement strand
GGCGCGCTGGAGAACACCGCGCG
Source organism: Actinomycetota bacterium (assembly GCA_046723355.1). Classification (GTDB taxonomy): domain Bacteria; phylum Actinomycetota; class Thermoleophilia; order Gaiellales; family Gaiellaceae; genus 13-2-20CM-68-14. The sequence goes on along the minus strand of JBKOUJ010000020.1, from coordinate 6,453 downwards.
GCTGAAGCTCGCGAAGCGGGAGATCGCCCGCATCCTCACCGTCCGCACCGAACGAGAAGCGAACGCGAATCGAGTGACGAATGGCTGACGAAGAACAGAACGAGCAGACAGAAGAGACCCAGCAGCAAGAGACGCCGGAAAAGACCGTCTCCGCTCCCGAGGGCCCGGTTGCCCCTGCCGCTGAGGCGGCGGAGGAGCCGGCAGCCGAGGAGCCCGCGGCGGAGGAGCCTGCGGCCGATGAGCCTGCGGCCGATGAGCCTGCGGCCGATGAGCCTGCCGCCGAAGAGCCTGCCGTTGAAGAGCCGGCGGCCGAGGAGCCCGCGGCCGAGGAGCCCGCGGCCGAGGCCGAGCCCGCGGCCGAAGAGCCTGCGTCGGAGGAACCTGCGACGGAAGAACCGGACGATGCAGAGGCCGGTGAAGAAGCCCCTGCCGCTGAAGCTCCGCACGAGGTTCAGCGGAAAAAGAAGCGCAAGCTACGGCCGCGATCCGAGCGCCACAAGCACGCGAAGCCAAAGCGCGAGCGCCCGGCCGAGCGCAAGCCGATCACGCGGCTGCCGAAGCCCGAGCACGAACGCGGTCGCCGCCAGGAGCGCCGGGGCGTCGTCGTCTCGAGTGCGATGGACAAGACGATCGTCGTCCGCGTCGACGCCGTGAAGGCGCATCCCAAGTACAAGAAGGTCGTCCGACGCTCGACGAAGTTCCACGCCCACGACGAGCAGAACCAAGCGAAGGTCGGCGACGTCGTCCGCATCGTCGAGACGCGCCCGCTGTCGAAGACGAAGAACTGGCGACTGGCCGAGATCGTCGAGGTCGCGAAGTGATCCAGCAGGAGTCCCGTCTACGTGTGGCCGACAACACCGGCGCGCGCGAGATCCTCTGCATACGGGTCAAAGGCGGCTCGAAGCGCCGCTACGCCCGCGTCGGCGACGTGATCACGGCTACCGTGAAGACGGCGACACCGCAGGGCGCGATCAAGAAGGGCGAGGTCGTGCAGGCCGTCGTGGTTCGGACGCGCAAGGCGTACGGCCGCGACGACGGCACGTCGATCGCGTTCGACGAGAACGCCGCGGTGATCATCGATAACGCGAACAACCCACGCGGAACGCGCATCTTCGGGCCGGTCGCCCGTGAGCTGCGCGAGCGCAACTTCATGAAGATCGTTTCCCTAGCACCAGAGGTTCTTTGAAATGCAAGCAATCAGTTCCCTCCGTTCAACTCTCCTAGGGCCGGGTCAAGACGGCCACGGCGGCAGAGCCGCCATGGCCTCTGAACGGCATCGCAAGCGATGCCTCAGGTGATGGCAGCAACCATGAAAATCAGGAAGGGCGACCTCGTCCACATGATCAAGGGCAAGGACCGCGGCAAGCAGGGCCACGTCATCGATGCCCGCCCGCGTGAGCGGCGCGTCGTCGTCGAGAACCTGAACACGGTCAAGCGGCATACGAAGCCGCGCCCGATGCGCGACGCGAGCCGGATGGGCGGTACGCAAATGACACCGGGCGGCGTGATCGAGAAGCCGTCGCCGGTGCCGGTCGCCAACGTGATGGTCGTCTGCCCGACCTGCAACCGCCCGACCCGGATCGGGATGAAGGAGAAAACGGTCAAGGACAAGCTCATGCACGTCCGCGTCTGCAAGCGCGTCGACTGCGGCGAGGAGATCGACAAGTAGTGGCGAGCGCTAGGAACACCGACGGCAACGGCTACCAGCCGCGCCTCAAAGAGCGCTACGAACAGGAGCTGCGCGGGCAGCTCAAGGAGCAGCTCGGGGCGGGCTCGGTCATGGACGTTCCGCGCCTCCAGAAGATCACGCTCAACATGGGCATCGGCGACGCGAAGACCGAGGCGAAGGTGCTCGAGAGCGCGCTCGAACAGCTGACGACGATCGCCGGTCAGCGCGCCCAGGTGCGCCGCGCCCGCAAGTCGATCGCGAGCTTCAAGCTCCGCGAGGGGATGCCGGTCGGCGTCCGCGTCACGCTGCGCGGAGCCCGCATGTGGGAGTTCCTCGACCGCCTGATCTCGATTGCGCTGCCGCGCATCCGCGACTTCCGTGGGCTCAGCACGCGCTCGTTCGACGGCCGCGGCAACTTCTCGCTCGGAATCCGTGAGCAGATCATCTTCCCGGAGATCGACTACGACTCCATCGACGCGATCCGAGGTCTCGATGTCTCGATCACGACGACGGCGAGTGACGACGCAGGCGCGGAGGCGCTTCTGCGCGGCCTCGGTATGCCGTTTCCGGCCGTGACGCAAGCCGAAGGAGAAGACCAGTAGTGGCCAAGAAATCCCTCATCGTGAAGGCGCAACGCCCGCAGAAGTTCAAGGTGCGCAACTACACGCGGTGCCGGCGCTGCGGCCGCCCGCGCGCCGTGTACCGCAAGTTCGGCCTTTGCCGGATCTGCCTGCGCGAGCTCGCGCATGACGGCTCGATCCCGGGCATGACCAAGAGTTCCTGGTAGGAGGACGCAGGTGCTGACCGACCCGATCGCAGACATGCTCAGCCGGATCCGCAACGCAAATCGCGCGCTGCACGACACCGCCGAGATGCCGAACTCGCGGATGAAGGAGGAGATCGCCCGCCTGCTAAAGGAGGAGGGCTACATCCGCGACTACCACGTCGAGACGGCGGATGCATGGAACACGGCGCATCCGAACAAGAAGGATCACCGGTCGTACAACACGCTCGTCATCGACCTCAAGTTCGGTCGCAGCCGCGAGCGCGTGATCACAAACCTGAAGCGCGTCTCGAAGCCGGGGCGCCGCATCTACGCGCGCAAGGACCGGCTTCCGCGCGTGCTCGGGGGCATGGGAGTCGCGATCCTGTCCACCTCGAACGGCCTGATCACGAGCCGCACCGCGCAGGAGCAGGGCGTCGGCGGCGAAGTCGTTTGCTTTATCTGGTGAGAAAACATTGAGCCGAATTGGAAAACAGCCAATTGAACTTCCGAGCGGCGTGAACGTGGCGATCAGCCATGGCCGAGTTCAGGTCAACGGACCTCTGGGTGAGCTGAGCCAGTCCGTGCCGGCGCGGATGCAGATCTCGCAGGAGGACGGGTCGCTCGTCGTCAAGCGACCGACCGAGCGCGGCGACGATCGCGCGCTCCACGGCCTGACGCGCTCGCTGCTAGCGAACATGGTCGAGGGCGTCACGAAGGGATTCGAGAAGCGGCTGGAGCTGCAGGGCGTGGGCTATCGCGCCGCGCTGCGCGGAACCGATCTGGAGCTGAACGTCGGCTACTCGCACCCCGTCGTCATCAAGCCGCCCCAGGGCATCAATTTCGAGGTTCCGGACGCGACGTCGGTCCTCGTCAAGGGCATCGACAAGCAGCAGGTGGGCGAGATGGCCGCGCAGGTGCGCAAGGTGCGCCCGCCGGAGCCGTACAAGGGCAAAGGCATCCGCTACGAGGGCGAGTACGTGCGCCGGAAGGTCGGAAAGAGAGCGTAATGGCAGTCCTGACGAAACCGCAGGCCCGCGCTCGCCGCCACCGGCGCGTCCGCGGCAAGCTCTTCGGCACAGCCGAGCGGCCGCGCCTGGTCGTGTTCCGCTCCAACCGCGGTATCGAGGCCCAGCTCGTCGACGACGCCGACGGCAAGACGGTGGCGGCCGCCGGCTCGCTGAGCCTGTCGAAGTCGTTCAAGGGGAACAAGACGCAGCAGGCGGCCGAGGTCGGCAAGCTGCTGGCCGAGAACGCGAAGAAGGCGAACGTCGAGACTGTCGTCTTCGACCGCGGCGGCTACCTGTACCACGGACGCGTGAAGGCCCTCGCAGAGGCCGCACGCGAGGGAGGACTGAGGTTTTGAGCACGACTCCGGTCGAACGTGAAGTCATCGAGCGCGAACGGGAGCGCGAGCTCAAGGAGCGCGTCGTCGAGATCAACCGTGTCGCCAAGGTCGTCAAGGGTGGCCGACGGTTTTCGTTTACGGCGCTCGTCGTGATCGGGGACGAGGTCGACCGCGTCGGCGTCGGCTACGGCAAGGCGCGCGAAGTGCCGCTCGCGATCTCGAAGGCGGTCGACGACGCGAAGAAAAACCTGTTCACGGTGCCGAAGAAGGGCACGACGATCACGCACGAGATCCTCGGCGAGTTCGGCGCGGCGCGCGTGCTGCTGCGCCCTGCGAGCGAGGGAACCGGCGTGATCGCCGGCGGCGGCGTCCGAGCCGTCCTGGAGCTCGGCGGAGTCCGCGACATCCTCGCGAAGAGCCTCGGCACCACGAACCCGATCAACATGCTGAAGGCGACGGTCGACGGCCTGCAGAGGCTCCGCCGGCCGGAGGACGTCGCGCGGATCCGCGGGCTGACGGTCGCGCAGGTCCTGCCGGTGCCGACGCAGCCGGCGGTCGAGGAAGAGGTGGAGCCGGCGCAGACCGAGGAGCAGGAGCAGGAGCCGGAGGCTGAGCCGCCGACCGAGGAAACGAGCGATGGCGAAGATTCGGGTAACCCAGACTCGTAGCCAGATCGGCCAGAGCGAAAAGCACCGCGGCACGCTGCGGGCGCTCGGGCTGGGCAAGATCGGCCGCTCCGCGGAGCACCAGGAGAGCCCGCAGCTCGCGGGTATGCTCAGGAAAGTCAACCACCTTGTCAGGGTGGATAAGTAACTAGGACGCGTAGCGTTGCCCGAGAAGCTCAACCTTTCGAACCTCAAGCCCGCGCAGGCGCGCAAGGACCGCAAGCGCGTCGGCCGCGGCCTGGGCTCAGGGAAGGGCCGCTACTCCACGCGCGGGCTCAAGGGCCAGAAGGCGCGCTCGGGGTCGAACAAGATGCGCGCCGGTTTCGAGGGCGGCCAGATGCCGATCTACATGCGCCTCGGCAAGCTGCGCGGCCCGTACTCCAAGGACGCGATGCCTGTAGGCCCGCACCGCACGCACACGGTCGCCGTCAACGTCCGCGACCTCGAGCGCTTCGACGCGGGCACCGAGATCACGCCGGAGTCCCTCGCCGCGGCGGGCCTGATCCGCAACACGCGGTCCGACCTGAAGATCCTCGGCGAGGGAGAGCTGACCAAGAACCTCTCGGTCAGCGCGCACAACTTCTCCAAGACGGCGCGGGAGAAGATCGAGAAGGCCGGCGGAACGATCACCTGGCTGCGCGGGGAGCCCGAGCCCCGGAAGCCGAAGCGCAAGCCGCGGGCCGAGATCCCGCAGGCCGAGCCGGAGCCGCCTCAGACGGAGCAGGAGCAGGTCGAGTCTTCGGAGCCTTCCGAGCCGGAGCAGCCTGACGCGGAGGACGAGTCCTAGGTGTTTTCCTGGCTCGCCAACGCGTGGCGCGTCCCCGAGCTGCGCCGCCGAGTGATGTTCACCGGCCTGATCCTGGCGCTCTATCGCCTGGGGTCCTTCATGCCGGCGCCGGGCGTCAACTCACAGTCGATTCAGGACTTCTTCGGCTCCGGTGGCCGCGGCAGCTCGATCCTCGGCCTGCTGAACCTGTTCTCGGGCTCGGCCTTGTCGCGCTTCTCGATCTTCGCGCTCGGGATCATGCCCTATGTCACCGCCTCGATCATCCTCCAGCTCCTGACGGTCGTGATCCCGAAGCTCGAGCAGCTGCAGAAAGAGGGCGAGGCCGGGATGGCGAAGATCAACCAGTACACGCGCTACCTCACCGTCGCACTCGCCGCCGCCCAGGCGACCGGCTATGCGTTCCTGTTCAAGCGCGAGCACGTTCTCAGCGCCAACTCCGGCCGGCTCGTGCTGATCATCGTGACGCTCACGGCCGGCACCACGCTGCTCATGTGGATGGGCGAGCTGATCACCAAGCGCGGCATCGGCAACGGCATCTCGCTGCTGATCTTCGCGTCGATCCTCGCCACGGCGCCCGCAGGCGTGGTCGCCTGGTACAACGGCGGCCCGATGGAGAAGCTGTTCTTCCCGCTCGTGGCGGTCGGGATCGTCGTCGCGGTAGTTTTCATCCAGGAGGGGCAGCGCCGGATCCCGATCCAGTACGCAAAACAGATGGTGGGCCGGCGGCTGACGAGCGGGGGGTCGACGTACATGCCGCTGCGCGTGAACATGGCCGGCGTCATCCCGGTCATCTTCGCGGCCGCCGTGATGGCGTTCCCGCCCACGGTCGCGGAGTTCGTACCGTCGACGCAGGGCTTCGTCAACAAGCACTTCCAGCCGTCGAGCTGGGGCTACCTGCTCCTCGAAGCCTTCCTCATCGTGATCTTCACGTACTTCTACACCGCGGTCCAGTTCAACCCGGTCGACCAGGCCGACAACCTGCGCAAGTACGGCGGCTACATCCCCGGCATCCGGCCCGGCCCGCCGACTGCGCAGTACCTCGACCGCGTCCTGACGCGGCTGACTCTGCCGGGCTCGTTATACCTGGCGGCCGTGGCCGTGCTGCCGAGCCTCTTCATCCGCTACGGCGGCTTCTCGCAGGCGACCTCGCGCGCCCTCGGCGGCACGTCGGTGCTGATCGTGGTCGGCGTCGCGCTCGACACGATGCGCCAGATGGAGTCG
>JBKOUJ010000098.1:0-6220 GCA_046723355.1 Actinomycetota bacterium | reverse complement strand
GGCAGCTCAGGCAGTGCTCGGCGTAGAGCTCCTTTCCCTTTTGGAGGCTGGCGCCGCCGTCCGGCTGCGCGCCCGCGGCGCCCGGCAGCACCAGCGCGACGGCGAGCGGTGCGAGCCACTTCCTCATGCCTGCTGACAGGGAGGCTCGTGGACGACGGTCCCGACGCCGCTGAGGACGATCGCGACGAGGAAGAGCAGGTTCCCGAGCACCGCCGCGACCGCGAAGAAGTGTCGCCGACCGTCAGGTGCGGCGTCGTCGTAGTGGACGGCGCGTGTCTCCCAAAGCGTCTCGAGCGCCGCGGCCTCCGCAAGCAGGACGAGCGCGATCCCGACGACCAACAGCGACAATTCCCAAGCTCGAACATCGACCCCGAGTACCGCGTTGGCGGCCCCGCAGCGCGCGACAGCCACTCCGAACCCAACCACGAGCTGCGCCGTCCACGTCAGCGCCGCCCCGAAGAGGCCGAACCACTGAAGGAACTCCGGCGTGAACCGCCGTCGCGCCGCCGTCATAGCCGCGGGGAAAGCTGCGTCAGGAGGACGGCGAGCGCCAGCACGTTCACGAAGTGCCAGTAGAACCCCGTCGCTCGGAGCCCGTTCATCCGGTACTCCGTCAGCCCCGAGGCGGTGCGGACGAGGAACCAGAGGCTGAGCAGGATCCCGACGAGCACGTGCAGATGGTGGGCGCCGAGCATCGTGAAGTAGATGGACGAGTAAGCGCTCCCGCTGGGCGGGAACTCATGCGAGTCGTGCACGAAGAGGTGCAGCTGCATGCCGAGGTATCCCGCCTGCACGACCGCTGCGAGGAGGAGCGCGGCGCGGGCGGTGCCGAGCCGCCCCCGCGACGCCGACCGGACCGCGAGCTGCACCGGGATGCTGGTCGCGACGAGAAGCCCCGTCAGGACGAGCGGCAGCGTCAGCTTCGGTTCTGGGAGGTCGCCCGGCGGCCACTTCGCCGTGTCGAAGCGTAGGAAGAAGTACGTGCCGACGAGGGTCCCGAACAGCGTCGCCTCGGTCGCGACGAAGACGGCCATCCCCCACCAGCCGTTCGGCCGCGCGAGGCGGCCCGCCTCCGCTCTGTACGCGAACGTATTCATTGCTCCTGCGGCTCCTTCCAGTGCCAGGCCGCGAGGACGAGCAGCGCGAGCAGCGCGAAGACTCCCGCGACGACGTAGTGCCGGACGAGCAGCATCACGAAGAGCCCGGCCGCACAGACGGAGAGCACGAGCGGCCAGGGCGACTCCGAGGGCATCTCGAGCACCTCGTCAGGGACCGCGTCGACGACCGTCGCCGCCGGCGTCTCGTGGCCCTCGTCGTAGACGAGCTCACCGCGCCGCAGGCGTGCTCGGTCGGCCTCGCGGTCCTCGCGGTCCCAGTTCGGGTATGCACTCCTCACGACCGGGATGACCGGGAAGTTGTAGTGCGGCGGCGGCGACGTCGTCGACCACTCGAGCGTTCCGCCGCCGAACGGGTCTGGCCCGGCCGCAGGCCCGCGGAAGCGGCTGTACGCGAGGTTCGCGAAGATCATCAGCAGCCCGGCGGTGAGGATGAAGGCGCCGACGGTCTCCGACAGGTTGTAGGCGCCCCAGCCCATCCCGTTCGGATAGGTGTAGACGCGGCGCGTCATCCCGAGCAGGCCGAGCATGTGCATCGGGAAGAACGTCAGCGCAGTGCCGACGAAGGCCACCCAGAACGACGCCTTCGCGACGCCCTCGTGGTACATCCGGCCGGTGACCTTCGGGAACCAGTAGTACATCCCGCCGAGGATCGGGAAGACCGCGGCGCCGAAGATGATGAAGTGGAAGTGGGCGACGACGAAGTACGTGTCGGTCGTCGCCTGGTCGAAGGGGATCGCGGCGAACATGATCCCTGAGAGGCCGCCGAGGACGAAGAAGGCGATGAAGCCGCCGATGAACAGCAGCGGCGTCCGGAAGTCGGGGCGCCCGAGGTTGACCGTGATCGTCCAGGCGTAGATCTGGATCGCGCTCGGGATCACCACCATCATGCTGGCGGCGGAGAAGAAGACGAGCTGGATCGTGGGCAGCCCCGTCGCGAACATGTGATGGGCCCAGACGCCGAAGCCGATGAAGGCGACGAGCAACTCGGCGAGCGCCACGAGCGGGAACGCGATCATCTTGCGCCTCGCGAACGTGGGGATGATCGACGTCGCGATCCCCATCGCGGGCAGGATGATGATGTAGACCTCCGGGTGGCCGAAGAGCCAGAAGAGGTGCTGCCAGAGGAGCGGACTGCCTCCGTGGGCAACGTCGAAGAAGTGGAAGCCGGCGTTCCGCTGCAGCTCCAGGAAGACAAGGTCCGCCGTCAGCGCCGGCAGCGCGAAGATCAGCGAGAGCGAGACCGCCAGCATCGCGAAGATGAAGAGCGGCATTCGGTTCATCGACATGCCCGGCGCGCGCAGCTTGAAGATCGTGACGATGAAGTTGATCGCGGCCGCAGTTGACGAGACGCCGTTGAAAATGAGCCCCAGCGCGTAGAAGTCGATGTTGCGTCCCGGGTTGAAGGGCTTCAGCGCGAGCGGCACGTAGTCGAACCAGCCGGCGTTCGGTGCCGCGTGCATGAAGAGGCCGACGTACATGAACAGGCCGGAGAAGAGGAAGAGCCAATAGCTGAGCGCGTTCATCCGCGGAAAGGCCATGTCCCGCGCGCCGATCATCAGCGGCACGAGATAGTTGCCGAACGCCCCGATCGTCATCGGGATGACGAACAGGAAGATCATCGTCACCCCGTGCATGGTCATCAGCTGGTCGTAGGTCTCCGGCGAAAGCACCTTCTCGTTGGGCTGCGAGAGCTGCGTCCGCATCAGCAGCGCCTCGACGCCGCCGGCCCCGAAGAAGGCGAGCGTCGTGAAGAAGTAGAGAAGGCCGATCCGCTTGTGGTCGGTCGTGGTCAACCAGCCGAGCACCCCGCGCGGCTCGTCCCAGATCGTCTCGAGACGCCGGACGCGCTCGAGGCCCGGCTCTGTGATCGTCGTGGCCATTACTTCAAGCTCTCCAGGTAGGCGACGAGGGCGTCGGTCTCCGTCTTGGAGAGCGCGAAGCCCGGCATCTTGTTGCCGGGCTTGTAGCGCTGCGAGTTCCGGATCCAGTCGGCGAGGTTCGAGCGCGTGTTGTCGAGCGTGAGGGCGCCGATCGTCTTACGGCTTGCGAGGTGCGTCAGGTCGGGGCCGATCGTTCCGTCGGCCGGCGTCCCGCGGATCATGTGGCAGCCCGAGCACGGCATGCTCATGAAGAGGCGCTCGCCGACCCGCTCCTGCGCAGTGGCCGGCGTGTGGGCGGATCGCTTCTCGTTTGCGAGCCAGCGCTGGAACACCGGCGCCGGCTCGGCGAACACGAGCATCGACATGTGCGCGTGCTGGAGGCCGCAGTATTCGGCGCACTGACCGCGATAGGTCCCGGCGCGGTCGGCGTCGAGGAGCAGCCGGTTGACCTGCCCGGGGATCATGTCCGCCTTCCGGTTCAGCTCGGGAATCCAGAAGCTGTGGATCACGTCTGCCGTCGTGCCCTCGAGGTTCACGCGAGTGCGGACCGGGATGTGGATCTCGTTCGCGGTGACGGCGTCGGTGCCGGGGTAGCGCACCTCCCAGAACCACTGGCGGCCGATCACCTTGACCGACAGGCGCGTCGAGGACGCGGCCGGAGCCTCCGTCGTTTTGAGCACGAAGATGTCCGACCAGACGAACAGGCCCGAGAGGAGGGCGATCATCACGAAGATCCCGGCGCCGACGACGATCGCCGTCCCGGCCCGTTCGCCGCCGCCGAAGGGAAGCGAGGCCCGGTCGCGGCGCACCCAGCCGAGCACGAGCAGGAAGACGATCACGGCGAACCCGAACGCCGAGACGCCGAGCATCACCCACCAGAGCGTCCAGATCGCGTGCTCCTGCTTGCTCTCGGGGTGGAGGACGTTCTGTCGGCCGTCGGCGAACGCGGCGGCCGGAAGCGCCAAGGCGGCTGTGGTCGCTGCGATCGTTGCAGCCCGCCAGCGGCTTCGGAGCACTCCTCCCCTCTCTCCCGGCTCGAACACTGTTCGTCTTGCGAACGAAGTGTTTTCCGGAGTCGGAGCATATAAACGGCCCGCAGGGACTGTCCCCGAACGGTTATCGGGACAGGCCCTGCGGGTCAGCCCTTCCGTACACGCATGCGCTAGTGTCTAGGCAATGCCTAGGCAAAGAACGTATACGGCCTCCGAGGCAGCGGCGGCGCTCGGCATCAGCGTCGAGACACTCCGCCGCTGGGACCGCGCCGGCCGGATCAGGACGCGACGCGACGGGGCAAACCGCCGCGTGATCTCGGGCTCCGAGATCGCGCGGCTCCGCGGCGGAGAGCAAGGCGAGCTGTCGGCCCGCAACCGCTTCCGCGGGACCGTCCGCGAGGTCAAGGTCGAAGGGCTCCTGGCGCAGGTCGAGCTCGAGGCCGGCCCGTTCCGGGTCGTCTCGGTCGTCACGCGCGAGGCGGTCGAGCAGCTCGGGCTCAAGCCGGGAGCGCCGGCGACGGCGATCGTCAAGGCGACGTCGGTGATGCTTGAGCGATGAGGCTGGAGCGATGAGGCGCGTTGTCGTCGCATCGGCCGTGCTGCTCGCGTTGCTCCTGCCGCTCGCGGGAGCGGGCGCCAGTCGGATCACGGTCTTTGCCGCCGCGTCGCTGACGCAGGTCTTCCCGCGCATCGACCGCGCGCCGCGCTACAGCTTCGCCGGCTCCGATCAGCTCGCCACGCAGATCCGCGCGGGCGCGCCGGCCGACGTCTTCGCGTCGGCGAGCCCGAAGCAGACCGAGCTCCTCTACCACGACGGCCTGCTCCGCAAGCCGGTCGTGTTCGCAACGAACAAGCTGATCGTGATCGTCCCGCGCTCGAACCCGGCGGGCGTGCATTCGGTCTACGACCTACGCCGCCACGGCGTGAAGGTGATCGTCGGCGCGCCGACCGTCCCCGTGGGCGCATACACGCGACAGGTTCTCGACTCGATCGGGATCACGAGTGACGTCACGGCGAACGTCGTCGACCAGGAGCCGGACGTGAAATCGATCGTCACGAAAATCGCCCTCGGCGAGGGTGACGCCGGTTTCGTCTACAAGACCGACGCCCGGCCGGCGGGAAAGAAGGTGGCGTCGGTCTTGCTTCCCGCGTGGGCGCAGCCCCCGATCCGCTACGAGATCGGAATCGTCAAGGCGAGCAAGCATCGCGCCGCCGCCGCTGCGTTCATCAAGCGCGTGACCTCGCTGCGCGGCCGGCGGCTGCTAGTGCAGGCAGGCTTCGGCCTGCCGAAGCGCCCGCGATGAGGCACGCCTTCGCCGCCGTCGCGATCGCCGCGGCGGCGTTCTCGCTTGCCTTCCTGGTCGTCCCAGTCGTCGCGCTCTTCGTGCACGTGCCGCCGGGTGACCTCCTCCACGCACTCGGAACGCCCGCTGCGTGGAACGCGCTGGTTGTCAGCGCAAAAACGAGCGCGATCGCCCACGCCGCCGTCCTGCTGATCGGCACGCCCGCCGCCTACGCGATCGGCCGCAGCCGCTTCCGCGGGCGCGCCGTGTTCCTCTCGCTCATCGAGCTGCCGCTCGTCCTGCCGCCCGCCGTCGCGGGAATCGCCCTCCTCGTCACCTTCGGCCGGCTCGGCCTGCTGGGCGGGACGCTCGACGCGCTCGGGATCCAGGTCGCGTTCACCCAGCTGGCGGTGGTGCTCGCGGTCGCCTTCGTCGAGGCGCCCCTCTACCTGCGCGGCGCGATCGCGAGCTTCGAGAGCGTCGACGCCTCGCAGCTCGACGCCGCGCGCACGCTCGGCGCGCGCCCGTTCCGCGTCTTCGCGCGCGTCGCGCTACCGCTGGCGGCGGGAGGGCTCGGCGCGGCCTCGGCGCTGGCACTCGCGCGTGGCCTCGGCGAGTTCGGCGCGACGCTGCTGTTCGCCGGCAGCCTCCAGGGAGTCACGCAAACGCTGCCGCTCGCCGTCTACGCGCAATTCGAGGTAAACCTGGACACCGCGCTCGCAATCGGCGCGCTCTTCGTCTGCTTCGGCGCCGCCGTGCTGCTGGCGCTCAAGCTCCTGCCCGCATGGACCCGCTTCGTCTCGCTGTCGACGTTCCGCTCCGCGACTTCGACCTCGGCGTAGAGCTCTCGGTCGGGGCCGAGGTGGTCGCGTTGGTCGGGCCTTCCGGCGCCGGCAAGACGACGCTGCTGCGAGCGGTCGCCGGCCTCACGAAGGCGCGCGGGCAGA
>JBKOUJ010000159.1:0-19888 GCA_046723355.1 Actinomycetota bacterium | reverse complement strand
CGGTCGATCCAGGGGCGGTGCAGCTCCTGGAGCTGTTCGATCCCCTCGACCGCGCGCTCCTCGAGCTCGGCCCGCGAGCCGATCACGTTCAGCCGGCCGCAGGAGCACGGGTAGAAGGGAAGCGGCAGGCCGTAGAAGCGGCGGCGCGAGATGTTCCAGTCGCTCATGTTCCGGAACCAGTCGTCCATCCGCTTGCCGTACTGCGGCGGCGTCCATTCGACCGTCGCGTTCGCGTCCAGAAGCGGCTGGCGAATCTCGTCGACACGGATGAACCAGTCGTCGGCGACGCGCCAGATCAGCGGCGTGTCGCAGCGCCAGCAATGCGGGTAGCGGTGTTCGTACAGGCCGATCTCGACCAGCAGCCCGCGTTCGCGCAGGTCGCCGACGATCTGGTCGGCCGCATCGCCGGTGGAGGTTCCGTGGAGCCATCCGTAGTCGTCGTAGAAGCGACCGGCCTCGTCGACCGGCGTCAATACCGGCAGTTCCTCGCGCCGGCCGAGGTCGAAGTCCTCCTGGCCCGCGCCGGGCGCGATGTGGACGATCCCGGTTCCTTCGTCGAGCGAGACCTCGTCCCACGCGACGACCCGGTGCTCGATCCCGGCGGCGGCCGGCAGGTGGTCGAATGGGCCCCGGTAGCGCCAGCCGACCAGTTGCTCGCCGCGCAGCACCTCCTCGAACGTCTCGTCGGGGTAGCGTGCGACGGCGACCCATTCTCCATTTTCCCTGCGGCCGTACTGCGCGTCGGGGGCGACCGCCGCCGCCACATTGGCTGGCAGCGTCCACGGCGTCGTCGTCCAGACGACCAGGAACTCGTGTTCGCGGTCGAGCAACGGGAAGCGGACGTACAGCGACGGATCCGCGCGCTCCTGGTAGACGCCCGCCTGCGTCAGCTCGTGCTGAGAGAGCGAGGTGCCGCAGCGCGGGCACCACTCGGTCGACCGATGGCCGAGGTACAGCCAGCCGCGCTCGTCGACGATCTTCAGGAAGCGCCAGATGTATTCGATGTTCGTGTCGCTGAACGTGAAGTAGTCGTTGCCCCAGTCCATCCACTGGCCGAGGCGCTTCGAGGCGCGCGTGAGGTCGCCCGCATAGCGCACGACGACGTCTCGGCACTTGCCGGCGAACTTCTCCAGGCCGTACTCCTCGATCTCGCGCTTCGAGTTGAGGCCGAGCTGGCGCTCGACGCCGACCTCGATCCACAGGCCCTGGCAGTCCCAGCCGTTCTGGTAGCGCTGGTCGAACCCGCGCGCCGCCTTGTAGCGCTGGAAGACGTCCTTGAGCGTGCGCCCCCACGCCGTGTGGACGCCCATCTCCTTGTTCGCGGTGACGGGCCCGTCGACGAACGACCACTTCGGGTTGCCCCGGTTTTGCTCGCGAAGCCGGTTGAAGACCTGTTCGTCCTCCCACCACTGCAGAATCTCCTCCTCGAGTCGAGGATGGTCGGGGACCGGCGGCAGCGGCGCGAAGACCTTGTCCATGGTTCGATTCTAGGTTCGGGGAACAACCACTCCGCGGCACGCGTTTCAGTCAGGGACTACGAAGGAAAGGAACACCTGGAAATGAGCACTGCAGTCACCGAGTCAAGCTTCGAGCAGGAAGTCCTCCAGAGCGACAAGGCGGTCATCGTCGACTTCTGGGCCGAGTGGTGTGGTCCCTGCCACGCCGTCTCGCCTGTCCTCGACAAGATCGCCGAAGAGCGCGAGAGCGACGTGAAGCTCGTCAAGGTCAACATCGACGAGGAGCCCTCGCTCGCGCAGCGGTACGGGATCGTCTCGATTCCGACGATCATCCTCTTCCGCGGCGGCGAGCCGGCCGCTGCGGCGATCGGCGCCCAGCCGAAGGGCGCGATCGAAAGGTCGCTCGGCCTGTCCGAGAACGGCGCCGGCTAAGCGGCTAGGCGCCTTCCGCCGCTTCCTTCTCCGGCTTCGGCGCCGGAGACGCGGCACGTGTGGCGGGCTCGGAGACGAGGTTGAGCACGCGCATGCCGTGCACGAAGACGACCGCGCCGCCGAGCCACCCGCCGAGCGTCAATGTGCCGAAGCCGAGCAGGGTCAGCACGTACGGCCCGGCGTCGACCGCTCCGTGCTTGTAGCCGCTGTGGCCGATCAGCGCCGCGGTCAGGAACAGGATCGTCGCCGTCACCATCGAGATGAGGTGGGCAGTGGCCGTCCGCCACAGCGGGGTGCCCCACTCGATCGTCAGCCAGTCGGCGAATCCGCTCAGCGCGGTCGGAACGGTGAAGATGAGGCCGACAATGAGGGCGAGCCACCAGCCGCTCGCGGCGCCTTTCTCGGCGACGCCGACGATGCTCGCGAAGCCCATCACCGTTGCAGCCGTGTAGGAGCCGATCGTCACGTCCGTGAGGGGCGGGTGGAGCGGATGTCCGGGGAGCCCGCGAATCAGGTAGCTCAGCTTCACCGCGCGAGAGATACCCGCGCGCCGGTCTGTTAATCCCGGCGGATCTAGTTCTTCGCGTCCTCGAGGTACGACAGAAACGCGGCGTGCTTGGCGAGATACGCCTCAAGCTCCGCGATTCCGACGCCGGCCCAGTCCTCCAGCCAGCTTTCCTCGAGGTCCGCTTCGATCCTGTGAAGACCGCGATCGCTCATAGGGCACATGATCGGTCGGAGCGCCGCCACTACACATGAGCCAAACGGCCTAACTTGCCCGCCCGAAAGGCCTATGCTCGCGCGGTTTTGGGCGGGTTTCTGCTGATCAACCCCCGGTCGGGCCGCGGATGCGCGAGCGCCGAGGAATTGGCTGCAGCCGCGGAAAAAAGGGGGATCGCGGCGCACGTGCTCGGCGAGGGCGAGGATGCAGCCGCGATTGCGGTGGAAGCCGCGGGCGACGCCGAGGCGGTCGGAATGGCCGGCGGCGACGGTTCGCTGGCGGCGATTGCCGAGGTCGCGATCGAACGCGATCTGCCGTTCGTCTGCGTTCCCGTGGGAACTCGCAACCACTTCGCTCGCGATCTCGGTCTCGACCGTCGCGATCCCGTGGCGTCGCTCGAGGCATTCGGCGGCGAGGAACGTCCGGTCGACGTCGGCCGCGCCGGCGAGCGTCTGTTCCTGAACAACGTTTCGATCGGCGCCTACGCCTCGCTGGTGCACGGGCGCGAGGCTCACCGCCGCAGGCGGGAGTCGCTCGCGAGCGCACGCGCGTTGCTGCGGACGCTCCGCCACCCACATCGGCTGCGGCTCCGCGTGGACGGGGAGATCCTCGCCGCACGCGTCGTCCTCGTCGCCAACAACGCCTACGAGCTGAAGCTGTTCGAGCTGGGGGCTCGAAACGACCTGACCGAAGGGAGGCTCCATCTCTACTCGGCGGCCGGCCTGCTGCCGACCGACTGGGATGAGCGGGTCGGCGAGCGGTTCGAGCTCGGTCGCGCTGGAACCCTCCGCGCGGCAATCGACGGCGAGCCGCTCGACCTGGAAACGCCGATCGTCTGCCGCGTCGAGCCTGCGGCCCTACGCGTCCTCGTCCCGCCACGCCTCTAGAACGAGCGGGACGTTCTCGAAGGCCAGCTCGTCGGGGCTCGGCAGGGCGTCACGATCGAACCAGCGGAGCTCGGAGACGTCGTCGGCCGGCTCCGGGTCGCCGGCCACGATTCGTGCCTTCCAGTACAGATTGAGTGTCGCCTCCGCCGTCGAGTCGCCGCCGTAGCGATCCATCCAGACCCCCAGGAACCGCTCTGGCTCGACGTCGAGCCCGGTCTCCTCCTTCAGCTCGCGCCGGAGCCCGTCGACTGGATCCTCGCCCTCCTCGAGGAAGCCACCTGGGATGTCCCAACGGCCCTCGAACGGCTCCGCCGCGCGCCGGGCGAGGAGAACGCGCCCGTCCTCGACGCACAGCGCGCCCGCTGTCGGCTTCGAGCTCGCATAGACGACGAACCCGCAAGCCGCGCACGTCAGCCGCGCCTGGTCACCCGCGAGCTCGCTCCGGCACCGCGGGCAAAAGGTCCATCCTTCGAGCTCGGCCATCTGATGTAGGTGTACACCTACAACACTTCCCCGAACGGAGGAGACTCAAATGCAGGAGCAGCCCGAGCCTACTCGCGAAGAGGAGGCGCGCGCGCCCGAAGAGCAGGAAGAGCACGAGGCGATGCGCGGCCCGGGGCACGAGGACCCGCCCGATGCAGCCGAGATTCACGACGCCTGATGAGTCCGGCCGCGCAGCGGCCTGTCCGCGAAGCGGACCAGTGGAGGGGGTTCGGGGAAACCGGGAGGTTCCCCCGATAGGGTGGCCAAGAGATGAACCCTCGCTTCCAGCCCGCCGGCGTCACCGAGCTCCAGCGCGTCGGCCTGCTTGCGACGCTTCCGGGCCAAACGCTTGCTCAGCTCGCGGAGCGGATGCGCCGCGAGCCGATCCCAGCCGGCCACGCGGTCGTCGACGAGGGCGACGAAGGCCAGCGCTTCTACGTCGTGCTGAGCGGGATGTTCGCGGTCACTCAAGCGTCGCTGGGGCCACGGCGGGTGTTGCGGCCCGGCGACTACTTCGGCGAAGTTGCGCTTGCGATGGAGATCCCGAGAACGGCCTCGGTGCGCGCCCTGACGCCCTCGACGGTCGCGAGCTGCGACCGCGAGACGTTCGACGAGTTCATCCGGCCGCTGTTCGCGGAGGGCTAGATCGCTAGCGGAGGATCCCCGTGTGGCCGAGCGAGTATCGGCCCGGCTGCGGCCAGACGCAGACGCCGTGCGGCCCGTAGCCGACCGGGATTCGCGCGAGCACCCGACCGTTCTTGGTGCTGATCGCGTAAACCTTGGCGTTGTAGCGAGCTGAGAGCCAGAGGACCTTGCCGTCGGCGGAGACGCCGCCCATGTCTGGGCTCCCGCCGACATCCCACTTCGCGACGAGCTTCCGCGTCGCGAAGTCGAGCACCGAGATCGTGCCCTCGGTTCTGTTTGTGATGTAGAGCAACTTCGCGTCGCGGCTGGGGTAGAGACCGTGCGCACCGGCGCCGGTATGGATGAAGCCGAGCACGCGGCGCCCGGTCCGATCGATCTCCCAGACGCCGTTCGACGCCATGTCCGCGACGTAGAAAATCTTCCCGTCCGGCGCGAGCTTGACGTCCTGAGGCATCGCACTGGCCCGGCGGAGATGAAGGACGCCGACGACCTTCTCCCGTCGGACGTCGATCTTGACCATTTCCGCCGAGAACTCGCAGCTGGCGAGCAGGAAGCTGCCGTCCGCGGAGAAGTCCATATGGTCGACGCCGCGGCACGGTACGACTAGCGCGCGGTGGAGTTTCATCGTGTGTGCGTAACGGAAGTCGAGCCGGTGCTCCCGCTCGGCGACCACGATCGCAAAGCGGCCCGAAGGCGTGAAGTAGAGGTTGTACGGGTCGGTGACCGGGACCGGCGCGCGCTTCGGACGGCCGGTGATCGGGCTGACGGGGGTCAGGCTGTTGCCGACGTCGTTGTCTACCCAGAGGGTCTTCAAGTCGTACGAGGGCGTCACATGCTGCGGGAGGAGGCCGACGCGATAGTGGGCGACTATCTTGAACGTTCGCTGATCGATCACGTCGACGGTGTTGCTCGCGCTGTTTGGGACGTAGACGCGTGGGGGCGCGTTTCCGACGGCCGGGCTGAGTGCATTGGCGCCGTCGTATGCGTAGACGTTGACGGCGAGACGCGTCATGCGGTGTGTATCCCTGTGCCTCGCGGGCTTCGCGGCGGCAAGTGTCGTCAGCTTCGCGACAGGGGCGTCGCTGCGGCCGCCGGCGACGACGACACCGCGGCCGAACGCGGTGGCAGCGGCGTCCGATACGGCATGCGGCAGCCGGCCGGCGACGCGAATCGAGCCCTGGCGGGGGTCGATCGCCGCGATCCTGGCCGTCGGTGTGTTCGGCGCCGCCGAGCGGCCGCCGATCAAGAGCACGCGATCGCCGATTGGCGCCGCGGCAGCATGCGTGGTGGGCGCCGGGAGGGTCCCTAGCCGCCGCACGTCGTGGGAAGCCGGATCGAAGACGTAGACCGCACGGCTCGCTGTTCCGTCGGGAAGAGATCCTCCCGCGATCACGACCTTGCCTCCCACAGCGGCGACGCCTGCGTAGCGCACCGGAACCGGTAGCCGTGCAACAACATGGGCGGTCCCGCCTGGGCGCCAGGCGACGATCGTGTTCAGCCACGCCGACCCCGTGTACCCACCGACGACGTAGGCATCGCCGCCGACGGCGGCAGCGGCCTGGTCGCTGCTCGGGTCCGGCAACTTCCCAACCCGCTTGACGGTGCCGGTGCTCGGGTCGACCCGCAGGATCTGATCGAGTTGGCGGATCCCGTCCCCGCCGCCGAACTCGTAGGCAAAGCGCCCGATCCCCACCGCGGCGCCGTCGTGGAAAACGGTCGGAAGGCGGCCGATGGTCCGCTCACGCCCTCCCACGATCGTGTGGATATCCGCGGTCGAGACGTCGGCGGCGTCGAGGCCTCCGAGAAGGAGAAGCTTGCCGCCGACGGATGCCATCGCCGCGTCCTGGAGTGGGGCCGCCAGCGAGCCGGCAGAGCGCGCGCGGATCCGGAGCGGCCGGTTCGGGTCGGCGGGGCTTCGGCTGCCCTTACCGGCTGGCGGTTGACGCGAAGAGGCCCCGTCGTCGTGGTCACGGCCGGCCGCCCACACCGCGGCCGCGCTGACTCCGGCGCCGATCAGGAGCGCGGCGACGGCGATGCGGAGCCATGCCGCAGGTCGCCGCTTCCGGTCGGCCACCATCCCAGGATGCCTGAGCGGCTAGCCGGCTGCGCCGGTTGTGCGGATCTCGTCGAGCACGTCGTCAGAGAGCCGCGGCCATGCTTCCTTCGCCCAGTCCCCGAACCTCGTGTCCGTAAGACATGCGCACGCGATTCCGGCCTCCGGATCGATCCACAGGAAGCTGCCGCTCTGGCCGAAGTGGCCGAAGGTGGCCGGCGAGTTTCGGCTCCCCGTCCAGTGCGGGCGCTTGTCGTCGCGAAGCTCGAAGCCGAGCCCCCAGTCGTTCGGGTCCATGCGCCCGAACCCCGGCAGGACGCCGGAGAGCCGGGGGAACGCGACCGCGGTTGCCTCGGCGAGCGTCTCGGGCGCGATCAGGGTCGGCCGCAAGAGCTGTCGGCCGAGGATGAGCAGATCTTCGAGCGTGCCGCTGACTCCGGAGGCCGGCGAGCCGTCGAGCGACGCGGCCGTCTGGAGCGGCGCGAGCACAGCCTCACGAAGGTAATCGCCGAACGGCATCTCGGCAGCCGCGGCGACGCGCTCGGCCAGGACCTCGAAGCCCGCGTTGGAGTAGATCCGCCTGGCGCCTGGCTTGGCGATCGGGGTTTCGCCCTCCGGCGGCAGGCCTGAAGCATGCGAGAGTAGATGGCGGAAGGTCGATCCGGCCGGCCCGGCCGCGTCGTCGAGGTCGACCACCCCTTCCTCGGCCGCGACCAGGGCGGCCAGCGCCGTCACGAGTTTCGTCACCGAGGCCCAGGGCAGGGGCGCCGTCGCATCGCCCCGCTGGGCGATCGTCCCGTCGGCCGAGGTAACCCCCAGCGCAGCCCGCCGGACGGGCCAATCCTCGACCTGCCGCAGCGCTTCCACGCGCCGCGATCTTAGTGCGGTCTAATGACCGTCGAACGAGCTGCCGCGTGCCACAGTCGCCGTCTCCTTCCGGTTCGCGAGGCGCCATTTTGCGCCGAGGCGCTTAACGAGTGCTGAATCCGCGCTGAACGGGGGATACTTCTCGCATGAAGCAGATCTATCCGGCGACGATCACGGGCAAGAGCTTCGCGCCGGGCGGGAGCGTGCTCGACCACGCCTTCGGCAAGAGCGAGCCGTACACGCTCGGCGTCGAGGAGGAGTACATGCTGCTCGACGGCGAGACGTTCGACCTCGTCCAGCACATCGACACCGTTCTCGCCGCGATCTCCGGACACGAGCTCGAGACGCACGTCAATCCCGAGTTGATGCAGTCGGTGCTCGAGATCGCGACGCCGATCTGCCGAACGGCGGCCGACGTCGATCGCGAGCTCCGGCGCCTGCGCTCGTACGTGACGGAGATCGCCGCCGCGGACAACCTCCGCGTCGGCTCGGCCGGGACGCACCCGTTCAGCCTCTTCGAGCGGCAGCGGATCACCGCGAAGGACCGCTACCGGCACCTGATCGACCAGATGCAGTACGTCGCGCGCCGCGAGCTGATCTTCGGGCTCCACATCCACGTCGCGGTAGATGATCCCGAAAAGGCGATCCAGGTCGTCAACGGCTTGCTCGCGCACATCGCCCAGCTGTTGGCGCTCTCGGCGTCGTCGCCGTTCTGGCGCGGTGAGGCCACGGGGCTGTCGTCGATCAGGCAGATCGTGTTCGCGGCCTTCCCGCGCTCGGGCCCGCCGCCGCGATTCCGGGACTACGCCGACTACGCGGAAGTCGTCGGACAGCTCGAGAAGACGGGTTGCATCGCCGACTACACGCACATCTGGTGGGACATCCGCCTGCATCCGCGGCTGGGAACCGTCGAGATCCGCATCTGCGACGCGGTCACCCGGGTCGAGGACGCGGTCGCGCTCGCCGGGTACTGCCAAGCGCTCGTCAAGCACTACTGCGAGCGGTACGAGAGCGGCAACGAGATCCCGTCCTACCACCGGATCTTGACGACCGAGAACAAGTGGCTCGCCGCCCGCTACGGGCTCGAGGCGCCGGTGATGGACCTGGCCACGGGCCGCCGCAACCGTGTCCCGGTCGCGCAACTGATCCGCCGGACGCTGCGCGATATCGAGCCGCACGCGCGAGAGCTCGGCTCCGAGCGCGAGCTCGAGGGCGTCCGGGACATCCTCGCGCGAGGCAACGGCGCCGACCGGCAGCGGCGGACCTTCAACGCGAACCGCGACATCGTCGAAGTCGTCCGTGAGATCGCCGACGCGACGGAGGCGGCGGCGGCCGCTGCGGCCGCCGCATAGCTCAGCCCCGTCGGTCCTGAACGGCACGCGCGGCCCAGCGCAGGCTGACGAAGGCCGTCGCCGACCCTACTGCGACGACGGCGAGCGACCACGCTCGCCTCTGCCAGGAGTCGATCGCCGTCCCGAAGACCCAGTTGAAGAGGGGCTCGGGATGCAAGGGCGTCGACCAACTCCACTGCGATCCGTACGGCAGCCAGAGGTTGACCACGAAGAGCAGGCAGAGCGCGGCGTACCAGGGCCGAAGCGCGCGGTTGACGATGAGGGGCGTCAGACAGACGAGCGCGAGGAACATGTACCGCTCGTGCATCCGCGTCAGGGTGAGGAAGCCGATCAGGCTGACGACTGCGGCTGCGGTCGCAATGACACGGGCCTCCTCGGCGCCGCGATTGAGCGATCGATGGACGCGCCAGAGCACGAACCCCAGCGCTACGAGGAAGAGGATCGTCCCGACGTAGAGCGCCGGGACTCCGGCGATCCTCAAGACGTCTGCATCTGCGTGTGGGCCCGGGACCGAGTCGTCGCGCCAGAACGCGACCGCGCCCCAGATGTTGAACGCGTTCGCGCTCGTGACCGGGTAGATCGCGGTGGAGTGGCGGTCAAAGCGAAAGAGCTCGATCGGTCCGAGTCCGAACGGGACGCCTGAGACCGCCCAGAGAACGACCGCCGGAGCGCCCACCGCGGCGATACGCAGCGCACCGGCGAGCAGCTCGTCACGCGGCCGGCCATGCAGATAACGCCGGTACAGCGCGTACAGGATCGCAGGAAGCACGAAGGCGACCTGAGGCTTGATCGCCAGTGCGACGCCGAAGAGCAGCAAAGCTCCGGCGTCGCGAGGCAACGACCGCTCGCCGGTCAGCAGAAGCAGCAGCGACGAGAGGACAAGCAGGTCGGGCACCGAGTCGACCTGACCCCAGATCGCGCTGACCCCGAAGAACGCCGGATTGAAAAGGACCGCGGCCGCGACGAGCGTTCTGACCGGCCAGCGCTGCGTCATCCGCTCGGGCGCGAGCAGCGCGGCGAACGTCCCCGCTATCCAGGCCAGGCCGAGATCGGCGACGATCGCCGGCAGCTTCAGAACGAGGTAGCCGGGCGAGGCGAAGAGGTTTCCGGTCAGCCAGAGAACGTAGAGGTAGCCAGGCGGGTAGTCCTGGAGCTCTCCGTGCACGTAGAAGTGTCGTGGCCCGACGTCGTAGAGGCGGATCGTCCACTCCTTGAACAGCCCGAGGTCGCCGTAAAAGCCGGTGTGGGGGACGATCGCGAGTCGCAGCACTAGCGCGAGCGTGAACATGGCAACCAGTCCGGCGCCGGAGTCGAGCTTCCACGCGAGCCGCTCGACCAGCCGGCCGCCGGCCGAAGAGGCCGGCTTTCGGCCCGCAATCACGGCACTCTCGGCGCGGTGCTCGGTCACCTCGTCTGGATTGGACCAGACGGCCCAGCCGACACCGGCCCTACACTTGCGACATCCCGATGTGGCGCGCAGAAGGGGCTGGGTCGTGCCCACCTACTCACTGGTAGTACCGGCCTACAACGAGGAAGGGGTCATCAAGGAGCTCGCCGCTCGGTTGACCGACGTGATGGACCGTCTGGACGGCGACGCCGAGGCGATCCTTGTCGACGACGGCAGCAGGGACGGGACCTGGGCGCGAATGGTCGAGGCGACGCGCGACGAGCCGCGGCTCCGCCTGCTCAGGCTGTCACGCAACTTCGGCCACCAGATCGCGCTCACGGCCGGCGTCGATGTCGCCGCCGGAGACGCGGTGATCGTCATGGACGCCGACCTCCAGGATCCCCCCGAGGTCGTGCTCGAGCTCACGGAGCGCTGGCGCGAGGGCTACGACGTCGTTTACGCCGTTCGAGACGTGCGCGAAGGTGAGACTCGCTTCAAGCGGGCGACCGCCGCCGCGTTCTATCGCGGGTTCAACCGGATCTCGGAGGTCCAGGTACCCGTCGACGTCGGCGATTTCAGGCTGGTCGACCGAAGGGCGCTCGATGTCTTCAACCAGATGCGGGAGAGCAACCGGTTCGTCCGCGGCATGTTCTCGTGGATCGGCCTCCGGCAGGCCGGAGTCGTCTACACCCGGCAGGAGCGCTTCGCCGGCGAGACCAAGTACCCGCTTCGGAAGATGCTGCGATTCGCGGCCACCGGGGTGATCAGCTTCTCGGCGGCCCCGCTGCGCGCTGCGCTCAACCTCGGCTTCTTCGTCTCGTTCGTGGCGTTCGCCTACGGGATCTGGAGCATCATCGTGAAGCTGTCGGGCCTCTACGAGGTGCCGGGCTGGACGTCGATCGTCGTGGTCACGAGCTTCATCGGCGGCATCCAGCTGATCGTCCTCGGCGTGATCGGCGAGTACATCGGCGACATCCACGCCGAGGTGAAGCGGCGGCCGCTCTACGTGATCGGCGAGCTCGAGAACTTCCCGGAGGCGCCCGAGCTGCCCCCGCGCGCGATCGTGGCCGACCGCCGCGTCCGCGTGTAGGAGGGCCTAGGCGATCCGCGGACAGTTCGCGCGCTTCCTCGTCGTCGGTCTCGGCAACACGCTCCTGAGTTTCGTCGCCTACCGGGTGCTGCTCGCGATCTCGACGCCGTACGTTCTCGCGGCCTTCCTCGGCTTCGCGGTCGGAGCGTTGAACGGCTACATCCTGAACAGGCGCTGGACGTTCGCCGCACGCGACACGACGCGCGCGCGGGTTCTCTACGTCGCGGTTCAGGCGGTCGGTGCGGTCTCGACGAGCCTGCTCGTCCTGCTCCTCCACGAAGGCGCGGGAATCGGCAAGGTCGGCGCTTACGTCGCTGCGATCCCGCCGGTCACCGTGTGCATGTTCCTCGCGAACCGCGCCTGGACGTTCGCCGACGGCGAGAACAAGCCGCTCGCCTAGAAAGCCGCCACCGAAAGTGCGCAGCACTTTCGGTGGATAAAGAAAGGGCCCGCCGCTCGGGGGGTCGTGGCGGCGGACCCTCTCAATTGCTCACCGCGGGCATATGGCCAGGTACCGCCCGGGTGCGCATCGCCCAGTGGGAGAGACGCTAGCGGTCGCAACCCTCCCTGCCAATAGGCCATCCGGCCCATCTTTTGAAATCTGAGACTCATCGCGCTGAACGCCTCGACGGCCCAGTTTGCGGCTCCTATCATCCCAAGAGCCCAGTGAGCGCAGAGAGCAAGGCGGTTCTTTTCAACGCAGTGCCGCTGTTCGCGGTTGCAATCGCGTACCTCGGGGTCACCGCGGCGCTGGCGCCGGGTCTGTGGCGCGAGCGCTCGCGCCTGACCCCGAACGAGCTCGCGCTGGCTCTCGTCTTCCCGTGCATCGGCATTCCCGCGGCGATCATGGGGGCGGCCGTACTCGAGAGCCGCACGGCGATCGGCGGCCACCTCTGGGCCTCGTTCGCGGCGAGCGTGATCGCATTCCTGCCGGCGATCGTCTTTCTGAGCCGCTGGGCCGAGCGGGCAGAGCTGCTCTCCAGCGGGCCGCGCGCCCGCGAAGCCGAGGAGCTCGTCTCGGCGCGGGGCCGGGAGCTCGACGCCGTCGCCGCGATCTCCGACGCCCTGGCGCGGTCGCGCGACCCCGAGGCCGCCGGACGCGTTCTGCTCGACGAAGTCGGCTCGGTCCTGAGCATCGAGTTCACCGCGCTGGCGCTGATCGACGAGGACGCCGGCCAGGCGGCCGGCCTGCTCGCCCGATCCGAGGGCCGCGACGTCGACTGGTGGCGCGACCTCCGGCTCGACCTCCGCGACGAACCGTCCGGGATAGCGAGTGCCTACTTCCAGGCGGCGCCGGTGGTCGTTTTCGACTGCGCAGTTTCGCCGCTCGTCAGCCCCCGCCTCGTCGAGGCGACCGGCGCCAAGAGCGGCGCCTTCATCCCCCTGATCGCCGAGGAGCGGGTCATCGGCGTCCTCGTCGTCGCCCCGACCTCGGCGAAGCGCTCCTTCTCGAGCGAGGAGGTGACGCTGATGCAGTCGCTGGCGGCCGAGGCGGCCCTGGCGCTCGAGCGGACGCGCTCGGCCGGGGCCCTCGACGAGGCACTCGCCCGCGAGCGGCTCGTCGCCGACATCTCGCGCCGGGTCCGGTCGGTCGAAGGGCTTACCGACGGCACTCGGATCGCCGCCACCGAGGTTGGGAGGGCGCTCCGCGCTACACGCTGCTTCATCCGCTTGGGCGGTCCCGCAGAGGCGCAGTGGCTCGCGGCCGAGTGGTACGCGTCGGGCCTGCAGCCGATCGGGCCGCGGGGCGAGAATCTCCCGTTTGCAAACCTGGCGGCGCTCCGCCAGAGGACGGTCGTCGCCTCGGACGTGGAGGGAGCGACCGAGCTCGAGGAGCCCGAGCGCGCCGCACAGACGTTTCGGCGCCTCGGCACGAAGTCGGTGATCGCGACGCCGATGGTCGCTTTCGACCGGCCTCTGGGCGTGCTGTCGCTTCATCGCGGGACACCCGGCGCGTGGACGGACAGCGAGGTAGCGCTCGTCGAGTCGGTTGCCCGCGAGCTCGCTCTGGCGATCCACTCGGCGCGCTTGCTGGACGAGAACCGGCGCCGCCTGCGCGAGCAGACGTCGCTCCTGCGCGCTGCGCAGATCGTCACGAGCGAGCTCGAGCTCGAGGCCGTGCTCCACCGGCTCGTCGACGAGGTGGCGCGGCTGCTCGACTGCGAAGCAGCCGATTGCTACCTGCTCGATGCGGTCCACGGGACGCTCAGCTGCGCGGCCGTGCACGGCCTCGCACCGGAGCTCGTCGGGTTCGAGTTCCCCTCCGACCGCGGTCTCGCAGGGGAGGCGATCGAAAGCCGCGCGCCGGCTCTCTCGGGCTCGTATTCGGACCTGGCCGAGGGGGTCCCCCACGACGCCTACGAGGGCTTCGCCGGGGCGATCGTTGCGCCGATGATGTGGTCGGACCAGATTCGGGGCGTCCTCGGTGCCGGCACGCGCGATGCCGAGCGCTCATTCACGAGCTCGGACGCAGAGCTGCTCGAGGCGTTCGCGACGCTCGCAGCGCTCGCGCTTCGCAATGCCGAGAGCTTCGAGGAGCGCTCGAGGCAGGCGGGGATCCAGCGGGCCTTCTACGACATCGCGTCGCTGCTCGCGACGCCCATCTCGCAGGCGGAGACGCTGCGCGCCGTTGCGCGTGCCGCCGCCGAGGTGCTCGGCGGCAGCTCTGCCGGACTGCTGATGCCGGCCGAGGAAGGGTTCGAGCTGGTCGCCCAGCGCAGCCTGCCCCAGGAGGTCGCAAGCCTCCTCCGGACCGACGTGGCCGAGCCGCTGGCGACGTGTGCACGCAACCGCGTCGTGGTCGCGGCGCCGGGCCTTGCGGACGACAACCGCTTCGAGCCTCAGTGGCGGGACGCGGCTGCCGCGGCGGGATACGGTGCCGTGCTGGCAGTGCCCGTGGAAGCGCCCGGCAGACGCACAGGGCTCGCAGTGGTGTTCTTCGACGGGCGGCGGCGCTTCAGCGACTACGACCTGGAACTCGCGCAGAACCTGGCGGGCACGGCTCGCGGAGCCCTCGAACGGAGCGAGCTCTACGAGAGCGAGCGGCGGGCGCGCGCGCTCGCCCAGCAGCTCGCGCGGACCGGCACGCTGCTCGCCACCGAGCTCGACCCGGCGGCGGTCCTGGACGAGATCGTCGCGCAAGCGCCGGCGCTGCTCGGCGCGGACGCGGCGGTCGTGCGCCTCCTCGACAACGACGAGCTCGTCGTCAGCGCGGCGGGAGGCGAGTTCCCCGACGAGCTGCTCGAGTCCCGGTCGCCGGCGACGGGCTGGGCCGCGGCCGATGCGATTCAGACTGGTACGCCGGTGGCCGTCGGTGACGTCGAGGACGAAGGTCCGGCGGCCGAAGATCCCGCCCTTGCCGCCGGCTACAGGGCCTTCCTGGCGGTACCCCTCGTCGGGTCGGAGGGAACCCCACAAGGCGTGTTGTCGGTCTATGCGACACGACCGCGCAGTTGGCACCCCGACGAGGCCGAGGCGCTCGGGGCGCTCGCGGCCAACGCCTCGGCAGCACTGGCAAGCGCCGAGCTGTATCAGCGCGTCGCGCTCGAGAGGGAGCGCAGCGTCGCGATCCTGGCCAACATCGCCGACGGCATCGTCGCCGTCGACCGCGAGGGACGGGTCGTGCTCTGGAACGACGCGGCCTCGAGGATCACCGGCGTTGCAGGCGCCGACGCGGTCGGCCGCACGACCGAGCGGGTCCTCCCACGGACGCTCGGATCGGGCGGCGAGGCCGGGATCGACGGGCTGGGCGACCGCCTCGTGCCGATTCGGCGCGGCGACGACGAAGTCTGGCTCTCGGTGACCGAGGCGATCATGCGCGATCCGGCCGGCGCGGTCTCGGGGCGTATCTTCGCGTTCCGTGACATCTCGGCCGAGCGCGTCGTCGAGCAGATGAAGTCCGATTTCGTCACGACCGTCTCACACGAGCTGCGGACGCCCCTGACCTCGATCTACGGATTCGCGGAGACGCTCCTACGCCAGGACGTGCCCTTCGAGGAGGAAGAGCGAAGGGTCTTCCTCGGCTACATCACCTCCGAGTCCGAGCGGCTGACGCGGATCGTCGACCAACTCCTCAGTGTCGCGCGCCTCGACACGGGCGATCTCCAGGTCAACCTGGCGCCGACCGACGTGCGGACGGTGGTGTCGGACGTCGTTCAGTCCGCCGAGCAGGCACCGACGGCCAACGCCCACCGCTTCGTCGTCGACCTGCCCGCGGAGCCGCTCGATGCGGAGGCGGACCGTGACAAACTCCGGCAGATCCTGGCCAACCTCGTCGACAACGCCGTCAAGTTCTCGCCGAACGGTGGCACCGTCACCGTCGCTGCCCGTGCGAACGGGGAGGTCGCGGAGGTGCGGGTCGTCGACGAAGGTATCGGGATCCCAGAAGAGGACCAGCGGCGGATCTTCACGAAGTTCTTCCGGGGCGAAGCGATGGCGCGAGATCCAGCAACCGGCGGGACGGGCCTCGGGCTCTTCATTGCCCACGGTCTCGTCTCGGCGATGGGCGGACGGATGTGGGTGGATTCGCGCGAAGGCGCGGGGTCCAGTTTCGCCTTCGAGCTGCCGCTCGCGCGCGCAGCGGCCCTTAGTGGAAAGGAGAGCGGATGACGACCGTCCTCGTCGTCGACGACGAAGCGCCGATCCGGTTGCTCTGCCGCGTGAACCTCGAGGCCGAGAATATGACGGTTCTCGAGGCAGCCGACGGCGACAAGGGGCTCGAGCTCGCTCGGGCCGAGCACCCGGATGTGATCCTGCTCGACGTGATGATGCCCGGCCGCAGCGGCTGGGAGGTTGCGGAGGAACTGCTCACGGACGAAGCGACCAACGGCATTCCGATCATCTTCCTGACAGCCCGCGCCGAAGTGAGGGACCGGGCCAAGGGGATCGACCTCGGCGGAGTCGACTACGTGACGAAGCCCTTCAACCCCGTCGAGCTGGCGCCGCTCGTCCGCGACCTCGTCCACCGTGTCGAGAGCGGCGAGCGGGACGACCTGCGCCAGGAGAAGGTCGCCGAGTTGCGCCAGCTGCTCGAACGAGACTAGAAGGAGCTAGCCCGCGAAGTCGGCGGTGACGAGCGTCGCTGCCGCGTAGCCGTTGAACGGCCCGACTGGCGCGGCGACCCCGATCCGCCGCAGCTTCGGGTCGAGCAGCGTCTCGCGGTGCGGTGGGCTCGCCAGCCAATCGGCCACGGCGCTTTGCGCGGAGAGGATGCCTCTCGAGTAGACAAGGTTCTCCTCGAACAGCGTGCCGCGCACGTGGAAGCGCATCATCCGCGCTAACAGGTTGCCGTGGGCGAAGTAGCCGCGTCGCAGCATGTCGAGCGAGTGGGCGCGCGCCGCCCGGGCAAGCTGGAGGTCGACCTGGAGTCCCGGAAGATGGTGCGCCGCGCGGACGGCATTGACTGCCGCAACGATCGCACCAGCGCGCGCGCCGGCCGCCGTTCGCGTACCGGCAACTTGGCCCGCTTTCGCTCCTCCTGGCCCGAGAAGCGCAAGCAACAGGACCACACAAACGGATCGTGCCCCCCGACGACGCATCCGAAGGTCGGTGTTCTAACAGGTTGGGTGGATGTCCTTCGTAAGAACTGCTACGTAGTCCGAATCAACGCGCGCTCTGCGCGAGAAAAATCGCGGCGAGGACCACCGCGGCACCTACGAGCTCCACGCCGGCGAGCGATTCGTCGAGCCAGATCCACGCGACAATCACGCCTGCCACGGGCTCGAGCATCGCGACGATCCCCGCGCGAGTCGCCGAGACGTGCCGGAGCGCCGAGACGAGCAACGCGAAAGGCACGATCGTCCCGAGCACGATCATCCAAGTCATCAACAGCCAGACCGGCACGTGTATCGACGACAAGTGGCCGCGCAGTGAGACGTCATCGCCGACTAGGTGCGCCGGGAAGCTCCACCAGGGACTGAGGACCGCCCAGAAAACGGAGGCGAAGAAGAAGCCAAGCCCGACGAGCGAGATCGGATCGCGGTCGCCGATCCGGTGTTCGGCCATCAGGATGTAGAGCGCGTATGAGCCGGCCGCGCCAATCGAAGCTATGACACCTGCGGCGTCGAGGCTGAGACCGCTCCAGATCTGGACGACGAGCGCGAGCCCGGCAAGCGCCAGGGCCAGCGCCAGCCAGATTCGCCGCCGCACCGGCTCGTGCAACACGTAGCGCGCCCAGAGCGCGACGAGCACCGGGGCGATGTACTGAATCAGCAGCGCGATCCCGATCTCGAGCCGGTGGATGGCGAGAAAGTAGAACCACTGGACGAGCGCGAGCCCGCCGATGCCGAAGATGATGAAGTAAGGGAGCTCACGCGGGCGCATCCGAAGCGCCCGCGGCCTCGTCGCCGCGAGCGCGAGCGCGATCAGCACGAAGGCCCCGGTCGATCGAACCTGCGCCAGCCGCAGCGAGGAGAGGCCGGTCGTGAGGATCACCTTCGAGACGGCGCCGTTGACCGCCCAGAGCGTCGCGGCCGTCATCACCATCGCGTAGCCGAGCACCGGCCGCCGCTCGCGAGCCTCGGCGCCGGGCAGGATCACAGGCTCGGCCACGGCGCGCGAGGCTAGCAGCGCGGACCTGCTGTATTTTTGACGGGCTTAGCGGGGCGTAGCTCAGCCTGGTCAGAGCGCCGCGTTTGGGACGCGGAGGTCGCCGGTTCGGATCCGGCCGCCCCGACTAGAACCGACCGACTGACGGCCGTACGCTTTCTCCAACCGACTAGCGCCAGGCGGGCTGGGCCGCCCACCGCTCGAGCCGGTCGACGGCGCGCTCGAACGCCGCCCGTTCGAACGTATATGGCTCGGCGTACGCGACCTGTTCGACGAGGGGCACCGGATCCGTCTCCTCGAGCGCGTTGAGCACGTAGCGGATCGGCAGGCCGTGGGCGACGACGAGAATCGTTCGCTCCGGTCGGGCGAGGATTGTCCGGTACGCCCGCACGTACCGCGCGACGGTGGCACTGCGGCTCTCGCCGCCGCCCGGCGCTTCGGTCGTCGGCTCGTTTTCCGCTGCCCAGGCGCGATAGTCGGCGAGCGTGCCTCCTTCGAAGCGGCCGAAGCGGACGTCGTTCAGCTCCGCCAGCACGAGCCGGGGAACGTCTCGTCCGGCCAGTGCGGTGTCGGCAGTGCGGATCGCCCGCTCGAACTCGCTCGTGACGCAGAGGTCGATTTCGACCTCGGCGAGCCGCGCGCCGAGCCGACGGGCCTGCTGCTCGCCTTCGGCGGTGAGCGCACAAGCCACAGCCGGGTCGCCGTTGACGGTGCCGACGACGCTGAGCTCGCTCTCGCCGTGGCGGGCGAGTATCACCTCGTCCATCGCGCGTGCTTCAGGTCGAGCGCCGTGTCCTCGCGGTGCATGAAGCGGACGAAGTAGAACGCGAACGCGCCGAAGAAGACGACCGCCTCCTCGGCGGCCATCGTCAGGCCGGCGACCTGCTGATCGGTGAGCGGGCTCCAGCCCCAGACTCGCGGCGCGTGCTCGTAGAAGCCGTAAACGGCGTTCGGGATCAGCGCGAGCAGCAGCCCGAGTGGGCTCGCTAGGGCGAACGCCGCGAACAAGTACGCCGCGGATTCGCCGGCGTCGAGCCTTCCGGTCAACACCGGCCACCAGACCAGCACGCCGGTCACCAAGTAGCACAGGTGCTCGAGGTGGAGCAGCGTCTCCGGGTGGCGGAGCGCCGTGTCGTAGGCGGCGGGAATGTGCCAGGCGTAGTACGTCGCCAGCCAGAGCGGTAGCGCGACGAGCGGATGGGTCAGCGTTCGGACGGCGGCGTATCTGCGAGCCGCTTGGGCCGCTG
The DNA here is from genome assembly GCA_046723355.1 of Actinomycetota bacterium. GTDB lineage: Bacteria > Actinomycetota > Thermoleophilia > Gaiellales > Gaiellaceae > 13-2-20CM-68-14. The sequence continues at coordinate 721 of JBKOUJ010000159.1, read as the reverse complement.
CGGGCGGGATCCCAAGCACGACGAGTGCCGGGCTCCACTCCGCAAGCGCGACGTTCTGGAGCAAGTGCGCCGTTAGGAGGTAGTGCAGCGCCAAGCTCTCGAGCGGCGTCACGAAGACCGCGAGGATCAGCGCGAGTCCCGAAAGAAGGCAGGCGATCCGCCACCCCTCGGGCGGATAGCGCCGCGCGACCCACGCATACCCGAGCGCAAGCAGCGGCACGAGCACGACCGCCTCTGCGTGGAGGCTCCAGCTGTAGGGCTGCACCGGCGGTACGCTAGTGAGAACGCGGGCGTAGCTGAGTGGTGCAGCACCGGGCTTCCATCCCGGCGACGCGGGTTCGATTCCCGCCGCCCGCTCTTAGCTCGTCCGACCCGCCCGCTATGTTTTCAGTAATGAAAACGCACGAGCGACTTGCGTCGCGTCGACGGTCGGTCGATCAACCTCCGGTTCTTCGTCGAATTTCTGCGGCGAGGCCTCCCCGACGAGAAGTTCCGAATCACCTGCAACCTCTTTGCCGACCACGCGGCGCGCCAACGTGAGATCGAAGACTTCTGGCTGAACACACTCGCGCTGCCGCGATCCTGCTTGCGCAAGACAGCTGTGAACCGTTACTCGCGCTACTCCAAGAAGAAGCGGCGAAACAAGCTTCCCTACGGAACCTGCCGGATTGACGTGCATAGCAGGGAGATCGCGCAAACGATCTATGGCTCGATTCAGGAG
>JBKOUJ010000063.1:0-4030 GCA_046723355.1 Actinomycetota bacterium | reverse complement strand
GGTGAGCTCGCGGCGCTCGTCCTCGGGCTCTCCTTCCCAGTAGTAGGCGACCTTGCCGCCGTTGCCGGCCTCGACGTGCCGGTCGACGCAGTTGAAGCAGATGTTGAGCTTGCCGCCGATGTACCACTTGGCGTAGGGCGGCTCCCACTCCAGGAGCTTCTCGAAAGGCTCGAACCAGGTGATCCGCTCGCGGCCTTCCGTCTCCCAGAACTCGTCGAAGTCGCGGTCGTAGATGTCCGGCTGGGCGTTCGCCTGGGAGGCGAAGTCCTCCGGCGGCGGATAGCGCCGCTCCTCGAGCAGGATCGTCTCGATCGCGTGCTGCTGTGTCTCGACGCCGTCCGCCATCGCCTACCTCGCCACTGTGGCTTGCTTCAGCCGTCGGCGCTGCCCGAAGCTGAAGCGGTCGCCGGTCCAGAGGCCCTTCCCAGTCGGCAGGATCGCTCGCCCGTTGTTCATGGCCGCCAACACTAGTGCGGCCGAGGCATACCACGCGACGGCAGCTGTAACGATGCCGGCCCAGCCTCCTGCGCGGATCCAGCCGACCTCGGCGCCCGTCGGGGCGACGCCGCGATGCGCGGCGACCCAGAAGCCGATCGCGAGCAGCACCTCCGTGATCTGCAGCGTCAGGAAGACGCCGAAGACCGCGAGGTTGATCCGGGTGCTCCAGAGCAGCATGTAGAAGTTGAAGATCGCGAACGAGAGCACGAACCAGGCGAGCCCGTTCGCAACATCGTTCTTGCCCGTCAGCAGCGTCCCACCGAGCTTCGTCGCCTCGGCGAGGACGACGAACCCGCCCAGCCCGAGCCAGAAGCCCCCATAGGTCGAAAACGCCGTCGAGCCGAACGTGTTGTTGTTGCGGAACTCCCACATGCCGGCGAGCAGCTGGATCAGCCCGCCGTAGAAGAGCGCGAGCCCCACCCACATCAGGTCCGGGATGAAGTTCGCGTTGTGGCCGCTCAACATGAACGTCGTCAGCGCAAAGGCCGCGAGGCCCAGAGGCGCTGGATCGGCGACAGGCGGAGCGGCTACAGGCGTGGCGCGGGATTCCTCCACGACAGCCATTCATGCCTCCTTCTGTCGTACTTGCCCGCGGCGAGTCGCCGCGGGACACGCGTGCTACCGGGTTCGGGATTGCCCGGTTCCGAATCCGAACAAACCTACGTGAGCCGTCTTTTTCTTAAGGCTGCAGGTCGTACGGATACGTCGTCAGCGGCTCCGCCCCGTCCGCCGTGACGAGGACGAGGTCCTCGAGCCTGCAGCCCCCGTAGCCGCTTCGGTAGAGCCCCGGCTCGAGCGTGATCACGTCGCCCTCGACGAGGTGGCCGGGATAGCGACTCAGCCAGGGCTGCTCGTGGACTTCAAGGCCGACGCCGTGCCCGAGGCCGTGGTGGAAGCCGTCCTCGAGCACCTCTCCGTCCTTCTTGTGGAGCCCCGTCGGATAGCCCGCCTCGTGGAAGAGCTCGGCGACGAGCACGTAGACGTCGCGGCCCGCCACGCCCGGCTTGACCGACTCGCGGGCGCGTTCCAGCGCCTTGAGGACCAGCGAGTGGTAAGCGGCGAGCTCCTCGGGCGGCTCGCCGACGGCGAAGGTGCGGGTCATGTCTGCGTAGCAGGAGGATTCTCGGTCTCGCGGCCAGAGGTCGAGCACGACCGGCTCGTTGGGCTTGATCTCGCCGAAGCCCATCTCGTGCCCGATCGCGGTCTGGGCGCCGTGGGAGACGATGAACTCCTCGCAGAGCAGATTGAGGTCGGTGAACGCCCGCTGGATCGCGTTCTTGACGCGCTCGCAGGTGAGCGGCTCGCCGTCCAGGATCAACCTGCCGTCCTGCTGTTCGGTACGGCGAAACAGCTCACGCGCGGCGTCCATGCCCGCCTCGGCGCCGCGCTGGGCGCGACGGATCCCTTCGAGCTCCGCCTGGCTCTTGACCCGGCGGCGCTGCACGAAGGTCTCCCGGTCGGGCGTGACCTCGATCCCCTCGGCCCGGAGCCTGTCTGCGAGCAAGAGCGGAAACGTCGTCGGGACGACGGCCTTCTCGACGCCGAGCTCCTTGATGGCCCGGACCGCGGTTCCGAGGGTGACCTCCTCCATCGGGATTCCCTGCTTGGCCAGGTCGTCGTAGCCGAACTGCTCGTAGGGGTGCGGTTGGATTCCGTCTTGGCCCTCGACGCGCTCGACCTCGAAGGGGGTGATCACGACGTGGCGCTCGCCGTTTCGCTCGAGATAGAGGAACGGATCCGGGATCACGACCGGCACCTCGTGGCGCATCTCCGGCGAGCGGAGGGTGTCGGCCCAAATCAATACATCCGTCACGGCGACGGGATGCTATCGGTGCATAGACTCACGGTCGATGGACGAAGCGCTCGCTCGCGCGCAGGCACTGGTCGACGACTACGCGCGGGAGCTGTTCGCGGCGCTGCCGGAAGGTTCCGAGATCTTCGACGCACACGTCCATCTCGGCCAGGACATCGACGGGTTCGCCGGCAGCTACGACGATCTGATGTCCGTCAACGAGCGCTACCGGATCTCGCGCTGCTTCATGTTCTGCCTGGACGAGCCGGACCGCCACCCAGCTTTTCGCGCCGCCAACGACCGGACGCTCGCCTACGCCGAGCGCTCCGACGACCGGCTGATCCCGTTCGTGCGCCTCGACCTCGCAGAGCAGCCGGTCGAGGAGGCTACGCGTTGCCTCGATCTCGGCGCCCGCGGGATCAAGCTGCACCCGCGCGCCCAGCGGTTCCTGCTGAACGACGAGCGGCTGGCGCCGATTTTCGCGCTCGCCGCCGAACGCCGCGTCCCGATCCTGATCCACGGCGGACGCGGGCTGCCGCCGATCGCCAACGAGCTCGCGGCGCTCGTCGACCGCTATCCGGAAGCCCAGCTGATCATCGCCCACGGCGGCATCGCCGACCTGCCGGCGCTCGCCGAGCGCTTCGCGGGCAAGGCCGGCGTCTTCTTCGACACCTCCGTCTGGAGCCCGATCGACCTGCTGACCGTCTTCCGCGTTTTCTCGCCCGAGCAGATCGTCTACGCGTCCGACTTCCCGTACGGGCAGCAGCCCAGCTCGCTCCTGATCTCGCTGCGGACGGCGAAGGCATCCGGGCTCGACGACGACGACCTACGAGCGATGCTGGCCGGCAACGCCGAGCGAATCGCGGCGAGCGAGCCACCGCTCGAGCCGACGGCTCCCAAGGGTGGCGAGACGTTCTCTCAGCCGATGGCCTTCGCCCGGATCCACCAGTACCTCTCGATGGCGACGCCGCTCCTCTGGACCCGGCAGCCGGACACGGTCGGCGTGATCGGCCTTGCCCTGAACGCGACCTACGACCGCGACGGCCACTCGGATGAGCGCGAGCGGATCAAGGAGCTGCTGATCGCCGCGCGCGACGTTTGGCGCCTGCTTCCAGAGGTCGCCGACGAGCCGGATCAGCGGATCATCAGCCGCACGACGTTTCGGCTCATCCACCTCGCGGACATCCTTGCCGTGACACCCGCCCTGGATGCTCACGCTTAGAGTCAACGGCCACGCGTACGAGCTGGACGCCCCAGTCGGGCGCACGCTCGCCGAAGCGCTGCGTAACGACCTCGGGCTGACCGGCACCAAGATCGCCTGCGCCGAGGGCCACTGCGGCGCCTGCACGGTGCAGCTCGACGGCGTGCCGGTGCTCTCGTGCATCACGCTCGTGCACACGGTGGGCGAGCGCGAGGTGAAGACGATCGAAGCGCTGCGCGAGCACCCGCTCGTCGAGGCGTTCGTCGTGGCCGACGCCACTCAGTGCGGCTTCTGCACGCCGGGCCAGATCGTCTCGGCATCGGCGCTGCTCGCCGCGAATCCGCAGCCGAGCCGAGATGAGGTCAGGCATGCGATGTCCGGCAATCTCTGCCGCTGCGGCACCTATCCGAAGATCGAGCGCGCGATCGCGATGGTCGCCTCGCGCGGGGAAGGGGACTGATGGCGCGGTTGATCAAGACCGAGAAGGAGGTCGAGGGCCGCTACACCGAGCAGTGGGTCGTCGTCGAGGAAGACGCCCT
>JBKOUJ010000082.1:0-4359 GCA_046723355.1 Actinomycetota bacterium | reverse complement strand
AGGGTGGTCTCTGGTGAAGTGTGCTAGCGGGCGAGAAATGAGCGTTCATTGCTGGAAGGGGCACCAAGACGAAGAAAAGCGCCGCGAGGGCGCCTACCGCGACCCGAGGATAGCCGAGCGTTCGGCGATTACGTTGCTGCTCCTGCCGTCGTGAGCGCAGCTTCCGCCTGCTTCGTGCCCTCGACCATGTTCCTCAGCTTCTCGTAGGCGACCTCCCAGCTGCGCGTCCGCAGGCCGCAGTCCGGGCACACGTGGATCCGCTCCGGATCGCCGAAGACGTCGACCGCATAGAGGATCCGGTCGCGGACGAGCTCCGGCGGCGCGACGAAGTCCGTGTGGATGTCGAGGACGCCAAGGCCGAGGATCGGCTCGTAGGGCAGGTCGCGGAACTTCGAGATCACCTCGTAGCCGGGGCGGTCGGAGCCGGAGGTGCCGAGCTCCCGCGTGTCGTAGTTGGCGAAGCCGACGCAGAACTGCTTACAGCCGTGCATCTGCTCGATCGCCGGGAAGAAGAGGTCGTAGTCGGAGAAGCACAGGTGCGTCGAGAAGAAGCAGTCGAGGCCCTCGACGCTCTCGTTGAAGCTCTCCACGAAGATGTCGAGCTCGTCCGCCTCGGTCGAGGCGCCGGGCTCGTCGATCTGGATCCACTTGGCGCCGAGGTCGATCAGCGACTCGAGGTTCGGGCGGATCACGTTCCGAGCCAGGTCGTTCGCGAAGCTGCGGCGGGCGGCGAGCTCCTCGCTTCGTCCGTGGCCGGCGCCGATCCGGCCGGTCTGCGGACCGTAGTGCTCGTCGTACGACCACACCGCGAGCGTGTAGGCGCCGGTGACTGGAATTTTCAGATCGTGGTTCGCGACCGACTGGAGAAAAGCGAGCTCGTCGTTGTGGTAGGGCTCGCGCAGCGACGGCTCGGAGACGACCGCTGACTTCGAGTAGTACTTGTTGTCGAAGCTGCGGACGGTGCCCCGCGGCGCAAAGCCGTCGGAGTGGTCGACGGCCCATGCGTACATCTCGCTCCGCTGCTGCTCGCCGTCGAACACGACCTCGAGGCCTGCGCTCTCGAGCAGGCGGAGCGCGTAGCGGCTCGCCCAGTGGCCGAGCTCGTCCTTGTCGGCGCCGCCGCGCTGAAGCTTCTCGACGAGCTCCTCGTGGCCGTCCACGCCAACCTTCTCGCCCCAGCTCCGCGCATGCTCGACGTCGCTCTCGTCGACCGGCCGGCCGGCGTTCGTCTTCACGAGCCACGGCGGCTTGGCGAGCGATCCGATCTCGTGGGTTAGGAATTTCACGCTGCAGCCTCAACCGTAGCCGTCTTCGCCGCCCCCAGCTGCTGAAGCTTCTGGCGCGCGATCCGCTCCGAGACGAACTGGAGATCGCCGTTTGGGACGAGCGCGATCTGCTCGATCTCGCGCTCGGTCCGCAGCCGCTCCGCGAAGCCTGCGAGCTCGCGGGAGTCCTCCACCGTCGAGCTGCGGGCGTCGACGACGCCCGCCAGCAGGAGCTTGTCGATCCCCTTCGGGACGTCGCTCACGTGCGTCAGGTAGAAGTCGATCCCGATCGCGTCCACAGGCAGCTCCGCAAGGCCCTGCTCGAGCGACTCGCGCGCATCGCAGAAGGTCAGTTGCAGCGCCAGCTTGGGGCCGCCGGTGAGCTTCGAGAGCGGCTCCTCGAGGTCGGCCGGCGAGCTCGTCTCGTCGCGGGCGAGAAACGGCTCGGAGAGAACGACCAGGTCAGCCTCGAGCGGCTCGATCGCCGGCTTCAGCACGTTCTCCGCGATCGTCGCCGGCTGGACACCGGTTCCGTGCGCGAGCGCGAACGGCGAAGGCAGGGTCACGAGCCTCGGTCCCGGCAGCGGAACAACGTCGCGATCGCCGAGCGGGCGCGCCAGCTTCGGCGTCGCCGTCGTCGCGTGCGGCGCGCGGTAGAAGGTGTTGGTGTCGAGGAAGCGCGTCAATGCTCCGGTCTCGAGCCCGTCGCTCGCCTCGAGGAGCGGCCGGAAGAGGTCCTGCCAGCTCAACATTCCGTCGGCCAGGAGGTCGAGGCCGACGTTCTGCTGGACGGACACGAGCTCGGCGAGGTCGCGCTCGACCTGCGCGTCGACCGCCTCCTTGGTCGTCCGCCCGCGGTCGAGGTCCCGTGTCGCCTGGACCAGTGCCTCGGAGCGCGGATAGATGCCGGGCGCGAAAGCCTGCATCAGCTCCGACCAGCGGCAGTGAGCTGGTTCTCGGCAGCCTTGATGCGCTGCTCGAGCTGCCAGCGGTCGGCTTCCGACTCGCCGCGTTCGAGCCGTTCGAGCTCCGCCCGCGCGTCTTCGAGCTGGGCCTCTGCGGTCGCCGGATCGATCTCGCGGACGTCGACGGCCGTGTCGACGAGCGCGATCGCGCGGTCGAGCTCGACCGTGAAGAAGCCGGGGCCGGTCGCGAACTCGTGCACCTCCTCGGTCTCGCGGTTCGCGTAGATGCGGGTCGAACCGGCCTTGAGGAGCGCGATCAGCGGCGCGTGCCTCGCGAGCACGCCGATCTCTCCGGCTGCGCCGGGCACGATCACCATCTCGACCTCGTCCTCGAAGACCGCCCCGTCGGGCGTCGTCAGCGAGATCGAGAATTTGCGCGCGCCGTCGGCCACGTACTAGGCGGGAACGGCTTCCGGCTCTTCCGCCTGCTCTTCCTCGGCCTCTTCCTGCGCCTCCGCCGCCTCCTCAGGCTCCTGCTCGGGCTCGCCGGCCTGCTCACGCGCCTTCGCGACCGCGTCGTCGATCGTCCCGACCATGTAGAAGGCCTGCTCTGGAAGATCGTCGTGCTTGCCGTCGAGGATCTCGGTGAAGCCGCGGATCGTCTCCTCGAGCTTCACGTACTTGCCGGGCTGGCCGGTGAACACCTCGGCCACGAACATCGGCTGCGACAGGAACCGCTCGATCTTGCGGGCCCGCTGGACGGTCAGCCGGTCCTCGTCGGAGAGCTCGTCGATGCCGAGGATGGCGATGATGTCCTGCAGCTCGCGGTAGCGTTGCAGCACCGACTGGACGCGCGTCGTGGTCTCGTAATGCTCGTCGGAGACGATTCCCGGCTGCAGCGCGCGGGAGCTCGAGTCGAGCGGGTCGATCGCCGGGTAGATGCCCTTCTCGGAGATCGAGCGCGCGAGTGTGATGAAGGCGTCGAGGTGCGCGAACGTGTTCGCCGGGGCGGGGTCGGTGAGGTCGTCGGCGGGGACGTAGATCGCCTGCACCGACGTGACCGAGCCCTGGCGCGTCGAGGTGATCCGTTCCTGGAGCTGGCCCATCTCGGTCGCCAGCGTCGGCTGGTAGCCGACGGCGCTCGGCATGCGGCCGAGCAGCGCGGAGACCTCCGAGCCTGCCTGCACGAAGCGGAAGATGTTGTCGATGAAGAGCAGCACGTCCGCGCCCTGGTCGCGGAAGTACTCGGCGATTGTCAGGCCGGTCAGGCCGACGCGCAGCCGTGCCCCCGGCGGCTCGTTCATCTGGCCGAAGACGAGCGCCGTGTCCTTGAGGACGCCCGACTCCGTCATCTCGAGGTAGAGATCGTTCCCCTCGCGGGTCCGCTCGCCGACGCCTGCGAACACCGAGTTGCCCTTGTGCTCGCGCGCGACGTTGCGGATCAACTCCTGGATCAGGACCGTCTTGCCGAGGCCGGCGCCGCCGAACAGCCCCACCTTGCCGCCCTTGATGAAGGGCGCGATCAGGTCGACGACCTTCAAGCCGGTCTCGAAGATCTCAGTCGTGGGCTCGAGCGCGTCGAAGCCCGGCGGGTCGCGGTGGATCGGCCACCGCTCCTCGGCGTCGACCGGATCGTCGGTGTCGATCGGCTCGCCGAGGACGTTGAAGATCCGCCCCAGCGTCGCCTTGCCGACCGGTACCGAGATCGGCTTGCCGGTGTCGACGACGTCGACGCCCCGTGGGATGCCGTCGGTGGAGTCCATCGCCACAGCCCGGACGCGGTCGTCGCCCAGGTGCTGTTGAACCTCGGCGATGAGGACGCCGTCCTGCCCGTCCTCCGACGGCACGGCGATCTCCAGCGCGGTGTTGATCTCGGGAAGGTTCTCGGTGAAGAGGGCGTCGATGACGACACCCTTGATCTCGATCACCTTGCCGACGTTTCGCTGCTCAGGCATGCGTCTCCTCGAGGATCGGAATCGGGCGACCTCGGAGGCGCCCAACCAGCGCGCGCAGTCTAGCCAAGGGCGACCGCTGTTCGCGCCATTCCTCGAGCGTCTCCGCTTCGTACCAAGTCATCATCGCCGACACACGTTCGGCGTGGTCGAGGCTTCAGACGTACGAGGTGATGAGGGAGGGCATTGCCACGAGACTCACGATATCCGTCTCGCGGCGGGTGCGAACCCTTACGA
>JBKOUJ010000128.1:0-10363 GCA_046723355.1 Actinomycetota bacterium | reverse complement strand
CCGCTGGCTCGCGCGCGCCGTCGGAGAAGGCTTGCGCGGCGAGCGCCGCGGAGTTCTGCTCGGCGTCGTGCTCGGCGACGAGGAGGGCCTCAGCGAACGCCTGCGCACCGACTTCCGAGCCTCGGGGCTTTATCACCTACTGGCCGTTTCCGGGCAGAACGTGATGCTGGTCGCCGGCGGGGCGCTCATGCTCGCCTGGGTGCTGGGCATCCCGCGTTGGCTCGGCCAGGTGGGCGCGCTCGTGTCGATCGCTGGCTACGTGCTCGCCGTCGGACCACAGCCGTCTGTCCTGCGCGCCGGGGTCGCCGGGGCGCTCGGGTCGCTCGCGTGGCTGACGGCGCGGTCGACCGACCGCTGGTACTTCCTGCTGCTCGGTGGGCTCGCGCTGCTCGCGTGGAACCCGTACGCGATCTTCGACGCGGGCTTCCAGCTGTCGTTCGCGGCGGTGGTGGCGATCTTCGTCCTCGCCCCGAGGATCGTCACCTGGCTCGACGGGTACCCGCTGCCATGGTTGCTCCGCGAACCGGTTGCGATCTCGACTGCCTGCGGGGCTGCGACCGCACCGATCCTCTGGTTCCAGTTTCACGCGATCCCGCTGCTCGCGGTGCCGGCGAACGCTGCGGCGGCGCCGGCGGTGGTCCCGCTGCTCGGGTTCGCGATGGCGTCGGCTGTCGTCGACCCGATCGCGCCCGGCGTCGGCGCGCTCCTCGCCCAGGCAGACGGCCTCTGCGCCGCGTATCTCGCCGGCTGCGCGAAGCTCTTCGGCAGGCTCCCGTTCGCGCAGATCCGCTCCGGCTGGGCTGCGGCTACGCTCGGGCTCGTCGCGGCCGGAGCCTCAGCCTATGCTTGGCGCGATGGCAGAGCTGAAGCCCGCCTACCTGCTCTCGGGCACCGACCGGCCGAAGGTGGCGAGGGCGGTGCGCCGGCTCCGTGACCGCGTCGGCGAGGACGCAACGGAGCTCCTCTCCGCCCTGGAGGCGGACGGAAACGACGTAGCAGCCGCCTGCAACGCGCTCGGCCTCTTCGCCAGCGAGCACAGGCTCGTGGTCGTCGAGGACGTCGAGGCGTGGAAGGCAGCCGACGCCGAGCCGGTGCTCGAGTATCTGAAGTCGCCTTCGCCGGAGACGGTGCTCGCGCTCGTCGGCGACGGGGTTCGGAAAGACTCTCCGCTCGCCAAAGCAGTCGCGAAGGCGGGCGAGGTGCTCGTCTACGACCTGCCGAAGCGCGGCAACAAGGCTGACCTCCCCGGCTGGGTCGGCCGTCAGTTCGCGGCGCAGGGCGTCAAGGTCGACCCGGCGGTCTCGCGGCAGCTCGTCGAGCTGGTCGGCGACAACCTCGACGAGCTCGCCTCCGAGGTCGAAAAGCTCGTCGCCTGGGCGGACGGCGAGGCCATCGGCGAGCACGAGGTCGAGCTTCTGGTCGCGCCGCGAGGCCAGGTGCCGCCGTTCGCGATGACCGACGCGTGGGGCCGCCGAGACGTCGCCGCCGTTCTCGCGGCGAGCGAGCGCCTCCTGGCCCGAACGCCCGGACCACCGCGAGACGCGCTGCCACGAATCGTCGGGCTCCTGACCAGCCACGTCGAGCGCGTCGCCGAGTGTCGCTCGATGGCCGAGGCAGGCTTGACGCCCCGCGATGCCGCCGAACGCTTGAAGAAGAACCGCTTCTACGTCGAGAAGCTGTTCCAGCAGGCGGAGAACTTCACGGCCGACGAGCTCCAGGGGGCGATCGTCCGGCTGGCGGAGCTCGACCTCGCGCTCAAGGGCGGTAGCCGGCTACCCGGCGAGCTCGAGTTCAGCCGCACGCTCATCGACCTGACCGCCCGGCGCGAGCCGGTGGGCGCCAAGAGCGCCTGACCCGCTGAAGGCCTGAGGGTCCTTAACTGCCGCTCAGCATGCGAGCGGCCTGCGACTTCTTGCGCGCTGCGGTGTTTCGGTGCAAGGCGCGGTTCGAGGCGGCCTTGTCGATCGCCTGCACGAGCTCGCGGTATTCGGCTGCGGCGCGCTGCTCGTCGCCCTCGTCGATCGCGCTCCGGAGCCGTTTCGTCAGCGTCTTGACCGTGGAGCGGTAGCGAAGGTTCTGGAGTCGCTGGCGGCTCGCGATCTCGACGCGCTTCTTCTGCTGCTTGATGTTCGGCATGACGTAAAAACGCCCGCTCGGCGGGCTGCGCCAGGGTAGCAGAGGCCCGGCGCCGCTCAATGCCCTGGCCGATCGCCACCGGCTAGAAGGGTCGGTCCTGGTCGCAAGCACGGCCGGGCCGCACGAATCGTCACGCATTCGTCACTGGTACGGCACCGACGCGCGCGAACTTCGCCGGTAGGCTGGAGGGCAGAGGGAGGAGGGAAGAAGCCCCACCCAGGTGGGGATGCGCCCGAGGAGGCCGAGCTGCAGGCGCCGCTCAGCGCTCCGCCCCGGCTCGGGCACGGCTGACCCCGTTCCTATACTCGCCAACGTGGACGGGCGAGACGCGGGCCGGCGGCTGGCCTGGTCGACGGCGATCTTTTCGCTCGCAACCGGCCTCTCGCGCATCCTCGGGCTCGTCCGCGAGATCGTGGCCGCCTACTACTTCGGCGCGCGCGGGCGGATCAACGCCTTCACGGTCGCCTTCCAGGTCCCGAACCTCGTCCGCGCGCTGCTTGCCGACGCGGCCATCTCGTCCGCGTTCGTCCCGGTCTTCAGCGAGCTGCTCGAGAAGGGCGAGCGCAAGCGCGCCTGGCGGGTCGCGTCGAGCCTCTTCTGGCTGATCCTCCTAGGCCTCGGCGGCCTGACCGCGCTCTGCATCGTGCTGGCGCCCTGGCTGATCAGCCCGTTCGGGAACCCCGGCGGTGACAAGGACCTGGCAGTCGGGCTCGCGCGCGTGCTCTTTCCGATCGTCGTTCTGCTCGGCCTCTCCGGCGTCGTCGTCGGGATCCTGAACAGTTACGAGGAGTTCGCGATTCCGGCGCTGACGCCGGTGTTCTGGAACCTCGCGATCATCGTCGGTCTCGTCCTCGGCGTTCCGCACGCCGAGACGATCGACGCGAAGCTCTACGTCTATGCGATCGCGATCGTGATCGCGACGCTGATCCAGTTCCTGCTGCCGCTGCCGTGGCTGCGCGGGCGAGACGGGCGCCTCCAGCTGGTGATCGACTGGCACGACCCCGCGGTCAGGCAGGTCTTCGTGCTGATGCTCCCGGTCACGCTCGGGCTCGGCCTGATCAACTTCAACGCCGTCGTCGACTCCATTTTCGCGTCGCGTCTCATCGACCCCGAGCTCGCGCCGACTGCGATCGACCGCGCTTTCCGCATCTACATGCTGCCGCAGGGAATGTTCTCCGTGGCCGTCGCGACCGTGCTCTTCCCGTTGCTCTCGCGTCAGGCGGCGCGCGGCGACGTCGCCGGCTTTCGCTCCACGGTGGGGCTCGGACTACGGCAGATCGCCTTCCTGCTCATCCCGGCCAGCGCGTTCATCGCCGTGCTCGCCGAGCCGATCGTGCGCCTCATCTACCAGCGCGGCCACTTCGCCCCCGGCCAGACGCCCGTCGTCGCCGGCGCGCTGGCCGCGTTCTCGCTCGGCCTGACCTTCAACGGCGCGATGCTGATGCTGAACCGCGCCTTTTTCAGTCTCCAGTCACCCTGGATCCCGACGGCGATCGCCCTTGCCAACCTCGGCCTCAACGCGGCGCTCGACGCGGCCTTCTACCACCTCGGCACCTGGGGAATCCCATTCTCCACCTCGCTCGTGAACATCGCAGGCACCGCCCTGTTGCTCGTTCTCTTGCGACGCAGGCTGCAACGAATGGATTTCGCGCGCACGGCCGACGCGACGGTCCGAATCGTCGCAGCCGCCGCCGTCCTGGCCGCGGTCTCGTACGGAGTCTGGCGCGGGCTCGATGCCGCCCTCGGCCGAGCGCTTTGGGCGCAGCTCATCTCGGTTGGAACAGCGCTCGCCGCAGGCACCGCCGCGTACCTCGTTTCGTGCCGTTTGCTGGGGGTTCGTGAGCTGAACGCGTTGCTAGCCTTGCGCGAGCGCCTCCCGCGGCGCTAATCGCGCATGGACCTGGCCAAGATCCGCAACTTCTCGATCATCGCCCACATCGACCACGGCAAGTCGACGCTGGCCGACCGCATCCTCGAGCTGACCAAGACAGTCTCGGGGCGCGAGATGCGCGCGCAGGTGCTCGACACGATGGAGCTCGAGCGCGAGCGCGGGATCACGATCAAGGCGCAGGCCGTGCGCGTCAGCTGGAAAGGCCACGAACTGAACCTGATCGACACGCCCGGGCATGTCGACTTCACCTACGAGGTCTCGCGCTCGCTGCAGGCGTGCGAGGGCGCGGTGCTCGTCGTCGACGCCGCGCAGGGAGTCGAGGCGCAGACGGTCGCGAACGCTTACCTCGCGATCGAGAACGACCTCGAGATCGTCCCGGTCGTCAACAAAATCGACCTCCCGCAGGCCGACCCGGACGCCGCCGCGGCAGAGATCGCCGAGCTCGTCGGCGGCCGGCCGGACGACGTCCTGCGCATCTCGGCGAAGACCGGCGACGGCATCGCCGCCGTGCTCGATGGGATCGTCGAGAGGATCCCGGCGCCGGCGGGCGAGCCGGCAGCTTCGCCACGGGCGCTCGTCTTCGACTCCTCCTACGATCAATACCGCGGCGTCGTCGCCTTCGTACGCGTCGTCGACGGCTCGTTCGCGGCCCGCGAGCCCGTGCGCGCCATGGCGCAAGGAACGCGCTTCGAGGCCGAGGAGGTCGGCTTCTTCGCGCCGACGATGCGCGCCGCGGAGACGCTCGGCGCGGGCGAGGTCGGCTACGTGATCACCGGGCTCAAGGACGTCAGCCGCCTGCGTGTCGGCGACACGCTGACGTCCGAGCGGCGTCCCGCTTCAGAACCGCTTCCGGGCTACAAGGACGTCAAGCCGATGGTCTTCGCAGGGCTCTTCCCGACCGACTCGGACGACTACCCCGACCTGCGCGACGCACTCGAGCGGCTGAAGCTGAACGACGCGGCGCTCTTCTACGAGCCGGAGACGAGCCAAGCGCTCGGTTTCGGATTCCGCTGCGGGTTTCTCGGCCTGTTGCACATGGAGATCGTCCGCGAGCGGCTCGAGCGCGAGTTCGACCTCGATCTCCTCGTGACCGCGCCGAACGTGGCCTACCGCGTGCTGGAGCGGAACGGAGACTGGGTCGAGGTGCACAACCCCGCGGAGATGCCGCGCGAGCTCGACGCGGTCGAGGAGCCGTACGTGCGCGCGTCGATCATCGTCCCGAAGGAGTACGTCGGCCCGGTCATGGAGCTGAACAACGACCGCCGTGGCCGCTTCGACCACATGGAATACCTGTCGCCCGAGCGCGTCCTGCTCGCCTACGAGCTGCCCCTGGCGGAGATCGTGCTCGACTACTACGACCAGCTGAAATCGCGGACCCGCGGCTACGCGAGCTTCGACTACGACGTCGCCGGCTTCCGCCTCGGCGAGCTCGTCCGCGTCGACGTGCTGATCGCCGACGAGCCGGTCGACGCCCTCTCGATGATCGTCCACCGCGACGCGGCTTACCCCCGTGGCCGAGCGCTCGTCGAGCGGCTCAGGGAGGAGATTCCGCGCCAGTACTTCGACGTCGCCGTGCAGGCGGCGATCGGATCCCGGGTGATCGCCCGCGAGACCGTCAAGGCGAAACGGAAGGACGTGCTCGCGAAGTGCTACGGGGGCGACATCACCCGCAAACGCAAGCTGCTCGAGAAGCAAAAGGCGGGGAAGCGTCGAATGAAGCAGGTCGGGGCAGTCGAGGTCCCGCAGGAAGCATTCCTCGCCGTGCTCAATCTCGACGACGGGAGCCGCCGATGACCGGCCCGGGCTCGGTCCGGCACCTCTACGTCCACCTCCCGTTCTGCGCGAGCCGGTGCGGCTACTGCGACTTCGTCACCGTGGTCGGTCGCGGCGGCCAGCATGCCGCCTACGTCCGTGCCCTGCTTGCGGAGCTCGAGCTCGAGCGGCAGACGCTCGCGTCGGAGCTCGAGACGGTTTTCCTCGGCGGCGGCACGCCGACGTTCACCGAGGCCGATCAGCTCGAGCGGCTGCTCGCGACCCTGCCGCAGGCCGCGGAGGTAACGGTCGAGGCGAACCCGGAGACCGTCACGCCGGAGCTCGCCGCACTGCTACGTCGCAACGGCGTCGACCGCGTCTCGCTCGGCGCGCAGACGTTCAGACCGAAGCTGCTCCGCATCCTCGACCGCGTTGCCGGTCCTGACGACGTCCGACTGGCCTCCTACCATTTACGTGATGCCGGTTTTGACAACATATCTCTGGATCTCATCTACGGGATCCCGGGGCAGGAGCCCGCCGACCTCGACGCCGACATAGCGGAGGCGCTCGCGCTTCGGCCCGAGCACCTCTCGTGCTACGAGCTCGAGGCGAAGCCCGGCACCCGCTTCGCACACGCACACGGAGACGAGCTCCGGCGCCAGGCGGAGGCGATGGAGAGTTACTTCGAGCGTGTAGTCGAGATGCTCGTCGGCGCCGGTTACCGCTGGTACGAGACGGCGAACTTCGCTCGCATGGACGCGGACGGCCGCGACCTGCGCTCGCGCCACAACCTCGCCTACTGGCGCGGGCGGGACTACCTCGGCCTTGGGATCGGCGCGGTCTCGACCGTCTGCGGGCGACGGTGGCGGACGACGCCCCGGTTGGGGCTCTACCTGGCGGCGCTCGGCGCAGGCCGGCGGGCGCCGCGAGAGCTGGAGCTCCTGCCCGAGCCGGTGCGTCGTGCGGAGGGCGTCATGCTCGGCCTGCGGCTGGACGAGCCGCTACCGCTTGCCCAGTTCGCGGACGAGGTCGACGCTGCTGCTCTCGGGCGCCTCGAGCGGCTCGGGCTGGCCCGGACGGTTCCCGTAGCCGATCGCGATGCGGGCGCGCGTCCTTCGGCGCTGGCCCTGACCAGGAAGGGACGGCTGCTCGGCGATGCGGTTACCGCTGATCTGCTCGCCTAAAATTTCCCTGCAGAGATGGTGAATATTGCTCCGACCGAGCTGACCGAACGCCAGCGGGCGCTGCTCCGCGGCGTCGTCGAGGAGCACATCGCAACCGGCCAACCGGTCGGCTCCAAGACGCTGCTCGAGCGGACCGGGCTTCGTGTCTCGTCGTCGACCGTCCGTTCTGAGCTGGCCGAGCTCGAGAGGCTCGGGCTGCTCACGCATCCGCACACATCGGCCGGCCGCGTTCCAACCGAGGCCGCCTACCGCTACTACGCGACGGGACTGCTCGAACGACTGGAACCGAACCCGGGCCCATTCCCGCTGGACCTGAGTGACGCGCGGGCCGAGGTCGAATCGGCGCTCCAGGCGACGACCGAGATGCTCTCGGAGGTGACGCGGCTGCTTGCACTGGTCTCCGCGCCGCCGCTCGAAAGCGCGACCGTCCGCCACGTCGAGGTGCTGCGTCTGCAACCGCAGGTCGTGATGATCGTCGTCATCGCGTCGACAGGGGCGGTCACGAAGCGGGTCTTCGCATTCGCCGAGCCTGTCGATCCGGGTCTCGCGAACTGGGCCGGCCAATACCTCAACGACACGCTCGCCGGCCTCCAGCCCGGCACGCACCAGCTCCGGCAGAAGCTCGAGGACCCAAGCCTGTCGCAGCGCGAGGCGGCGTTCCTCGCCACGCTCCGCCCGACCTTCACGGAGCTGCTCGAGGAGCGGCAGAGCCTCTACGTCGGCGGCGCCGCCGGGCTGCTCGAAAGCGCCCGCGGCGACGAGCTCGATGCCTACCAGCGGCTCCTCGAGTTGCTCGAGAAGCGCGCGGCGCTGCTCGAGGTGCTCGGCCAGTCGCTCGATGCACGCCGCCCGTTCGTCCGGGTCGGCCTCGACCTCGAGCATCCGGACCTGCAGCGGCTCTCGCTTGTCGGCGCGGCCTACGGTCTCGCCAACCGCGCCCTTGGCGCAGTGAGCCTGCTGGGTCCGGTCCGGATGGACTACGACAAGGCGTTGCGCTCGGTGCGAGGGGCCGCCTCGGAGCTGTCCCGCTTCGTCGAGGAGATTTACGAGAGCAATTGAGGTGACAGCGAGAGCCGGAGCTAGGGTGGGCTGATGGCGACGACGCGGCGGGACTACTACGAGGTGCTCGGCGTCTCGCGCGCCGCGGACGACGCCGAGATCAAACGCGCCTTCCGCCGGCTCGCACGCGAGCTCCATCCCGACGTCTCCGAGGCGGCCGACTCGCAGGAGCGCTTCCGCGAGGTCGTGGAGGCCTACGAGGTGCTTTCGAAGCGCGAGACGCGGGAGCTCTACGATCGGTTCGGCCACACCGGGCTCCGCGGCGGCGGCTTCACGCCGACGCAGTTCGACTTCGGCAGCCTCACCGATCTGTTCTCGGCCTTTTTCGGCGACGACCTCTTCGGCGTCGGCGCTCGCCAGACGCGCTCGCGCGGTGCCGACGTCGGCGTCCGCATAGAGATCGAGCTCGTCGAGGCGGCGACGGGAATCGGACGCGAGGTTCCGTTCCCGGTCGCCGTCACGTGCAGCGCTTGCGGAGGCAGCGGCGCCGCGCCCGGCACGAGCCCGGTCACGTGTGCGACGTGCGGCGGTCCAGGGCGCCTCCAGCACGTCTCCCGCAGCGCCTTCGGCGAGTTCGTGCGCACGCAGACCTGTCCCGACTGCCGTGGAGCTGGTCGGCGGATCGAAGAGCCCTGCCCCGAGTGTCGCGGCGAGGGCCGAACGCTCGAGGAGCGGGCGCTCGAGGTCGAGGTTCCGCCGGGTATCCACGACGGCCAGCAGATCCGAATCTCGGGCGAGGGCCATGCGGGCGGGGCCGGGGGCCGCGCAGGCGACGTCTACGTCGAGGTGCGGATCAAGCCGGATCCGCGTTTCGTCCGCGATGGCGACGACATCTTCTCGACGGTCGACCTGACGATCATCGAGGCGGCACTCGGCGCGACCGTGACGGTGCCGACGCTGGACGGGGAGACAGAGCTCGAGTTCCCGGAAGGGACGCAGCCGGGCGAGATCCGAGTGCTGCGCGGGCGCGGGATGCCGGTGCTGCAGGGATTCGGCCGCGGCGACCACCGCGTGCTGGTCAACGTTGCCGTTCCGCGCCGGCTGACCGACGAGCAGCGGCGCCTGCTCGACGAGTTCGGCCGCTCGACCGACGACGAGACGTACCGCGCGGGCGAAGGGTTTTTCGAGAAGCTGAAGAGCGCGTTTCGCTGAGCGGGCTGCGGCGCGTCTCAGTCACCGTCGGCCGCGAAGGCGCGGAGGGGGCGCGCGCCGAGATGCTCGCCCTCTTCCCGGAAGGCTTCGAGGAGTCGGAGCGCGGCGCCGAGCTCGTGCTGTCGGCCTACACGGACGAGCGGGGCGAGGGCCGGATGGCGGCCGCGTTCGGAGAGGTGACCGCGACCGACGTCCCGACCGACTGGGTGGAGCGCTGGAAGCAGTTCCACCGGCCGGTCAGCGCCGGCGGCCTCTGGATCGTGCCGCCGTGGGAGGATCCGCCGCGCGGCGCCGACTCTGTCCTCATCGATCCCGGTCGCGCGTTCGGAACCGGGGCGCATCCCACCACGCGGCTTTGCCTCGAGCTCGTCAGCGAGCTCGAGCCTGGATCGCTCCTCGACATCGGCTGCGGCTCCGGCGTTCTCGCGATCGCGGCCGTGAAGCTCGGCTTCGCCCCGGTGATTGGGCTGGACACCGACCGACACGCCGTCGAGGCGGCGCGGGCGAACGCGGCTGCCAACGGCCTCGAACTCGAGTTCGAGCAGGCCGACGCGCGGGTAGAGCCGCTGCCCCGAGCGGACGTCGCGATCGCGAACGTGAGCGCCGAGCTGGTGGCCGAGGTCGGCGAGCGGGTCGAGTGCACGCTCTTCGTCACCTCCGGCTACTTCGAGGCCCACGTGCCGAGCTTGTCGCGCTTCCGGACGATCGGCCGGCGCACGCTCGAGGGATGGGCGGCCGATCTGCACGCCCGGGAGTAGCATCCGGCGCCGTGGCGAGCTTCTCGATCCGTTTCCTCGGTTGCAAGGTCTCCCAGACTGACTCGCAGGAGATGCGCGAGCGGCTGCTGGCCGACGGTCACGTCGAGTCGGAAGACGCCGACGTGGCGGTCGTCAACACGTGCTGCGTGACACACGAGGCAGTCCGGAAGTCGCGCCACGCGGTTTCGCGCGCGGCCCGCACGCACGCGCGCGTCTACGTGACGGGCTGCGGCGCCAACCTGAGCGGCGACGCCTTCGTGGGGATGCCGGCGAACGTCACCGTCGTGGCGCGGCCGAGCGAGGAGACGCCGGAGTTCGTGGCAGGCGACGTGGGCGCGATCGGCTGCGTCCAGCACGACGCGCGCCTCGAGCGCGTCCGCGCGTTCGTCAAGGTGCAGGACGGCTGCAGCTTCTCGTGCAACTTCTGCGTC
>JBKOUJ010000088.1:0-11932 GCA_046723355.1 Actinomycetota bacterium | reverse complement strand
TCGAGATCGCGGAGCAGGCCCTGCTCGAGCTCGCGCCGCTGCAGGTCGGTCAGCTCCATCCGGACTCCGGCCATCGCCTCCGCGAGGCACTGGCGCAGGAACTCGAGCGCGTCGTCGAGCTGCTCCGGGCCGAGCTTCTCGACCCCGAGCCGCTTCGGCAGCCCGGCGAAGAACTTATGCAGCGCCGTGTGTGCGACCTGGCCGCGCAGGCGCGCGTCGACCTGCTGGTCGATCGTGCGCGGCCCGATAACGCGGTCGACGAACCAGATCGACGAGCAGTCGGCGAACGACTCCAGCTCGGTGACGCCGAAGCTCATCCGCGCGCCCAGCTCCTCGAGCACCTGCGGGTGGGTCAGGCGGGTCGGCCGGTCGAAGGCCCCGAGTGCCCGATCGAGCCGGCGCTCCCAGCCGTTCGCCTGCGCCAGCGAGCGCGCGGTGTCCGGTTCGGACGGGGCGAACGCAGCAACTGCCCGCAGCCGCTCGCGCTCCGTCGGGGCCTGCTCGACCGGCCACGTGAGGGCGGACAGCGCGCGCCGAGTCGTGGTGCGCCGTACCTCGTCCTCGGGAAACAACCCGCGCACCTCGTCCCAGAAGGGGCTCGGCTCGCGCGGGCTTCCCTCGTCGGTCGCCGCCTCGCGCACGAGGTACAGCCGCCGCGTCGCGCGGGTGCACGCCGTGTAGAACAGGTAGCGGTCACGCGCAACCGGGTCCGGCTTGGCGAGCCGCGAGTGCCGCAGCCGCTGCTCGAGATCGCGGCGCGCCTCCTCGTCCAGGAACGGCGAGACCTCTCCCCGGCGCGGCAACGCCCCCTCCTCCAGGCCGAGGACGAAGACGACCTCGTAACGGCGGGTCCGGGCGCGGAGGAGGTCGATCACGTCGACCCGCCCCGACTCGCCGGCTCCGCCTGCGCGCACGGGCGCGCGCTCCAAGGCGGCGGCGACCTCGTCCGGGGACAAGGTGCCGCCGAGCGCGAGCCAGCCCTCGAGCTCGCCGACTAGCCGCGATAGCGCCTCGAAGGCGCGCAGATCCTGCCGCGAGCGGTCGCTTACCGGCGGCGACTCGAGCCCGTAGGCCGCCCGCAGCATGAAACGGGCCAGATCCTGCACGGCGGCGAGCGGAGTCGTAGCCTTGCGCACGAGCTCGAGCGCCGGCAGCGGGTGCCCGTCGCGGAGGCGCATCGTCTCCTCCTCGGTGCGCTCGCCGGTCTCGACCGCGCGTCCGCGCAGCCGACCCTCGATCCAGTCGACGCTGGCCCGCGCGAGCCCGGAGTAGGGCGAGCGAAGGAAGCCGTAGAGGTCGCCGCGGTCGCCGCCCAGCCAGGCAAAGCGAAGGAGAGAGAGCAGCGCTTGCCCGAGCTCCGTCTGGTCGAGTCGGATCCGGCCCTCGACCGAGTACGGGACGCCGAGCGAGCCGAGCGCCGTCTCCAGCGGGGCGCGGTAGCCCTCGACGCGCGGACAGACGAGCGCAATCTCCTCCGGCCGCGTGCCGCCACGGATGAGCCGCAGCAACTCTTCGGCGACGAGCTCGAGCGTCCCTCGGCGTCCGGCGCCTTCGAAGAACCGGATCGCGCCGTCGAGCTGGGGGTGCTCGGCGACGGGCGCGGTTGCAGCGAAGAGCGTGCGCTCCAGGTGCGCAAGCGCCGGCGGCCGGACCTCTGGTTTCGCAGGCAGCTCCTCGATCCGCGGCGAAGCCAGCCTCGAGAGGTCGTCAGCGGTCCGCTCCAGCGACGCGAACGCCGGCCGTCCGGGCTCGTAAGGCAGCGAAACCGTGATCTCGGTGCGACCGGCAAGCGCTTCCAGGAGCGCCCACTGGGCGCCCGTGAGGTCCTCGAAGCCGTAGGCGAAGACGGGCCTCCCCTCCCACGCGTCCAGCTCGCCGGCTAGGCGCTCGGCCGCGGTGCGGCGCTCAAGGTCTCGGTCCCAGAGGCCGAGACGGTCGAGCTCGGCCTGGTATTCCGCGTAGAGCCCGGCGAGGTCGCCGTCGAGGTCGCGCGGCTCGACGAGCCCGGACTCGAGCTCGCCGAGCGCCGCCGAGAGCGCGTCTGCGAAGCCGGCGAAGCGAGCCGACCGGGTCCAGCCGTTCAGCCGCGCCCCCGCGAGCACCCGTCGCACGATGAGGGCCCGCTGCGCATCGGTCGCGACGGGCCGGTGGCCACCTGGCTCTCCCCGCGCGACGCGCGCGAACAGGTCGTCGAACGTCCCGATCTCACCGCCGAGCAGCGCGCCACAGGAGGCCAGCAGCTCCCGTTCGACCCGGTCGACGTCCGACCGGTTCGGCACGATGAGAAACGGCTCCTGTCCGAGCGCAGCCAGGTACCGCTCCAGCAGGAGGGCGACCTTGCCCGCGTTCGCGGGTCCAGCAAGGAGCGTCAGGGCCATCGGCCCATCCTAGTCCCGCCGTCAGACGGGATTTCTTACGGGTTCGCGCCTAGCGCGAGGGCTCGTATGAAGACCTAGGCGGCGACCGCTTTGGGCCTTCGGCCGCGCCTCGCGGCGGCGTGCCCGGGCATCGCGCCGGCGCAGTTGTCGCAGAGATCCGCCTGCTTCGAGCCCCGGCGCGCGTCTGAAAAATTGATGCGCATCGTCGCGCCCTTACCGTCTTCGACTTCGCTGTTGCAGTTGTCACACACGAGCACGGTCTTCCGAGCCACGATTCGCCCTCCTTTTCACCGACAGCGCCGATTCTACGCCGCTTTGCGCGCGCTGCGTATTCGCCACGAACGCAACAGACTGACGAGCGCCTGTTCCTCGAGATCGAGACCGGTTTCCCGGGCGCGTACGACGCGTAAATGGCGCGGCCTGAAATCGTCGATCGTTCGCCCGTCGAGATACTGATCGACCACGGCAGGACTGACGTACGATGCACGCGCAACCGCAGGTGTATTACCGAGCCGCTCGCCGACGGTGCGCATCACCGCGGCGACCGCACGCTTCGCCTCTCGCTCGGTCTCCACGGGGCCGTGCTCGGCAAGCGCGACGGCGGCGATCAAGGTTCCTCCCCATGTCCGGAAATCCTTGGCAGTGAATTCATCGCCCATGTACTCGGCGATGTACTCGTTCAGCCGCCGCGCGCTCAGGTTATAGACCTCGTCGTCGACCGCGTAGCGTAAGAGGCGGCTCCCGGGCGTTCTCAGCAGCTCGCGCGTGGCGGCCGCGAGCTCCGAGTCGACAACGGCGGTCCGCACCATAACGCGGTGTTTGGCGCGAAAGCGGAACGCGATCCGGCTGCCGCGAACCTTGACGTGACTCTTCCGCAGCGTCGTGATCCCGAAGGTCTTGTGGGCGTTCGTGTAGCGGTCGTCGCCGACCCGAAACCACGCGAGATTGATCAGGCGCACCGCGAGTGCGCACGTCCACTCCGGCGTCATCGGCTCGTACTCCATGTGCTCCGACATCGCTTCGCGGAAGGTCGGTAGCGCGTCGGCGAATCGAATCAGCTTGTCGAACTTGGCCTGCTCCTGGGCGGCCCGGTAATCGTCGTGGTAGCGGTACTGCCGCCGGCCCGCCGCATCGATTCCCGTCGCTTGGAGCTTCGCGCTCGGGCGCGGCGAGATCCAGACGTCTTTCCAGGCGGGCGGGATCGCGAGTGCCTCGATCCGCGCGAGCTTCCCGGGGTCCCTGATGCGCCGCCCGCGCGCGTCGAGGTAGCGGAAATGCCGGCGCGAGCCGGCGCGTGTCCATCCACCTTTCCTGGCCATGAGCGCCCTGAATGCCCAACGCGGACCGGTCGTAATCCACCACTACACTCCGCCGCCATGGACGCGAAGCGGATCGTCGTGCTCGAAGGCGACGAGACCGGCCAGGAGCTGCTCGAAGAGGCGCTGCGGGTGCTCGCTCCCGGCGTGATCGGAATCCAGCTCGACTTTCCGCGCTTCGACCTGTCGCTCGAGTCGCGGCGCGCTACGCAGAACGCGGTCGTTCACAAGGCGGCCTCGGCGCTCCGGGAATCCGGGCTCGGCCTGAAGGCGGCCACGATCACACCCGAGGGAGCGGACGACGTCGGCTCCCCGAACCGGATCCTCCGCGAGGAGATCGGCGGCCGCGTGATCGTCCGCACCGGCCGGCGGATCCCAGGCGTGGCGCCGCTCGGCGGAGTGCACGCGCCGATCTCGGTCGTGCGGATGGCGGTCGGCGACGCCTACGGCGCCAAGGAGTGGCGCGAGGGCGAGGGCGACGACGAGGCCGCCTTCCGCACCGAGCGGATCGAGCGATCGGTCTGCCGCGCCGTTGCCGAGTTCGCGTTCCAGCTCGCCGAGCGCAGCGGCGCGAAGGTCTTCGGCGGCCCGAAGTACACGGTCAGCCCGATCTACGAAGGGATGCTCAAGGAGGAGATGGACGCCGCAGCGGCGCGCCACCCGGAGGTCCGTTACGAGCCCCAGCTGATCGATGCGACGTTCGCGCTGTTGCTCTCGACGAGCGGCGACCCACTGGTGATCCCCTCGTTGAACCGCGACGGAGACATCCTTTCCGACCTCGTCCTACCGCTGTTCGGCTCGATCGCCGGCTCGGAGTCGATGCTGATCGCGCTCGACAACGACCTCGAGCCGCGGACGGTCATGGCTGAGGCCGCCCACGGCACGGCGCCGTCGCTCCAGGGCAAGAACGTCGCCAACCCCATGGCAATGATCCTCGCCGGCGCGGCCCTGCTCGGGTACGGCGACGAGGAAGCGCAGCGCGCCGGAAGGGCGATACGCGAGGCCGCCCTGGAAGCCGTCGCCGACGGCATCCGCACCGCTGACCTGGCCGGCCCGGCAACGACGACCGAGTACACGGACGAGGTGATCCGCCGCACCAGCCAGAAGCTCGAAGTCTGGTCCGCACTCTAGCCCTCGGCCAGCGCCCGTACGAACACGTCCAGGTGGTCCCTGCTGAAAAGCACGAAGCGGACGACCTCGACCGGTGAGCGCTGCGCCTCGCGTACTGCCGCGACCGCGATCGGGGCGGCGAGCTCGATCGGGTAGCCGTAGATCCCCGTCGAGATGGCGGGAAAGGCGACGCTCGAGCAGCCGAGCTCGGCCGCGAGCTCGAGCGCTCGGCGGTGGCACGACGCGAGCAGCTCCGCCTCGTCCTCGTCGCCGCCGCGCCAGACCGGGCCGACCGTGTGGATGACGTGGCGCGCAGCGAGTCGCCCGGCCGTCGTCGCCTTCGCGTCGCCGGTCTCGCAGCCGCCCAGCCCACGGCACTCGGCCAGGATCTCCGGGCCGCCGGCGCGGTGGATCGCGCCGTCGACGCCGCCGCCGCCGAGAACGCTCGAGTTCGCAGCGTTGACGATCGCGTCGACTCGCTGCTGCGTGATGTCGCCGCGAACGGCCTCGATCACAAGCGGAACTTATCCAGCTGCAACGAGGCGCGACACCTGCGCGCGGCAGAGCTCGATGAAAATGCCGGCGACGATCGGGTCGAACTGCGTCCCCGAGCAGCGGTCGATCTCGGCAAGCGAGTCGCGCACCGGCAACGGCGGCCGGTAGGGCCGCGACGAGATCATCGCGTCGAAGGCGTCGGCGACAGCAAGCACGCGCGCCTCGAGCGGGATCGCAGCGCCGCGCCGTCCGTGCGGGTAACCCCGCCCGTCCCAGTGCTCGTGGTGGAAGAGCACGTGCGGGATCGCGAACCGGAAGTCGGGCTGCTTGGCTAGGAGGCGCACACCCGCGTTCGGGTGCCGACGGATCTCCTGAACCTCGCTGTCGCTCAGCCGCTCGGCCTTGTCCCAGATCGTGTCCGCGACCGCGAGCTTGCCGACGTCGTGGAGGAGCGCGCCGATGCGCAGGCGGCGAATCCGCTCGGCGCTCCAGCCGAGCCGCAGCGCGATTGCCTCTGCGAGCGCGCTTACACGCGAGCCGTGGCCCTTCATGTACGGCCGGGCGTCGATCGCCTCACACAGGCCTGGGAGCATTGCCACGGCTCATCAGTTCAAGCCGCCGCGGGAGAACCCTTCAGATCCCGTGAAAGGGCTCTCAGGCCTCGGGCTCGGCCTCCATCATCCGCCGCCGGATGAATCTGAAGACCAACGCCCCGAGCACGAGCAGGGCGACGATGGCGACGCCCGCGATCAGCCCGTAGCGGTTGATCGCCTCTGCCGCCGCGCGCCCCAGGTAGTACGAGACCAGCCCGACGAGGACCGCCCAGCAGATGCCGCCGGCCGCGTTCCAGAGGAAGAACCGCCACCAGTGCATGCGGCTGATCCCGGCCAGCCACGCGGCGGTGACTCGCAGCACGGCGAAGAAGCGGCCGAGGAAGATCGTCTTCGCGCCGTGGCGTTTGAAGAAGCGCTCCGACCATGGCAGGACCCGCCCGGCGTGGCGTTCAAGCGGTTCCCAGCGCTCCAGGAGCCTGCGGCCGCCGAGCCGCCCGACCCAGTAGCCGACGTTGTCGCCGATGATCGCCGCCGCCGCGGCAACCACGATCACCTGGACGATGTCCATGTCGCCCCGCGCCGCGAGGACGCCGGCGGCGATCAGCGCCGTCTCGCCGGGCAGCGGCACGCCGGCCGACTCCATCGCGATGAGCACGAAGAGCAGAACCAGCCCGTAGTCCTGGACGAGCGACTCCATCGCCTCAGTCTAGGGATGGTCGCTCAGTCGACCCTGTACGCCATGAGGACGGCGTCCACGAGCCTGCCGCCGCGCCGGAAGTGGCCTCGGCGCAGGCCTTCGTGCTCGAAGCCGAACTGCTCGTAGAGCCTGATCGCCGGCTCGTTGTGCGGGAAGACGTGCAGCTCGAGCTTCTCGACGCCGCTCTCGCGCGCCCACTCGACGGCCTGCTCCAGCAGGGCGCGCCCGACGCCGCGGCGCCGGTGCCGCGCGGCGACCATCAGGCCGAGGTCGGCCACATGGGCGCTCGCCGGGTGCGAATCGCGCGCGAGCGAGAGGCGGCCCACGATGCCGTGCTCGTTCTCGACCACGTAGACCGCCGCGTGCGGCGACCGGCGAACCGCGCGGAGGTAGCGCCGCTCGTCGCCCACGTCCCGCCAGTCGCTCTCCGTGATCAGCCATGCCTCGGGCTCGGAGCTGACGGCGCGGCCGAGCTTGACCAGCGCCGACGCGTCTCCCGGCGTCGCACGCCTGATCCGGTACCCGTTCACACGACGATGCCGTGCCCGCCGCGGCGCGGGTCGCCGGCGGCGGCGAGCGATCCGTCGTCGCGATGCTCGACGGCCGAGGCGCCACCGAAGTAGAGGTTCTGTCGTCGCCAACGGACGAGCTCGTAGCCCCAGCTGTCGAGCCGGTCGAGCTCGGCCGGGTCGAGGCCGCCCTCGCAATGGACGTGCGGATCCTCGAAATGAACGCGAGGCTGATCGATCGCGGCGCGGACGTCCATCCCGTGGACGACGACGTTGAGGACGAGCTGCAGGATCGCGCCGCGGAGCCGGACCGAGCCGGCGCTGCCGACCACGAGTCTCGGGCGCCCGTCGTCGAGGACGAGCGAGGGCGCCATCATGCTCGTCAGCCTGCGTCCCGTTCGGACACCGCGCCCGACCGGGTTGAGGTCGTACTCGCCGAGCATGTTGTTCAGGTGGAAGCCCGTTCCCGGCACGATCACCCCCGACCCTGACCCGTTGGACGCGGTCAGCGAGGCCGCGTTGCCGTTGGCGTCGACGGCGGAGATATGTGTCGTTCCCGGGGCGCCCACGGGCTCGGCCTTGCCCGCCTCGCGGGCTTCGATTCGCGCGACGGCGCCGTCGATGTCCGAGAGGAGGCGCTTGGCGAGCCCGCCCCGGTACAGGTCGCTGAGGAAGCTGCCGCCGCGCGCGCGCGTCTGCTCGCGCATCACCTCGGCGAGTCGCATGATCGACTCGGCCGAGCCCGGGGGCCCGCCGGGGCCCAGCCGGGAGAGAAGCAGGAGCCCGTACGCAATCAGGACGCCGCCCGAGGACGGCGGCGGATTCGAAACGAACTCCCAGGTTCCAAATGCAGTACGGATCGGCCGACGCGAGATGACACGGTAGGAGGCGAGGTCCTCCTCGGTGATGCTCCCGCCCCGCTCGCGGACGTACTCAACGACGCGCCGCCCGAGCTCCCCTCCGTAGAAGGCAGCGCCGCCCTCCTCGGCGAGCTGCTCCAGCGTGTCGGCGAGCTCGGGCATCACGAGCACGTCGCCCGTGACGAGCCGGACGCCTCGGGGGCCGAAGGATTCGCGTCCAACCTCCGTGTGGCGGAGGATCACGTCGAGGATCGCGTGGAGGTAGCCGGCCGTCGGCGACAGCTCGTGGCCGTCTTTCGCCACCGCGATCGCCGGCTCGAGCAGCCGGCGCCAAGGGAGCCTCGCGTATGCGCGATGTGCGGCCTCGAGGCCGGCGATCGCACCCGGAACGGCGCACGACGCGGCACCGATCCGGAAGATCTGCGTGGCGCCCCGGTCGAACTCGACGTCGACGGCCTCCATCTCCCGCGGCGGCGCGGCGAGCCCCTGCCCCGGGATCGCCGTGAAGAAATCGTGGAGGCTGACGCGGCCGGTCGACGCGGCGCGGACGAGCAGGAAGCCGCCGCCGCCCGGGCTCGTGAGCGTGTGCTCGGTCACCCAGGACATGAACGCGGCGGCGATGCACGCGTCGACCGCGTTCCCGCCCTCGCGCAGCACCTCCGAGCCCGCCTCGGCGGTGAGCCTGTGCCCGGCCGCCACCGCTCCCCTCATCCGCGGAAGCGTATCGCCGCTCCGCGACGCCTCTCTGGAGGGCGCGGCCGCAGCTCCCGGTATCGTGGAATCCCGTGACCGACCGGTCGCCCTCGGTCGTCCGCGAGGCCGCCCTCTGCGCGGGGGTCGCTGCAGTTGTGGCCTCCGTCCTCGTCTGGCTCGGGCCGCCCGGAGCCGATTTCGCCGCGCACGCGTATCAGCGCAGCGCCTTCCTCCAGCACGGCTTCGCGCTCTGGAACAACTTCTGGTACGCCGGGCGCTACAGCTTCATCACCTACAGCCTCATCTACTACCCGCTCGCCGCGCTGATCGGGATCAAGGCGCTCGCGGTGGCGACCGTTGCGGCGGCGGCGTTCGCATTCGCGGCCGTCGTCGGCCGCGAGTGGGGACCGACGGCGCGCTGGTCGAGCTTCACCTTCGCCGTCGTGTGGGCCGGCATCGTGCTCTCCGGCGCGTTTCCGTTCGCACTCGGAGCGGCGCTGGCGCTGTTCGCGCTCTGGCTGCTGCAGGCCAGCTCGCGCTGGCGCTTCGGCGTGCTCGCACTGCTGACAATTGCCGCGAGCCCGCTCGCCTTCCTGCTCCTGACCGTCGTTCTCGCCGGGATCGGCGTGGCTCGATGGCGCGAGCGCCGACGATTCGTCGCGCCGGCCGCCGTCGTCGCCACGATCCTGGTCACGGAGGCGACCCTCTGGCGCCTCTTCCCCGACAGCGGCCGCTACCCGTTCTCCTGGCAGGAACTGCTGCCGATCTGCATTTTCTGTGTCCTCGGCGCCGGTCTGACCTGGAACGTCGACAGCGGCCGCGTGCTGCGCTGGGTGTTCGTCGTCTACCTGATCGGCGCCTTCTTCGTGTTCGCCGTGCCCTCGGCAGTGGGCGAGAACGTGGCGCGCCTGCGGTACGTCTCGCTGCCCGTGGCCGTGCTGGCGCTCTCGCTGCGCCGTTGGCGGCCGCTGCCGCTCGTGCTGCCGGCGCTCCTGCTCGCCGTCTCGTGGAACATCACACCGCTCGCATTCAGCTTCGTGTCGAGCGAGAACGACCAGGCCGCCAAGGCGGCGTACTGGCAGCCGGCGATCTCGTACTTCCACCGGCACCTGAGCCTCTCCTACCGCGTCGAGGCGGTCGACACCGCCGGGCACTGGGACGCCGTTTACCTGCCGCGGGCAGGCGTGCCGCTGGCACGCGGCTGGTTCAGGCAGAACGACTTTCCGCAGAACAAGCTTCTCTACACCGACGACGCCCTCAGCCGCCGGGTCTACCTCGCCTGGCTTCGCTCACTCGGCGTCCGCTTCGTCGTGCTGCCCGACGCGCCGCTCGACTACAGCGCCCGCCGCGAGGCGCAGCTTCTGCGGAGCGGCCGCTCGGGGCTGACGCCTGTGATGCGCACGACTCACCTGACGATCTTCGAGGTGCCGTCGCCGCGAAGCCTGATCACGGGTCCGTCGCGGGCACGCGTGGCCGCGCTGACCGAAACCCGGGTGACCGTGGCGGTCGCTGCTGCGGGCACTTACCGCCTGGCGATCCGCTACTCGCCGTACTGGAGCGCCTCGAGCGGCTGTCTCGATCCAAGCCCAGACGGGATGATCGACCTCCGTCTGCCGGCCGCCGGGACGGTCGAGCTTCGCTTCCACGTGAACGCCCGGCGCGCGCTCTACGCGTTCGCGGGCGAGCGGCCGCAGACGTGTAGCTAAAGAACCTCGACGATCGCCCTCAGCGTGTCGTGGATGACCGTCTTCGCGCTGTGTCCGAACCGGAAGTCGAATTCCCCCAGCCCGGCGGCGCCGTCTCGCGCGCGCTGGTCGACGTACTGCGCCCGCCAGCTGTACACCTGCGGACGCAAGCGGGCCAGCTAACCCTGTAAGAAACTGGGCGGTTCGAGCGTGTCCTCGCCCGCGAGCGGCCGCTCGCCGAAGACGCGGTGGCGCGCGGCCTGCATGCCGAAGCCGGTCGCGATCACCGTCACCCAGACCTGGCCGTTGAGACGCTCGTCCACCGTGGCGCCGAAGATGATGTTCGTCTCGTCCGTCGCCGCCGAGCGGATCACCTCGGCCGCCTCGTTCACCTCGTACAGCGAGAGGTCATCGCCGCCCGCGATCGAGAGCAGAATTCCGCGCGCGCCATGGACCTGCTGGTCGATCAGCGGGGAGCGGAGCGCCCGTTCGGCCGCCTCGCGGGCGCGGTTGTCGCTCGTCGAGAAGCCGATGCCCATGAGCGCGGTGCCGGCGTCTTTCATGACCGTCCGCACGTCGGCGAAATCGAGGTTGATCAGGCCGGGCAGCGTGATCAGGTCGCAGATCCCCTGGACGCCCTGGCGAAGCACGTCGTCGGCGATCCGGAACGCGTCGAGCATCGACGTCGACTTGTCGAGCACCTCGAGCAGCCGCTCGTTCGGGATCACGATCACCGTGTCGCAGTTGCGGCGCAGCTCGTCGACGCCCTGCTGAGCGGTGCCGCGGCGGCGCGTGCCCTCGAAGCGGAACGGCGTCGTCACGATTCCGACGGTCAACGCTCCCAGCTCGCGCGCGATCCGGGCGACCACCGGCGCGGCGCCGGAACCGGTGCCGCCGCCCTCGCCGGCCGTGACGAAGACCATGTCCGACCCGCGCAGCGCATTCTTGATCGGGTCGTAGGCCTCCTCGGCGGCACTGCGGCCGAGGTCCGGGTCGGCCCCGGAGCCGAGACCTTCCGTGAGCTCGCGGCCGATGTGGATCTTGACCGGCGCGTCGCTCATCCGGAGCTGCTGGATGTCGGTGTTGACGGCGACGAACTCGACCTGTGCGAGGCCGGCGTCGATCATCCGGTCGAGGGCATTGAGGCCGGCTCCGCCGACGCCGACGACTTTGATGACGGCGAGGTAGGCAGCCGTCTCGCCGCGCGGAACCCGGTGCAGGCGCGGCGCCGGCTCCGGCAGGAGCATCGGCGGCGGCTCGGGAACCGGTTCGAGGCGAACCGGCTCGGCTCCGGGTTCGGGCTCGGGCTCGAACGGGACCTCGGGCTCGGGCTCGGCTTCGGCTTCAGGGACGGCCGCGATCGGCGCGGGCTCCTCCTCAGGAGCGGGAGCCGTCGCCACCGGCTCCTCCTGCATGAATTCCGGAACATGCTCGACCGTTTCCTCGAGCGGCTCCGGCGTCTCGGCCGGCGCCTCCGGCTCCGTCCCGCCCTTGTCAGCCTGCCGCTGCGCTGCCTCGGTGGCGCGGAAGAGCTCCGCGAGCGGGCCCTCACGCATGCTCGCGCGGCGCCGTGCCATTGAGTACCTCCTTCGCGAGCTTGCGGTACGCCTCGGCGGCGTTACCTGTGGGGTCGTA
>JBKOUJ010000147.1:0-8142 GCA_046723355.1 Actinomycetota bacterium | reverse complement strand
GTGAAGGCATAGACGTTGTGGGACCAATCGCCGACGACGACGAGCCCGTCGGCGAAGAGCGGCGAGCTCTCCGTCGGCCCGATCGTCCGCTGCCAGCGGATCCGGCCCGTCTCCGCGTCGAAGGCGATCACCTTGCCGTCGACGCCGTGGGAGGCGTTGCACGGCGGCCGGTTCAGGAGCGCGACGAAGACGAGGTGGTTCCCTACCGCGGGCGATGCGGCCGAGCAGCGGTGCGAGCGGTACTTCCACCTGGCCTTGCCCCGGCTCTCGTCGAGAGCGAAGACCGTGCCGGCGTTGTTGACGACATAGATCCGCCCGTAGGCGATCACCGGCGGGAACTCGAGCAGGGCTCCCCCGCGGAACGTCCAGACGGGATGCCTGCGGAAGGGCGGCCGGAGCTTGAGGCCGAACGGCGCCCGCAGTCGCGCGGGGTCGTAGCCGTACAGTGGCCAGGTCACGTCCTGGGGCTCCTTGACGGCCTTCGGCTCCGTGTTCACGAACTCCACGGTCGAGGAGCCACGGATGTCACGACCCTGGTGCTTTCGGTACAGGTAAGCCGCCGTGCCGAGCGCGATCAGAAGCACGAGGATGCCCGCCCCGATGTAGGCGAGACGTCTTCTCACCGGCGACGAGGCTCGACAGCATAGAGCCTCGAATAGCCGTGCAGCAGCAGTCGGCCGCCGTTCCCGGAAACCGGCACGTAGTCGCCGTCAGGGAAGGTGAAGCGGCGCCGGCCGTTGCGGGCATCGAGTCCGTAGATCCGGTGGTGGAAGTTCCCGAAGTAGACGATGCCGTCGACGACGATCGGAGCGGCCGAGATGGCGCCGCCGCTTGCGTGGCTCCAGATGACGTGGCCGTTCCGTGAGACGCAGTAGAGGACGCCGTTGTAGGAGCCGAAGTAGACGCGCCCGCGCCAGACGGCGGGCGACGAGTAGACGTACGCGCCCGTGTGAATCGTCCAGAGCTTGGCGCCGCTTCGCGAGAAGGCGCTGAAGGAATCCCCGTCCGACGACGGGACGAAGACACGCCCCAGCGCGACCGCGGGTGTGCCGTAGATCCGTCCGTTGACGCCGCCCGAGAAGCGAAGCCGGCCGCTGCGGGTCGCAAGCGCGAGCAGCCGGCCGGAGTAGTTGCCGATGTAGGCGGTGCGGCCGACAACGGCCGCGCTCGAGGTGATCTTGGCGCCGGAGCCGTAGCGCCAGCGGATTCGGTGCGTGCGGAGGTCGAGCGCGTAGACGGTTCCGTTCCAGGCGCCGAAGTAGTCGACGCCGTCGTGGACGACCGGCGAGGACTCGATCGGCGAGCCGATCCACTTGTGCCAGAGCAGACGGCCGTTGCGGCGGTTGAGCACCCAGACGATGCCGTCCATTCCGTGCACGATCACCTCGTCGCGCCAGAGCGCGGGGGAAGAGGCCAGCTTCCCGTGGCGGATGTCGTGCCGCCAGACGAGCGCCCCGTCCCGCATCGAGACGGCCCGGACGCTGCCCCATGCGTTGCCGACGAACGCGACGCCGTTCGAGACGACGGCCGGGAACTCGAGCAGGCCGGCCATCCCGCGGCTCCAGACGACCCTGAACGGCGGGCGGAGGCGGATGTTCGGCTGCGCCTGCGTCCGCGTCGGCTCCACGCCGTACATCGTCCACTGCAGCGCGGGCTGGTAGATGCGGATCGTTCGCAAGGGGTGGTTGCGGAACTGGAAGCGCTGCTTGGCCGTGGTGAAGCCGCGGCGCCGGACCTGGACGACGAGCGCGGCGCGCCGGGCGAGGTGGATGCGGGCGATGCCGTGACGATCGGTGATCCGGGCATGCCGGCCAATGCGGACGAACGCACGCGGGACGCGGCGGGCGCGGTCGCCGTCGACGACGGTCACATGGACCCAGGCGCCTGTGTGTCGCGGCGGAGGCAGCTTGGCCCGAAGTTCAGCGGTGGACGTAGGCGCAGCCCGCCGCTGTGCGCCGCAGGCGGTTGCGGCGGCGAGCAGCGCAAGCGGGAGCAGGGCGATCCCGACCCGGCGCATCCGCGCAGGCTAGCGACCGTCCCGGCTAGCGAGTTCCCTCTGCCTGCTCCCAGGTGAGCGACGCGCCGGAGCGAAGGTAGCGGACGAGTGATGCCAGAGTCGCGGTGGTCATCAGGAGGTAGTAGTGGGCGATCCCGGCCCCCGGGATCGGCGCGCGGAGGCCGCCCGCAGCCGCGAGCAAGAGCCAAGCCGCCTGCATGCCGAGCGCGACCTGGTAGACCGGCCGCTCCCCGACGAGCGCGATGTTCGTCCCGAGCAGAAGGACATGCAGCGCGCCGCTCGCGTAGCGGAGGTGCCGGTGGGAGACGAGCTCGAGCACGTACACAGGCGGCACGCCCCGAACTGAGTTGCTGGAAAGCAGGAAGCCCCAGGACCAGGGCAGCATCCGTACCTTCCGCCGGTATTCGTCGCCGCTCGCCGGCGTGGGCTTCTCGTAGGCGACGGCCTCCGGCTCGTAGACGGCGCGGCGCCCACGCTTGACCGCGAGCGGCGGGAAGCTGAGGTCGTGGCCGAAGGGCGCCTCGGCGTAATCGGTGCGCCGGATCGCGTAGATCGAGCCGTTCCCGCCCGTGATCGAGCCGAGCCGGGACTCGTTGTCGCGCAGCCAGAGCTCGTAGCGCCAGTAGATCCCCTCGCGGTTGGCGCCGTCCGGGCTCAGGAGCATCAGGCGGCCGCAGACGTAAGCGACGTCGTCGTCGGCGAAGTTGCGAACGAGGGTCGTGAGCGCGTCCGGCGCCCAGGTCGTGTTCGCGTCCGTGAACGCGACGATCTCGCTGTCGCTCTCGGCGACGGTCCGGTTGAGGCCGGGCAACTTGCCGGCGCGCTCACGCCGACGGAGCGAGACCCTCGGCTCGCTCGCCGCGATCTCGGCGACGATCTCGTCCGTGCGGTCGCTTGACGCGTCCGAGGTAACCACGATCTCGAGTCGCTCGGCCGGATAGTCGAGCTGGAGCAGGTTCTCCAAGCGCCGACGGATCACGGGTTCCTCGTTGTAGGCCGGAACGATCACGGTCACGCTCGGCGTGATCTGCTCCTTCCGAACGCGTTTCGGCCGCAGCCGCGCGGCAACGGCTGCGGCGGCCGGATAGCCGGCGTGCGTCCACGCGAGCGCGCCGAGGCTGCCCCAGAAGAGCGCCTTGAGAACGATCATCGCGGCGAAGTATCCCGGTATGCAGGGAAGAAGCCGCCTGCGTCGGCAAGAGCGCCGGTGGCTTCCGTGAGCTCGGAGTACGCCGTCTCGTCGTGAATCGCCCGGCCGACTGCGAACTCGCGCTCGGCACCGGGATCGAAGCGGCTCTTGAACTCGTGGAGCGAGTCTGCGCGCCCGCCGACGCCGCCGCCGAGGTGGAACAGATCGTACCCCTGCCCCTGGGCCCACGACGCGGCCTCGTAAAGGACGAGGTGGCTCGCACCGAGGCGGCGGCCTTCGTCGCTCGAAGCGCCGAGGTGGTAGTGCAGCCACGGCTTCGCCGCGAAGCAGAGCACGCACGCGAGCAGCTCTCCCTCCGCCCGCGCACTCACGAGCACAAGCGGCAACGCATGCAGCGACTCCCAGTACTCACGCGTGAACAGATAGAAGGAGTCGGCGTCGAGCCGCGCCATCGTCCGCTCGTACAGCGCGACGAACTCGTCCAGCGACGGCGCTTCCTGGAGGCTCACCTCGAGTCCGGCGCGCTCCGCCTTGCGCACGACGCGCCGGTGGTGCGAATGCATCCGCTCGAACAGCTCGCCGGCCTGCAAACGCCACGCGACCGTCGAGCCGAGCGGCTGGACCGCGACCCGCGCATAGCGCTGGTTCCCGTAGAGGGGATGGAAGCGAACGAACGTCGAGACGGCGCCACGCTCGCTGGACCACTCCCGATACGCGGCATAGAACGCCTCGGCGTCCTCCGCGACCGCGACCGGCCCGCCGTACCCATACGGGGTCGTCACGTCGAGAGCATCGCGAAACTCCCGCAAGATGCATGGAAAGACAACGTCACCCTCGGATAGGAACATCGGCGTCCCGGGCTCGATCGTGCACGCGCTCTCGACGTACTCGCGCTTCAGATAGACGTCCTCGACGCCGAGCCGCGCGAGTAGCGCGTTCCACTCGCCGGGCTCGACCTCGATCAACCGTTCTCGCGCGCGCGGGCGCGCTCGATGTTCATCGTGTCCTCGACGGGCGCCTCGCCCGGCCGGAAGAGCTGCGCGAAGGTGGCGAGCACGATCTTCGCGTCCAGCCGGAGCGACCAGTGCTCGATGTACCACGCGTCCTGCTCGAAGCGCTCGGGCCAGCCGATCTCCTCGCGGCCCTGCACCTGCGACCAGCCGGTGATCCCCGGACGCACCGCCAGCCGCCGCCGG
The DNA here is from genome assembly GCA_046723355.1 of Actinomycetota bacterium. Taxonomy (GTDB): domain Bacteria; phylum Actinomycetota; class Thermoleophilia; order Gaiellales; family Gaiellaceae; genus 13-2-20CM-68-14. Next base: position 3,779 of record JBKOUJ010000147.1, on the reverse strand, counting down.
TCGCGTCCCGAGTAGTTCGCGACCTGCTCGACGAGGTCCGGCCGCGGCCCGACGAGGCTCATCTCGCCCTTCAGCACGTTGATCAGCTGCGGCAGCTCGTCGAGGCTCGTCCGCCGCAGGAAGCGGCCGCTGCCCGTGATCCGCGGGTCGTCGGGCAGAAGTCCCCAAGGATCCTCGAGGCCGAGCCGCTTGCCGGCCTCGATGGCGTCTACCACCATCGTGCGGAACTTCAGCATCCCGAACGGCTTGCCGTCCCTGCCGGCGCGCTGCTGGGCAATCAGCGCCGGGCGGCCGTCGTCGAGCCAGATCCAGACCACGATCGCCGCGAAGACGGGGCTGAGAAGCAGGAGCGCCACCGCGGCGCCGACGCGGTCGAGAACGGCCTTAACCGCTGTCACGGAGCTCCTCGTAAAGCCGCTCGTGCGCCTCGGCGGAGGCGTCCCAGGTCAGTGTTGCGGCGGCCCGTCGTGCGCCTTCGGCTGCCTGCTCCAGGCCCTCCGGGCTTTGCAACAGACTGTTGCAAGCCTCGGCGAGCGCGGCGACGTCCTCGACCGGAACGACCCTGCCGGCGCCGAACTCGCGCACCTGCTCCCCGAGCGATCCGACGTCAGTGACCACCACCGGCCGACCGTATCCGATCGCCGTCGCCAGGACGCCCGACGAGTCGAGGCGGCGATACGGCAAGACCACCGCCGCCGCGCTCTCCATCAGGCCGCGCACCTCGCCGCTCGGCAGGAAGCCGAGCCGCCACTCGATCCGCTCGTCGAGGCCGAGCTCTCCCGCCAGCGCGCGGGCGTGCACGACCGAATCGACCGGGTCTCCGGCGACGACCAGTGACGCCTCCGGAACGTCGGGCAGCGCCCGGATAAGCACCTCGAGGCCTTTGTAGTCGCGGATCAGGCCGAAGAAGAGCAGCCTCTTGCCACTCGGCGGGGGAAGCGGCTCCAGGTCGAAGACCGGATGCGGGATCCGAACCGCGTCGACGCCGAGCTCGGCCAGTCGCCGCACGGCCTCCTCGGAATGGACGACGACGCGCCCGAACCAGTTGAGCAGCCCCGGCCAGACTGCCCGAGCGCGTTCGCGGCGGGGCACGACGTCGTGCGCCGTGAAGACGGAGGGCGCGCGAAGGCGCCGCACCCAGCGGCGGTCGAGCTCCGGACGGGGCAGCCATTGCACGTGCACGATGTCCGGCTCGAGCGCGTCGAGCCGCGCCAGCAGCCGGCGGGCGCTCGGCAGGTACTCGACGCCCTTGAGCAAAAGCCGCAGCCGCGAGCGCGGCGCGGGCCGGAAGAGCCGGCCGCTGACCGGCAGGAAGACCTCCTCCCGCGTGTAGCCGACCGGCTCGGGCACCGACCCGTGCAGGAACGGCCCGGCGAGCAACGTCACATCGTGACCGCGGCGCGCCAGCGCGGCGGCGAGCCCATCGTCGTACGGCGGCGTGTACGACAGGGGGTCGACAATCGCAATCTGCATCAGATTCGGGAGCGAAGGTAGGAGACGCTGGCGAGCGCGGGCATAGGGTCGTCCGCCGCGAAGACCGCGCGCACCTTGTGCCGCCGGAGATAGTGCGAGAGGAACTGCCCCGGCCGCAGCTCGCGCCGGCGCGCCATCTGCGCGGAGACCCAGACGTCCTTGGCCATGTAGATCCAGGAGACGCCTTCGGGCGGAGCGCCGTTGGAGGTCTGCGCCCGGCCGGTCAGGTCGTCGTAGGCGATCCGCGCCAGGTCGAAGTGCCGTGTCATGGCGATCCCAGCCCAGATCGGCGGCCGCGTGTTGACCTCGACGAGCTTGAGCGCCCCGTCTCGGGGGTCGCGGACGAGCTCGACGTGCGCGAAACCCTTGTAGCCGACGTGGCGGAGGAGCCGGAGGCCGACCTCCTCGACCTCGGGCTCGCGCCGCGCCTCGAAGACCGCGCTCGTCCCAAAGCGAAGCGGGCCCTGCCGGACTTTGCGGCCCGTCACGTTCGCGAGCGGCTCACCGTCCCGGCCGATATAGGTGAGCAGCGAGAAGACGAAGTCGTGCGAGTCCGGGATCAGCTCCTGGACGATCGTGTCGAAGCCGTGTTCCTGCGCCCTGCGCCAGGCCGCAACGGCCGCGTCGGCGTCGAGCGCGACGACCGCCTTCTCACCGAACGCGAGCGCGAACTCCTGGCCCTCGGCCGGCTTAACGAGGAGAGGCGGCTCGAGCTCGGCGGAGCGAATCGCGGCCTCGTCGCGCGCGAGCACGGTTGCGGGCGCAGGCACGCCGGCGGCCGCGCCTTCGGCGGCGAGGCGCTCCTTGCGGCGCAGGCGCAGGACGACCTCGGGTTCGTCTGGGAGGGGCACGTCGGCGAGGTCGCGGATCCCGTCCCAGTTCTGCAGGACGAAAGCGACGTTCTCGTCGCGCTCGGGGAAGAGCACGGGGCGCTCCGGCAGGCGCCCGAGCAGCTCGAGCACTTCGTCGTCCGAGCGCGCCAGCGTCCGGCTTAGGAGATAGCGGGACCGCAGCCCGAACTCACGCTCGTCGAGCGCAACACCGTGAACGGGAACGCCGTCTCGGCCGAGCGCGCGCGTCATCGCCAGTCCGGCGTGGAGCTGGCCGAAGACGACCGCAGGTCTCACGCCAGGGCCTCCTCGTAGGCGGCAAGCGTGCGGTCGGTGACGCTTCCCCACGAAAGTTCCTGCTCTGCGCGGCGGCGGGCATTGGCGCCGAGCCGCACACGGAGCTCCTGATCGTCCAGCAGCCGCGTCAGGGCGGCGCGCAGGGCGGGCACGTCGTGGGGCGGCACGAGCAGGCCGGTTTCCTCGTCTGCGACCAGGTCGAGCAGGCCGCCCACCGCGGCCGCGACGACGGGGCGGCCGTGCGCCATGGCCTCGGCGCAGACGACGCCGAAGCCCTCGCGATGCGACGGCACGGCGACGACGGCAGCGCGTTCGTAGAGCGGGCCGAGCGCGTCGTGCGAAACGAAGCCGAGCGCGCCGGGGACGCGGTCGCGGAGAGGCCCGTCGCCGGCGATGGTCAGCTTCATGCCGTTGTTCGCGGCCGCGAGCAGGTCGAGGATTCCCTTCTCCGCTGAGAGTCTGCCCGCGTAGAGCACCTCGGGCGGTTTCGCTTCCTCTCCGACCGAAGGCGGTACCTCGACGCCGCTGCCGATCACGCGCACCTCGCCCGCTCCGAGCTCGCGTGCCGCGTCGGCCAGCGCGGTCGACGCGCAGAGCGTCAGGCGCGCACGCCCGAGGATCCTGCGCGCGAGCCACGGCGTCCGCCGCGCGACCTCGACGTCCGTGCCCCAGAGCTGGACGACAAAGGGCCGGCCGAGCCGCATTGCGATCCCGCCGAGCGGGAGCCAGTGCGCGTGCACGAGGTCGGCATCGCGAGCCGCGCGCCGGGCGGCGCGCTCGAGCCCGCGCAGCATCAGCGGCAGCGCGAAAGCCCGCGTCGGCGTTCGCCGCAGATTCCCGACCACACCTGACCCGTAGGCGATCCCGTAGTGCTTGAAGTCGAGCGGCGAGACGACCTCGACGTCGACCCCCCGCCGACGGACGTGCTCGACCGCGTCGGCGACGAACCGCCCGACGACGTCCTCCGCCGAGCGCGGCCAAGAAGTGGTCAGTACGGTGACCTTCACACCTGCAACCGCCGCGCGAACACCACCGGCGCTGCCAAGAGCAGCAAAACGAGCGCGTAGAAGTAGAAGAACGTCATCGTCAGGTAGAAGGCGTTCGCCGCCATCGTGCCGACGAGCGCCGCGGTCAGCCCCCACGCGAGCGGGCGAACGCGCGCCGCGGCCGGGTCGCGGG
>JBKOUJ010000042.1:0-23471 GCA_046723355.1 Actinomycetota bacterium | reverse complement strand
GAGACCTCGTTCGGCAGCACGGCCGACTCGGCGGGCACCAGGAGGACGTCGTCGAAGGTCAGGCCCTCGCGCGCGAACTTCCGATCGAGCTGGACGAGGCGCTCGATCGTCTCCGGCGTGAGGTCAACTGCCAACTGGCGGTCGATGGTACCAACCGTGCCCGACGGCGGATCCGCCGAAATGCCGCCGACGTGAACCATCAGCCGGGTTTAGCGGCATCGCAGGCGACGCCTTGGTGACGACGAACGCTAGGCGTTCACGGGCACCGCGGTCGACGGCGAATCCGCAGAGCGGCCGCGGCTCGTCGCCGTGACCACGGCTCGCAGAGTCGTCCCCAGGTCTGCCGCCGAAACCGTGTAGGTGGAGGTGACGGCGTTCGCGATCCAGACGCACTTCGCCGCCGTCGTGTCGGTGCAGCGCTGCCACCGGTAGGCGAGGGTCGGCGCCGGGTTGGCCTGCCACGTGCCCGTCGTCGCGCTCAGGAGCTGGCCGGTCTGCGGCACGCCTGCAACGGTGGGGGCGTCGATCGCGACGGGCTGCGGCGGCATCAGGGCCGAGGCCACGCGCGTGTCGCGGTAGACGTCGCCGTCGACGCAGCCTCTGATCCCGGCTACGTGGCTGCAATTCGTCCATTGCCAGAACGTCCAGCCGCTTGCGCCCCAGTCCGAGGCTGGCACGCGGGGTGCTGCGACGTGCCAGTGCGCGACCCAGAGGCTGGAGCCCGTCGCCGCGAACACACTGGCGTCGCCCACCGCACGGCGCCAGAACGTCGGCGACGCATAGATCGTCGGCCGGATTCCCACTTTCTGCTGCACCTCGTCGAGCCAGGCGCTCGTCCACGCGCGCAGCGAAGCCGCCGACAGACCGCCCGTCCGCTCGAGGTCGAGCACCGGTGCGAGCTCCCCCGTCTGCGGCTGCGCGACCGCGACGAAGAAGTCGGCCTGCGCCAGCGCGTTGGCGATCACGGCGCCGCGGGTCGAGCCGGCGGGACGCGCGAAGTGGAACCCGCCAAAAGCGATCCGGGCAGCCTTCGCACCGTTTCGGTTACGGATGAACATCCGATCGGCGGTGAACCCGTTCGTCGCCTCGGCAAACGCGAATCGGTAGCCCCCGTGCGCAACGCGCGGCCACGCGATCGAGCCCTTCCAGCGCGAGACGTCGATACCGCGCACGAACGGCGACGCGGCGGCCGGCGACACGACCGCGAAAACTGCAACGAGCAGGAGAAAGCGACGGCGCAACCGGCAGAGGTTAGCGCCGAGTGCCCACCGGTTCCAGCTCGGTGACCTCGACGGCGCTCGAGAAGCGGTCGGCCTCCCGCTGCTCGAACCGTCCGGCGCCGACCTCGAGCGTCGAAGCCGTGCCGGTCGCGACCGCCGTACGGAGCGCGTCCTCGGGCGGCTGGTCCTTCAGGTGCGCGGCGAGGTACGCCGCCAGCAGGACGTCGCCCGACCCGACGACCGAGACCGGCTCGATGCTCGGCGCCCGCACCCGGTAGCGGTGCACGACCCGCTCCTGACGGAGCAGCGCCCAGCAACCGGACTCTTGCGTGATCAGGACGTTTCGCGCACCCTGCTCGGCGATCGCGCCGAGCCCGAAGATGAAGTCCTCGTCCTCGTTGAACTCCTGGCCGACCAGACCCTCCGCCTCGTTCTGGTTCGGCGAAACGAGGAACGGCTCGGACTGGGCGCCGAGCCGCAGCGGCTGCCCTGCCGAGTCGAGCACAGTGAGGATCCCGCGCCTGTTCAGCTCGCGGATCGCCTCGCCGTAGAAACCCTCGTCGACGTCGCGCGGCAGCGAGCCCGCGAAGACAACGGCCTCTGCGCCCTGCGCGAGGTAGGAGAGCTTGTCCATCAGCATCTCGAGTTCCTCCGGCCGCACCGCGGGGCCCCACTCGTTGATCTCGGTATAGGTCGGCGCGGTCGGGTCGACGACCGCTGTCGAGGTCCGCGACTCGTCCCCGATCCGCACGAAGTCGTTCAGGATCGCCTCGCCGGTCAACTCCTCCACGATCCGGATTCCGGTGCGGCCGCCGACGAGCCCGGTCGCGACCACGGGCACACCGAGCCGCTTCAGCGCGCGCGCGATGTTGATCCCCTTGCCGCCCGCGAGCGTCAGCCCCTGGCTGGCTCGGTGACGCTGGCCGCGTTGGAAGTTAGGCACCGTCAGCGTGCGATCCAACGCCGCGTTGAGGGTCACCGTGACGATCACGAGAACCAGCCCCACACGTGATGCACAGTACGGCCCGCGTAGAACCCCGCGCGGCCGAGCACACCCGGACGCTCTACGGTCCGCTCGGCGACTAGCGCATCGCGGGCCACGAGGCGCGGCCCCTGGTAGACGCGGATCTCCCCGAGCGGCTGGCCGCGGCGCACCGGGAGAGTGGCGGCGGCCTGCGCGACGACGCGCTGGACGACGGGCTGGTCGATCCGCACCGGCCGGATCACGCCGCGGGCCGCCACAAGGCCGACGGGCGAGTGCCCATAGCCGACCTGCACGCGGGCGAAGACATGCCCGGGGCGCACGACTGGGACGCGCCGGTAGCGCGTGAGCGCCCAGCGAAGAAGTGCCGTCAGGTCCTCATTCCGCGTTGCGCGGTCAGGCGAGCCGAGGATCGTCCCGTAGACGACGACGCCGCCGCGGTCGAGCGCCGCGACCTCGTTCCAGCCGGCGGCCGACGTGTGACCGGTCTTGACGCCGAAGACGCCGGGAAACGTCGCGAGCAGGTCGTTCCATGTGTGGAGGACGCGCCCGCCCGAGATCTCGGCGGTCTGGCGGCGGACGATCGATCGCACGATCGCGCGGCGCATCAGCATTCGCGCGAGCTTCGTCACGTCGTGGGCGCTCGAGACGTGGCCGGGCGCGTCGAGACCGTCCGGCCGGTCGTAGTGCGTGTCGCGCAACCCGAGCTGCCGCGCCCGGGCGTTCATCATCGCCACGAAGCGGGCCTCGTCGCCCTGACCGACGTAGTACGCGAGCGCGTCGGCCGCGTCGTTCGCGCTCTGGATCAGCGCGCCCTCGAGCAGGTCACGCACGGTGATCCGCTCGCCCGCCCGCAGCTCGATCGACGACTCGCCGACGCCCGCCGCGCCCGGGGCGACGGTGACGACGTCGCTCGGCGTCGTGTGCTCGAGCGTCAGGAGCACGGTCATCAGCTTCGTGATGCTCGCGATCGGGACGCGGGCGTGCGGACGGTACTGCGCGAGCACCTGCCCCGTCTGGCCGTCCTCGAGGAGATACGCGCGCGCGTGCACCTGCGGGAGAGCGGCAAGCGAGGGGGTCGCGAGCGCAAGAGCCGCTGCGGCGACGACCAGCGGTCGCTTCACGGAGAAAGAGTAACTACCAGCCCGAGGCGGCCCAGATCTCGCTCTTGAGCCGCGCCGCCTCGCCCGAGGCGCCGGTGCGCCAGTCCTCGCCGCTCTGGCGGAAACCGTAGGTGACGCTGCGAGAAGCCGCGACGAGCGCGCTGGCCGGGCCGCTCGTGAACGCGCGCGCAACGTCCCCCGGGGACGCGCCCTGCGCGCCAACGCCGGGCAGCAGCAGGATCGAGCGCGGCAGCAACCGGCGGGCCTCGCCGACCGCGCGGGCGTGCGTCGCTCCCACGACCGCGCCGACGCTGGAGAGCCCGTGCTCGCCGACGAGGTCCTCGCCCCACTCCGCGACGAGCCTCGCGACGTGGTGCCAGAGGACGCCACCGTCGCTCAGCCTGACGTCCTGCACGTCGCCGCCGCCCTCGTTCGAGGTCTTGACGAGGCAGAACACGCCCCCGCCGTGGCGCCGGCAGGCGCCGAAGAAGGGCTCCAGCGAGTCGCGGCCGAGATACGGGTTGACCGTGATCGCGTCCGCAACGGCTTTCTCACCCTCGAGATAGGCCGCGGCGTAAGCCCGCGCGGTCGAGCCGATGTCTCCGCGCTTCGCGTCGGCGAGGACGAGGAGGCCGGCCGCGTGTGCGTACTCGCAGGTTTCCTCGAAGGCGCGCAGACCGTCGGCGCCGAGCGCCTCGAAGAACGCGAGCTGGGGCTTGACGGCGACCGAGTGCGGCGCGACCGCATCGATGATCCCGCAGCAGAAGCGGGCGACCGCGTCGGCGGCCGCGCTGCGCGCGACGTGGGCGTCACCGCGCAGCTCGACGGGCAGCAGGTCCAGTCGCGGATCGAGGCCGACCACGAGCTGGGAGCGCTTGCGCTCGACCGCCTCGGCTAGGCGGTCCGCGAAGGATTTGACCGCGGCGGGGGTCTCGACCTGCATCGGTCGCAGCCTAGTGCCCCGTCCGGTCATGCCGCCGAGCTTCTGGGTCGCGAGCACCAAGCCAGAGGCCGCACTCGCTCGCGGCCCAAGGCTGGCAGCCTTGGCAAGAGCGAGGGTGGACTCTGGCGCCGCGTGATCGCGGGCCAGAAGCCGGCATGTATGACCGGGCGGCGGCACTGGCCAGGCAGAACGAAGGCCGCCCGTCGGGCGGCCTTCGGAAACGCTTCGAGGGCGCCGACTAGGGCTACATCATCCCGCCGCCGCTGCCGCGAACGGCCTGCTTGAGCGAGCTTCCTGCCGAGAACTTGGGCACCCAGGCTGCCGGGATCTGAACCTTCTCGCTGGGATTCCGTGGATTGACCCCCTGGCGCGCGGCACGGTGCTGCGTGGAGAACTTGCCGAACCCTGTGAACGCGACCTCTTCGCGATTCTTGAGGGCGTCCGTGATCGTATCGATCACGGCGTCCACAGCCTCGCCCGCTTCGCGACGGCCCATATTGGCCTTCTGCGCCACCCGATCGACGAACTCCTGCTTGGTCACTTGTTCTCCTCTCCTGCTCTGTTTACAGGCTTGGGACCGCGCCAGACCCTAGCAGGGTCGGCGTTTTGGCTCAACCATCACGTTTTTCCGGGGACTTTTCGGCGCCGAGTAACTCGGAAGCGCGGAATAGCGGCCGCAGCAAGACCGCGAGACGGGCGAGCGCATCCGCGCCGCCCTCCTCGCGATCGACGACGCAGACCGCAGTCCGGCAGATCAGGCCCGCCTCGCGGAGCGCCTCGACGGACGCGGCCGCGGCGCCGCCGGAGGTGATTACATCCTCGACGAGGCAGACGCACTCCCCAGGCGCGAACATGCCTTCGAGCCGGTTCGCGGTGCCGTAATCCTTCGCCTCCTTGCGGACGATCAGGTACGGCAGGCCGGAAGCGAGCGACGCGGCGGCAGCCAGCGGTACGGCACCGAGCTCGGGCCCCGCCAGGCGCGCCGCCTCCGGCTCGTGCTCGGCGACGGCCTCCGCGATCCGCATCCCCAGCGGCCCGAGCAGATCGGGCTGCGTCTCGAACCGGTACTTGTCGAGGTAGTAGCGCGAGCGGCGTCCCGAACGGAGCACGAAATCTCCCTCGAGATAGGCGTGATCGCGCAGGGCAGCGCCGAGCTCGTCGAGGGTCAGCTCACCCCGCAAGGTCGAGGATCTGCCTGGCGCGGCGCAGGAGCGGCTCGGCTTCGCCGGGCTTCGCGAGAGACACCATCGAGCCGTCGCCGAAGTAGACGTCCACGTGCTCCTGGCGGCGGGCGAGACGCCGGCGGAAGAGCAGCGTGCCTGCGACCGACCCGGCGCCGAGCAGCACCCCGGTGAGAACGTTACGACTCCGCATCGGGCTTCTTCGCTCGGGTCGTCCGGGCCGGCGCCTTGCGCTTCGCGGGCGCCCGTTTCCTCGGCGCCGGCTTCGGCTTCGTCTCGAGCTCCCGCAGCGTGCTCTTCAGGTCGTAGAAGACGAGCCCGACAGTCGGCTCCGGTGCCGTCGTCGCGACGATCAGGCGCTTCCCGTCGCGGACGACGAAGACGCTCCCGTCGCGCAGCGCGACTTCGAGCTGTGCGAACTCGGCGGCGCCGTCGGCGCCGCTTCGCCGTTTCTCCGCGTCATCGAGCAGCGCTTCCGCTTCCGTCGCGACCTGCTTCGAGCGCGCCTCGTCGCTGAGGGTCGAGCCGACGATCTTGCCCCCGCGCTCGAAGATGACGGCGGCGCGGACCTGAGAGGAGATCTCGCGAAGGCGCTCGAGGGCGGCGGCAGCGTCCACGGCCTCACGCTAACACGGCACCGGCTCGCGGATACTCCGGGGGTGAATCGCGCCTACCGCCCAGTGGCGAAGTTCCTCGACGACCGCGGGCCCCACCTCGCGGCGATGATCGCGTACTTCGCGCTGCTCTCGTTCGTACCGCTGACGTTCCTTGCCCTTTCGTTGCTGGGTCTGGCCGGGCGCGCCGACGAGTCGAGCTACCTCGTCACCGAGCTGAAGCGGGTGTTCCCCGGAACGTCGGTGTCGGCGATCGTCAACGCGGTGCGCAGCGTGCAGCGCCACGCGGCGACGCTCGGGATCATCGGCGGGATCGCGCTGTTCTGGACGTCGGTGTCCTTCTTCAGCGCGCTGGAGTCCGCGCTGAACATCGTCTACGGGCGTCCCAATCGACGGTTTCTGCACGGCAAGGCGCTCGCGGTGTTGATGATGATCGCCCTGCTGGTGACGCTCTTCATTGGCTTGCTGGCCGGCTCGTTCGGTTTCGACGTCCTGAAGCGATACGCGCCGGGGGTCGTAGGCAACGCAGTCGTCGCCTACGTGCTGTCGCTGGCAGCCTCGCTGGTCGCGATCTTCGTCTTCCTCGTCGCCGTTTACTACCTCCTCACGAACGAGAAGCTCGTGCTCGCCGACGTGCTGCCGGGCGCAGCGATCGCGGCCGTCCTGCTCGAGGTCTCGTTTCAGGTGCTGCCGGTCTACGTCCGGCTGTCGAACGTGTCGATCGCCCTACGGGCCTTCGGCGCGCCGGCGCTTCTGCTTGTCTGGCTTTACGTGATGGCGAACGCGATCGTCTTCGGCGCCGAGGTCAACTCGTGCCGGTACGCCCGTCGCGACGCCGCTACGTCGCCGGAGGTTCCCGGCCTGGCGTGACGTGGCTGGGGGTCAGACCCCGGACGAGCCCCAGGAGGGCATGGCCCGCAGGAGGTCGCGGGCCGCTCGGGCGCGGTGCGAGTTCTCGGCCTTCCATTCGTTTCCGAGCTCCGCGACGGTCTGCTCCTCGCCGGCCGGGACGAAGATCGGGTCGTAGCCAAAGCCCTCGCTCCCGGCCGGCTCCTCGGCGATCCGGCCCTCGAGGACGCCGGTGCCGAGCGCTTCCTCGCCCGACGGCGCGAGCGCGACGAGCTCGCACACGTAACGCCCGCGGCGCCCGTCGCCCTCGACGGCGCGTAGCTCGGCCAGCAGCCGCCCGACCGGGTCATCGCCGCCGAACCGCGCAGAGCGGATGCCCGGCGCGCCGCCGAGGCCGTCGACCTCGATGCCTGAGTCCTCTCCGAGCACCCAGCCGTTGTCTACGAACCGGAGCCCGTAGCGGGCCTTGGCGAGCGCGTTCTCGTAGTAGGTGGAGCCTTCCTCCGGCGGATAGCGATCTGCGTCGACGAGGCCGAGGTCCCAGCCTTCGAGCACCCGCGCCAGCTCGCGCAGCTTGTTTTCGTTCCTCGATGCCAGGCGAGCGATCAGTCGGCCCAACGCACCTCGAGCACGTGGTCGACGTCGGCCAGCTGGGCGACGATCTTCTGGGTGAGCTCGGGGCGTGGCACGGCGAGGGTCAGCTCGAGCGTTCGGCGGTCGCCTTCCTGACGGATCTCGAGCGTCTCCACCCGCGCCTCCGCCTCGACGGCGTCGATCACGGGAGCGGGGCTCTGGCCGGCCGGGAGCTGGACGAGCAGGAGTCCGGTGTCGCCCCGGAAACGCCCCACGGTCCGGTAGGCGAGCGTCCGCAGTGGCCACAGCGCGAGCAGCGCCACACCGGTCGTGATTACGGCCGCCGAGTAGTAGCCGGCTCCGGAAGCCATGCCGATCGCTGCCACCACCCAGAGCGTGGCGGCGGTTGTGAGCCCTCGCACCGCAAGGCCCTGGCGGATGATCGCGCCGGCCCCGAGAAAGCCGATCCCCGTGACGATCTGCGCCGCGATCCGCGTCGGGTCGGCGCGCACGACGTTCGCGCCCGAGGTCAGGAACTCCCTGAACCCGTACGCCGAGACGATCGTGAAGAGCGCCGAGCCGACCGAGACGAGCAGGTGCGTACGCAGGCCTGCCTCGCGCTCTCGCAGCTCACGCTCGAGGCCGAGCACGGCACCGAGCGCGGCGGCCAGCGCGACCCGGCCCAGGATCTCCGGCCACGAGAGGGATGGGATGCTAGATGCGAGCGGCAGCACCGACCGCCTCCTCCTGCGCAGCCGCGATCCGCTCGATCCCTACCGCGGCGAGCTCGAGGAGCTCGTCGAGGCGCTCGCGTGAGAACGGCTCCTGCTCAGCGGTGGCCTGCACCTCGACGAGACGGCCGCCGCCGGTCATGACGACGTTCATGTCAACCTCGGCGCGCGAGTCCTCGGAGTAGTCGAGATCTAGGAGCGGCTCGGTGTCGACGACGCCGACTGAAACCGCCGCGACCGAGTCACGCAGCGCCTTCGAGAGCCCGAACCGATCGAGGGCGAGCCGCGCAGCGACCCAGGCGCCGCAGATCGCCGCGCAGCGCGTGCCGCCGTCCGCCTGCAGCACGTCGCAGTCGAGCCAGAGCGTCCGCTCGCCGAGCGCCTCGAAGTCGGTGACAGCCCGGAGCGCGCGTCCGATCAGGCGTTGGATCTCGACCGTCCGCCCGCCCTGCCTGCCGCGCGAGGCCTCTCGCTGGGTGCGCTCGCCGGTCGACGCCGGCAGGAGCGAGTACTCGGCAGTCATCCAGCCGCGCCCCTTGCCGAGCAGCCAGCGCGGGACGCCCTCCTCGATCGAGGCGGTGCAGAGCACCTTCGTCTTCCCCTGGGAGTACAGCACCGAGCCGTGCGGCTGCTCGAGCCAGCCCGGCTCCAGGTGAATCGGCCGCAGCTCGTCAGGCCGGCGTCCGTCTTGTCTCATGCAGCCCGCTTCAACTCTGCGAGCTCGACGTGCTCGACCTCGGAGATCGGTAGCTGCAGGAACCGCTGCCCGAGATCGCGGAACGCCTCGGTGTTCCCCGTCGTCAAGAACCGGTACGAGCCTTCGCGCGCCTCGTCGTTCTCGATCCTCTTCCGCGCGAGCGTCTCGGCGACTTCGCGTGCCGTTTCCTCGGCCGAAAAGACGAGCGTCACTCCCCGTCCGAAGACGCGTTGGAAGATCGGCCGGATCAACGGGTAGTGGGTGCAGCCGAGGATGACGGTGTCGACTCCGGCCTCGCGCAGCGGCGTTGCGTACTCGCGGACGGCCTCTGTGGTCTCGGCGCCGAAGGGATCGTCTCCCTCGATCAGCGGCACGAGTCGCGGGCACGGAAGCGCAGTGAGCTCGGCGCCCGCGTCGAGCGCCGCGACGAACTCCGCGTAGCGCCCCGCCTCGACGGTTGCCTTCGTCGCCAGCAGGCCGATTCTGCGGTTGCGGGTCGCCTGGACTGCGGCGTGCGCCTCGGGCTGGATCACGCCGACGACCGGGACGGCGAGAGCTTCCTGAAGTTCTGGCAGCGCCGCGGAGGTCGCCGAGTTGCAGGCGACGAGCACAAGCTTGACTCCCTGGCGCTCGAGGTAGCGGCCGATCTCGAGCGCGTACGAGCGAACCTCGTCGAGCGGTCGCGGCCCGTACGGCAGCCGCGCATGATCGCCGAGGTAGAGGTAGTCCTCGTGCGGGATCGTCACGAGGCATTCGTGCAGCACCGTCAGCCCGCCGGTGCCCGAGTCGAAGACCCCGATCGGCCGCTCGTCCATGGCGGCTGATTGTAAGGCGCTCGCCTTGGAGACGGTTTTCGCGATACAACTCTCCCGCCAAACCGGCGTCTGACCAGGAGCACGCTGGCGACATCTCGAAGGAAGGGGCCATGAAGAGAGTCACGCGCTTGACAGTTTTCGCCTTCGCGGCGGCGCTCGCGCTCGCCGTCGTGGCGACCGCAGCCGCGTCGTACACGCCGTCGATGGGGATCTTCCAGGCGACCTACAAGCCGGCGGGCGCCGGAGGGGTGACGGTCATCGTCGCGCAGGAAACGGCGGACGACCCGACCGCGCGAATCGTCATCTACGCGCCGCAGGGCTACAAGGCGTCGCTGACCCAGGCGCCGGGGACGACCATCGGGGATGTCCTAGCGCATGTCCAGGTGCTCGACCTGAGCACGAATGTGCTTCCACTCTCGGGCCAAGTCAAGGCAGACAGTCCGGCGAACTGGGCCGCTCAGGCGAGCCTTTGTATCCGGGGCGCCACGCCCGAAGCCGTCTGGACGCTCAACGCGGCCCTACCTGGGCAGCCGGCCAACCCGATCCCGGTCTTCGTCTCGCACACGACCGGCGCGGAGGCGGCCTTCAGCTCGGTCAAGATGACGGTCTGCTTCCGCGATCCGACGCTGCCGCGGAGCGATCCGCGGCGCGCGCCGAACGGGCTGAAGTTCATCGACGCCGCCTTCTCGGTCAAGGGCGTGTTCACGAACTCGAGCAGCGCCGGCAACCAGCTCTGGCGCTCGCTCTTCACGCCGTACACACCGGGAACCGGGACACCCAACGCGGCAGGCACGCGCGAGGCCCAAGGCGTGGTGCCGATGCCGTACAGCGTTTCGATCAAGCGCGTGCGGGCGCGGCGCGGCTTCCTGCGGTTCGCCGGTCTCGTCAACGTCGCCGGCAGCCTCCCGAGCGGCACCACGCTGACGCTTTTCGCCGGCGTCAAGGGCAAAAACGGAATCGCGTTCAAGAAGGTCGGGTCGACCAGGGCCCGCAAGGGCAAGTACGTCTTCAACCGCCGGCTGCCGAGGAAGGTCACCTACTTCTTCGTCGAGCGGCCACCGACCGTGGCACCTTGCGCGAGCCCGCTCGTCCCGTGCACGGCAGCGGTTGTCAGCAACGCGATCAGCAAGGTCGTCAAGGTCGCGCCGGCGCGGATGCGGCGGCGCTAGCCGAGGTGTTTTTGGCCACGTCCGGGGTCTGACCCCGGACGTGGCCGTTCGAGCCGCCGTCAGCGTTCGAGCGGCAGCTCCGGGTGTCGCGACCACTCGTGCCACGAGCCCGGATAGTTGCGCGCCCGGTAGCCGGCGGCCCGCAGCGCCAGCGTCGCGCGGGCCGAACGAGATCCAGAGTGGCAGTAGGCGATCACGTCCGTTCCTTCCCTGGCGCCGACCAGGGCACGGACCTCGTCGGCCGGCTTCGGCAATCCCGGCGCCTCGAACAGCGCCGCCTCGTCGATCCGCCGCGCACCCGGGATGTGGCCCTGGCGCGGGTCGCACGGGTAGCCGCCTCGGCCGGAGAACTCCTCCTCGGTCCGGACATCGAGGAGCGTCAGCCCTTCGTCGCCCCGCCGGCGCTCCACCTCGTCCCGGGTGGGCAAGGCGTCGACCCGCGGCTCGAGCTGGACCTTGACCGGCTCGAGCTCGATCTGGCCGACCTCCAGTTCGCCCGGCCAGGCGGCGATCCCGCCGAGCAGCACCGCGACGCGCGGGTGGCCCGCCAGCTCGGCGAGCTGAGCCGACGGCATCGCACCGACACCGTCGCCGCGGTCGTAGAGCACGAGCCGCTCCTCGCCGGTGACGCCGTGGCGGCGCAGGCGCAGGCCGATCTCCTTCGCGAGCGCCTCGATCACATCGGGGTCGCTCATCGGCGGCGGCGAGCCGAGCACCAGCGGTCGCGAGCCCGGGATGTGCCCGCGGGCGTGCGCGCTCGGCCCGCGCACGTCGCCGATCACGAGGTCGGGATCACCGAGCCGCCCGCGAAGCCACAAGGCGTCGACGACCGCCGGAAGCTCAGACATCCGAGAGGAAGCCCGCGAGCTCGGCGTTGAATTCGTCCGGCTGCTCGAGGCTCGGCAGGTGCCGCGCTCCGGCGAAGATGCGCAGGCGTCCGTGCCGCGCACGGCCCGCGAGCATCTCCGCCTCGTCCGGCGGAAAGAACTGGTCCCCCTCGCCGACGGCGACCAGGCTCGGACCGTCGAACGACTCGAACGTCGCGGAGCTGTCGGCTCGATCCCGGAGTGCGCGAACGGCCCCGGTCAGCTCGTCGGTCCGCTGCGAGAGCACGAGATCGCGGGCGCGGGCAACCGCGTCGTCGGACGCGGAATCGAGCAGCAGCTTTGGCCGCTGATTCTCCCAGAGCGCTTCGGCGCCACCGGCTTCGATCAGGGAGATCGTGTCGGCGCGCGACGCCCGGCGCTCGGGCGAATCGGCGTCCGCGCGCGCGCCGACGAGAGCAAGTGCACGGATGCGCTCCGGCGCCCGGTTCGTCATCGCGAGCGCGACGTAGCCTCCGAGCGACGCGCCCACGAGGGCGAGATCCCCTTCGGTCTCCTCCAGTAGTGAGACTGCCCAGTCGTCGAGCGACGCGCCGCGGACATACAGCCGCGGGGTCACGACCTGGTAGTCGCGCAGCGTCTCTAGCTGGGGCTCCCACATCCGCTCGTCGAGCGGAAAAGCGTGGAGGAGGATGACGTTCATCTGCCGAGCGCGGCGGTCAGCTCGAACTCCGCAGAGACCGCGGGACGCTCGCTCAGACGCTCGAGCCAAGCCGACAACGCGGCGTACGGCTCGAGCTCGACGCCGAGGTTCGTGCGCGCACGCAGGATCCAGGGGAGGTAGCCGATGTCGGCGAGCCCGTACTGGCGCCCGCTCAGGAACGGCTGCGCCTCGAGCGCCTCGTTGAGGTCGGTCAGTCGCTCGTCGAGGCGCGAGGGATCGCCGCGGCGCAACGCGTAGTACTCGTGACCGAGACGGGCATCGAACCGGTCGAGCCAGAGCCGCCCGAGCGCGCGCTCGGCAGGGTCGGCCGGCCACAGGGCCGGCTCCGCGAACCGCTCCTCGAGGTACTCCATGATCACGAGCGACTCGGGCAGGACGAGGCCGTCGTTCTCCTCGAGCACCGGCACCCTGCCGCTCGGGTTCTTCGCGTAGAGCCAGGCAGGCCGGTCGGAGAGATCGATCTCTTGCGTTTCGTAGTCGATGCCCTTCTCAGCGAGCACGATCCGCACGCGTGCGCAGTACGGGCAGCGGGCGGCATCGTAGAGCGTCAGCACGAGCGCGGACACTAGCGATGCGTGATCTCGCGGGCGCCGGGCTCCTCCGAGGCGCCCTCGTAGCCGTGATCCGCCCCGCTCAGGCCCATCAGGTCTGCGATCCGCTCGAGGAGCTCCCGCGGCGGCCCGAGCTCCTCCGGCGTAGCAGCGGTCCTTACCATGCTGCGGAACTCGTGAGGATCGGCGCCGGTGAGCCGCGCCACGACCGTCGGGTTCGCGCCGAGCGCGATCGCGTCGCCGGGCGGCAGCGGCTTGTAGTACTCAGGAACGGACAGGTACTCGTCGACGACCGACCCGCGCTCGAAGACGTTGTAGCGGACGACCGCGCCCTCCTCGACGCCGAGGACGACACAGACGGCGCCGGTCGCGTTCGAGAGCTCGCTTCCCAGCCGCCGAAGGACGCCCGGCTCGCGGTCGCTCAGCTCGTCGTAGACGGCGATCCAGCCGTTGCGCGGCGCGCTGACCACGCTGCCACCTGAGCGGCCGAACCGCGGCACGTACTTCTGCACCGCCTGCTCGACCGCGTTCTCGTCGTCGGTCTGGACGTGCAGCGAGCCGAAGCTCGGGCCTCGCGGCGCTCGCTCCGAACGCAGGAGCAGCTGCTCGATCGGGGCGAAGAGGCGCAGCGACTCGGGCTGGAAGCCGAGCCGCTCGTACGCTGCCTGCGCGTCCTCGTTCGTCACCTGCACGCCGAGCGTCAGCACGCTTGCGCCCTCGGCGTCCCGCAGCCGGGTCGCAGCCTCCCGGATCAGCTCGCGCGCGGCGCCCTGACGGCGCGCCTCGGGGGCGACGTAGATGTCGCTCAGATGCCCGATCCCGGGATGATCCATCTTCGCGAGCGCGAACCCGAGGACCCGGCCGCCGTCGTCCTCGGCGACGAGCGCGACGTTCTGCTCGCCGAGGTAGTCGTCGAGCTCGCCGAGCTCGTGCTCGATGTCCACCGGGATGCCCGGCGGCGCCGGGATCTCGCGGACGAAGTCCTCGTAGAGCTCGCGCAGCCGGTCGCGGTCCTGCGGCGTTGCCTCCCGGATCGTCATGCCGGCGGGGCCATCCGCAGGCCGGTCAGCAGGTAGTGCGCCGACAGGTTTTGGAACGGGTCGAAGCGCTCGCCGGCCGCCCGCACTTCGGCGATCGTCAGCTTGTGCCCGCCGAAGTAGAACGCCGAGACAGCCTTGACCAGGCCGAGATCGCCGGCCGGCCACGCGCGCGAACGCGCAAGGTGGCGGGCCAGGAACCAGTCGGCCGTCCACTCGCCGAGCCCACGCAGTGCCGTCAACGTCGCCTTCACCTCGTCGTCGGGAAGCGTACGCAGCGCGTCGAAGTCGACGGCGGCTCGAGCGACTCCGATCACGTACTCGGCCTTGCGGCGCGAGAAGCCGAGCGCCGTCAGCTCCTCCTCGCTGGCGCGCGCCATCCGCTCGCGCGTCGGGAAGGAGTGGGCGTGCACGCCGCGCACTCCGAAACGCTCGACCATCCGGTTGCGGATCGCGAAGGCAGCGAACAGCGAGACCTGCTGCGCGCTGATCGCGCTGACGATCGCCTCGTACGGATCGGGCGCAAGCGGCGGTCGCAGGCCCGCGAGTCGTTGCACCAGCGTGCCGAGCACCTCGTCCTGTTCTGCCCAGAGGTAGAACGGGCCGAGGTCGAAGTCGACCCCGACCATCGCCCGCGCGACCGGCTCGATGTCGGCGTCGAACGGCGCGACGTCGACGCCGCCCGGCGCGGATTCGATCCGAAACTCGCGCCCGTCGACGACGCGGTGGACGCCGCCCTCGTGCCAGAGGTTGGCGAGATCGGGCCCGAAAGCGCGGAACCGCTCGGTCGAGAGCGCGAAGTCGTACGGCTCAGGAAGCGGAAGCCGCAAGCGCCCTGCCGACGTCGTCGAAGTCCTCGAAGGGCTCGAACGGAACGCCGTGCTCGGCCAGGTAGCGGGCGAGCGAGTCCCGCGCGAAGACACGATCGGCCGCACGGGCTGCGCAGCGGTCCGAGTAGCCGTCGCCGACGTAGATCACCGACTCGTCGTCGGGCAGGTCGGCCCGCTTACATGGCTCCCCGCAGGTGCCGCAGGCATCGCCGTTACGGAACGTTCCGCGCCACCCGTCCGGATGCCACTCGACCTCGTTCGCGCGCACCTCGAGCTCGAGGCCCTCCGCGGCGATAACCGGCTCGATCAGCTGCCTGAAGTTGCTCGAGACGATCACCGGCCGGAACCGCTCGGCGAACTCGCGGAAGCCCGGGCGCAGATCGGTGTTCTCGACGAGCCACGCCTGCACCTCCTCGAGCGGCGCCGTGATCCCTTCGGCATCGCGGCGGATCTCCTCGTGCAGCGTGATCTCACCGCGCTTGAGCGCCGCCGACGCGTCCAGGTAGACCTGCCAGTCGCCGAACTCGGCCATCGCCTCGATCAACGTGTCCTGCATCGCCGCCGTGCCGTCCCAGTCGACGACGATCACGGGAGCGTCCCGACGTAGAGGCCGCGGCCCATCGGTCCCTCCGAGTCGTGCTCGACCTCGAGCCCAGCAAGGCGGAAGGCATCGAGGTACTGCTCGACCGTGAAGAGGCCGAGCTCGTGGCGCTCGCTGAAGCGCTCGATCCCATCCGGCGTGCCGACGAGGTACTGGAACTCGACGATCGATACATCCCTCTCGCGCTCGGCGACGTTCATCCGCGCGATCCTGAGCTCGGGCTCCTCGACGAAGACGGAGCCGATGTGACGGTTTTGCCAGACGTCCGGTGCCAGCCACGGCTCGACGACGAGCACTCCGCCGGGCTCGAGGTGGCGCCCGAATGCCGCTGCCGCCGTGCGCAGCCGCTCTTCGGTCTTCACGTAGCCGATCGAGCTGAACATGCAGACGACCGCGTCGAAGCGCTTGCCGAGGTCGAAGTCGGCCATGTCGCCTTGATGGAACGTCACGGCGGGCAGGCGTTCCCGGGCGACGGCGAGCATTTCCGGGTCGAGGTCGAGACCCTCGAGCTCGTAACCCGGCAGATGCTCGAGGTGCGCGCCGGTACCGCAGGCGACGTCGAGCAGCGTCCGCGCTCCCGGCCGCCGCTCCTGGATCAGCCTGTCGAGCTCGGCGGCCTCCTTCGGGTAGTCCCGGATCGACGCGTAGATCGCGTCATAGATGCGCGCAGAGCGGCTGAACAAGCTAGAAGTGCGACGTCAGCCCCGCGCCGGTTGCATCGCCGTCCACGCCCGCGGGCTGCCCGCCCTCCTCGGCGTTCTCGTACCAGGAGTAGGCGTACTTGCCGTCGTCGAGATCGCGCGCGAACGTCGTCAGCTTGAGCGGGTGGAAGGTGTCGCACATGACAGCCAGCTCGTGCGTCTCCCGCACACCGATCGACTTCTCCGCCAGTCCGGGCTGCGGCCCGTGCGGCAGGCCGGACGGGTGCAGCGTGATCGAGCCGACACTGACGCCCTTGCGGGAGCCGAAGTTCCCGCTGACGTAATAGATCATCTCCTCCGACTGCAGATTCGAGTGGTGGTAGGGAATCGGCACCGCCAGCTCGTCGAAGTCGAGCTTGCGCGGGCAGAACGAGCAGATCACGAAGTTCCGGCCCTGGAAGGTCTGGTGCGAGGGCGGCGGCTGGTGGATCCGGCCGGTGATCGGCTCGAAGTCGTGGACCGAGAACGTCCACGGGTAGAGGTAGCCGTCCCAGCCGACCACGTCGAAGGGGTGGTAGTCGAGGACGTAGGTCTGGTAGCCGTCGCGGACGCGAACGCGAACCGGGAACTCACCCTTCTCGCGATGCGTGTGCAGCTCGGTCGGCGGGTGGATGTCGCGGTGGTAGTAGGGCGCCCCCTCGAGGAGCTGTCCGTCCTGGTTCCGGTAGCGGCGCGGGATCTCGATCAGCCCCGGCGTCTCGAAGACGAGGTAGCGCTGCGGCCCTTCGGCGCGGAACCGGTACGTCGTCCCGCGCGGGATGACGATGTAGTCGCCGTCCTTGTAGGGCACTTCGCCGAAGATCGTCTCGAGCGTGCCCGCGCCCTCGTGGACGAAGATCACCTCGTCGCCTTCGCCGTTGCGGAAGAAGTAGTCCATCTGTCCCTCCGGGCGGCAGAGCGAGATCTCGACGTCGTCGTTCCACATCAGCAACCGCCGGCCGGTGATCTCGTCGCCTCCGGTGTCCACGTCGTACGTGTTGAAGAGCCGGTGCGCGTGGGCGTCGGGCACCCACTCGTCGCGCTTGATCTCCTCGAAGTCGCCGAGCTTCATGACCCGGCACGGCGACTGGAGGTGGTAGAGGATCGACTCGTTCCCGACGAAGCCCTCGAGCCCCATGACCTCTTCGGTGAGGAGCGAGCCGTTGTCGCGAAACTGAATATGCCGCTTGCGCGGGACGGTTCCGAGTCGCTGGTAGAACGGCATATTCAGAAACCTAGTCCCGTGCCAGACTTCAGTCTGGCTCGGGCGAGCAATTCCCGCTTGCGCGGAACCTCGCCGAGGCGCTGGTAGAAGGGCATGGCTAGAGGATAGTCGCGGCTCGTTCGTCGAGCTTGTATTCCCAACCCGGCCGCCAGTCGAATTGCTCCTCCTCCAAACGGGCAAGCGGTTTCCCTCCGAGGAGGTGATCGAGCGAGAGTCGGTTTGCCCCGTGCGAGACGACGAGGACGCGCTGGCCATCGTGTTTGCGGAGCAGGTCCTCCAAGAAATCGCGGGTCCGGGAAACGACGTCCATGTAGCTCTCGCCGCCGGGAAACGGGCGCTCGATGCAATCGGCCCGGATCGCTTCGACCTCTGCAACCGACGCTCCGTTCAGCTCGCCGTAGTCGCACTCGCGCAGGCGTGCGTCCTGATGGATCGGTATCGCCGAGTCGGCGAACGCGATTTCCACCGTCTCGACGGCGCGGCGTAGATCAGAGGTGAAGACGGCGGCAATGCCGTCGTCGCGACGCCGCTCCCCGAGCTCGCGCGCCAGCTCGCGGCCGTGCGGCGAAAGCTCCCCCGGCAGCCACCCCGTCGCGAACCCGCGCTCGTTGTCGAGGGTGAGGGAGTGGGTCTCGTAGACGAGCTCGATCACGATTGCAGCGCCAGGTCCGCCAGCCGCTCGCCGATCGCCGGTGCGAACTTGAAGCCGTGACCCGAGCACGGTGAACCCACGACGACGCGGCCGCGGCGCTCGAGGATGAACGTCTCGTCCTCTGTGGTCGTGTACATGCAGGTCTGTGCAGCGGCCGGCTCGGGGTCGGCGAGACGATATGTCTCGCTCGCCCAGACGGCGATTCGCTCGATCAGCTCGGGCTCGGGCTCGCCCGGCACGTTCGGGTCGGCCTCGGGCCCCGCGTGGTGGGCGCCGACCTTGAGCCCGTACTTCGGGTCGGCCAGTGAATACATGTCGTGCGTGTGGCGTTCCGGCTTGAAGGAGACGACAGACGGGATCGGCCGGCCGGCGGCGTCGGGGCGGAAGTAGCACAGCGTCTCACGCGTCGTCTTCACGGGCAGCGGCTCGTCGAGCAGCTCGTTCACCCACGGCCCTGCGGTGACGACGACCACGTCCGCGTCGAGCTCGTCCGGCGTCACGCGCACGTCCTCGCGCACGTCCACGATGCGTGCAAACGCGCTCAGGGCCAAGTCTGCGCGCACGATGCCGGCTTCCGGCTGGACGACGACGAACGACTCTTCGGGCACGTGGATCGGGTAGCGGAGTTCGGCCTCGCCGCGGTCGAGCCGTTCCCACACCACACCGCAGGCCTCGAGCGTGTGCGCCGTGCTTTCCTCGAGCGTCTGCACGACCTCGACCAGTCCGTGCAGCTCGAGCAGAGTCTCCCCGCTCTCGGCTTCCAGCTCGCGCCACAGCGTCAGCGCCTCCTGCGCGAGCCGGACGTACTCGGGCTCGGCGTAGGCTAGCCGGAAGATCCGCGAGCGCCCGTGGCTCGAGCCGCGGTCGTGGCCGATTCGGAACTGCTCGTAGACAGTGACGTCGACGCCGCGCCGCTTCAGCGCCCACCCCGTGGCCAGGCCCATGACGCCGGCTCCGACGACGGCGACCTGCACGGCCGACCGAGCCCTACTCCGGCAGGAGCGAGGTCGCCCGCGCGAGCGCGTAGAACAGCAGGTAGCTCGCGCCCAGGAACGCGGTGAAGATGAGCGTGATCGCGATCGGCCGTGGATGAGCGAGCGGATCCAGGAGAGCGCGGAAGACGTCTGCGGCCAGGGTTCCGGGCCGAACGAAGACGTCCCATGAGTTCCAACGGAGGACGCGGCCGAGGTAGATGCCGAACGAGCTCAGCCCGAGGACGCCGAATACGAAGAACCAGGCGGCCCGGGCGCCAACGCTCCGGCGGACGATGGCGTGGATGAGGTAGAGCGAGACGAAGCCGAGGAGGAGCCCGGTCGTCGCGGCGGTGCCGATCATCAGGCCGTCGTACCAGAACTCGCGGCCGGTGCTCCCGGCGAGGTACTTCGAGTCGGTCACGATGTACGGCGCGTTCGGGAAGAACAGCAGCCACAGCAGTCCGAGGCTCGTCAGAATTGACAGCCGCGCCCGGTGAGCGTGCCGGTCGTAGAGAAGCAGCGCGAGCCAGAGCGGAATCCACGCGAGAAACAGGTTCCAGATGAGGTTGGTGCCGTCGCCGCTCTGCGTGTAGCCGACCCGAAAAGCGACGAGGCCAAAGACGGCGGCCGACAGCGCGCCGAGCCCCGCGAGAACCGCGATCCGGCGGTCGCTGAACGAGCGTCGCAGCCGCGCCAGCATGCTGCGAGGTTACCGCTCCGGACCGGGTCGCGCCCCGATGACGTTCCTGAGCACGCCGAGTCCCTCGACCTCGAGCTCGACGACGTCGCCGGGCTGCAGCCAGCGGCCGTCGCCGTGCTCGAGGATGCAGCCGGTGCCGACGGTGCCGGAGCCGATCACGTCGCCTGGGACGAGCCGTGTGTTCGCCGCCACCCGGGCGAGGATTGCGCCCCACGAGTGGTACATGTCGCCGAGGTTCCCCCGCGAGCGCTCCTCGCCGTTCACGCGCGCGACCATCTCCAGGCGCATGTCGCCGAGCTCGTCGGGCGTGACGACGACCGGCCCGAGCGAGGTCGCGAAGTCCTTGCCCTTCGCGGGGCCGAGGCCGACCTTCATCTCCTGACGCTGGAGGTCGCGTGCCGACCAGTCGTTCATGATCGTGAACCCGCCAACCGCGCCCTCCGCACCGATAACCACCGCGACCTCTAGCTCGTAGTCGAGCTGCTTGGAGCCTTCCGGGTACGGGATCTCATCATCCGGGCCGTAGATCGCGGCCGGGTTCGAAAAGTAGAAGACCGGAATCTCGTACCACTCCCGCGGCACCTCGCCGCGGCCCGTGACCGACCGCGCGTTGCGGACGTGCGCCTCGAACGCGTACGCGTCGCGAACGGACGGCGGCCGCGGCAGCGGCGCGAGCAGCCGCACGTCCTCGAGCGCGTAATCGTCGTGCTCGCGGGCCGAGCCGCCGCCGGTGAAGAACGAGGCGAGCGACTGAGCCGCGAGGTGGACGACTCGGTCGCCCTCGATCGCGCCGACCCACCCGCGCAGATCACGGTCCAGCGGTGAAAAGAGGCAGAGCCTCAAGGCTCTGTGTGGACGATCACGTCGGCGATCTCGGGGCGCTCGCGGCGGATCCGCTCCTCAACCTCGCTGGCACGGCGGTGCGCCTCGGCGAGCGGGGTGTCCGGGTCCAGGCCGAGCGTCAGGAAAGCGATCAGGCCTTCATCGGTATCGAGAAAGCGCAGCTCGCGAGGCTCGCTGCCGGTCGCCCTGCGCACGATCTCGGCGACGAGATCCTCGTCGCGATCAACGCTGCGCCCGGTGCCGGTCTCGGCCAGCGGCTCGAGGTGCGTCTGCACGGACGTCACCTCCGGGACAGAGCTCCCGATCTCGCGCTCGACCTCGTTTGCGACGGCGTGGGCCTCCTCGAGGGCGAGATCGCCGGGCAGCTTGAGATGGAGGGACACTTCTGTGCCGTTGTCCGTTCTCAGCGCCGACAGGTTGTGGATCTCGCGCACCCGCGGGACACGCTGCGCCGCAGCGAGAACGCGTTCGCGTAGGACGGCCTCGCCGCCCTCGGGCTCCACATGGACCACGACGTCGCTCTGCGGCAGCGCCTCGTGCACCGCCTCCTCGACCGCGTCGGCGGCGGCGTGGCCCTGCGCGACCGCCGCTCCGGGCGGCACGCCGATCACAACGTCGGCGAATTGCCGTCCCGCCGCCTGGCGCATCCGGAGGCGCCGCAGCTGAACCGGCGGCTCGACCCGGGAGATCGCCGCCCGCGCGGCCTCCTGCGCCTCGGAGGGGACGCGATCCATCAGGACGTCGACGTTGTGGCGCATCAGGCGCGCGGCGGCCGCGAGCACCAGCACCGCAACGAACAGCGCCGCCACCGAGTCAGCCTCCTTCCAGCCCGCCTCGACGCCGACGAGCCCGACCAGCACCGCGGTCGAGCCGGCGAGGTCACTCGCAAAGTGGAGCGCGTTCGACCCGAGCGCGGCGCTTTGGTAGCGGCGGGCACCCCGGAACGAAACGAGCAGGCGACTGGAGTCGACGAGCATCACGAAGACGATCACGACGAACGCGTACCACTCGGCATGCACCGTGGCGGTCGTGAACCCCGCGAGGTGCGAGATCGCGCGCCAGGCGATGAGCAGGCTCGCGCCGACGAGGATCGCGGCTTCCGCGAGGGCGCCGAGGTTCTCGGCCTTGCCGTGCCCGTAGGCATGGCCGGGGTCGGCGGGCCGTGCGGCCACGCCGACGGCGAAGTACGTGAGCAGCGCGGCGACGAGGTCGGTGCCCGAATGAAGCGCCTCCGAGAGCAGGCCGAGGCTGTGCGTCGCGATGCCCACGATCAGCTTGACGGCGATCAGGACGCACGCCGCGACCACAGAGACGAGGGCGGTTCGCCGCTGGGGGCTCACGGGCGAAGCATCGCGTTTTTCGCGGCTACTACGAGTCCAGCGGCCGCAGCGGCCAGATGAGGACGTCCTGCCGCCGCGAGAAGCGAGTCGGGCCGGACGGGCCGAGCGACAAGTCCGGCGGGGGCATCGTGTTCTCCTCGACCGCGGCTTCGGCCTCCTGCAGCGGCCAGAGCGGATGGTGGATCTCGGCGCGATGCAGGCGACCGCGATCGGCGGTGTAGAGGCAGTAGCGCTCGGCGAGGAACCAGTCGAGCGAGCCCCGATCGGCGTTGAAGGTGCGCCCGGCCGGCCGATAGCGGCCGTCGAAGCGCCGGTCGGGTCCACCGGCCCGCAAGCACGAGTACGAAACGTCCGCGCCGCGCGGCTCCACGGACATACGCGCATGGAAATAGGGCAGCTTGTAGTTCCGGCGGGCGGCCTCGACCGCCAAGCGGCTTGACGCGTCCAGGCTGAAGAACCAGATACCGGGTCGCTCCTCCGCCGTCACGTATGTACGGACATTCAACTCGGCGAAGCTGGAGAAGAACGGGACCGGGAAGGCGCCGCGCAGCCGGAAGCCGGTGATCACGAACGGCGTCACGCTCACCCATGCGCTGCCCTCGTGCTGGTCGACCTCGAGCCCCTGCGGGACGAACCGCGCGATCTCCTCGGGGTCGACGCGGTAGTGGACGAAGAGCAGATCGTCCCACGTTTGCGCGAGCAGCCACGGCTCCTCCGGGAGCGGCCAAGGCCGATGCTCGGTTTCGCGCTCGACGGCCGCCTGCCGCGCCGGCGTGGTCAGGAGCTCGGTGATGGGTCCCGCGTCAGGAATTCCAGTCGATTGCCCGCCGGGTCGAACGAGTAAAACCGGCGAGCGCCCGGGAGCCGCTCATCCCAGCGCACCTCGGCGCCGGCGGCTGCAAGCCGACCGGCCAGCGCGTCGAGCCCGGGGCCATCGAGCTCGAAAGCGGGGTGAGCCCGCGTCGCGGGCACGAACCCTTCCTCCTCGGAGATGTGCAGCTGCTGCTCCCCGGCCGCGAACCACGCTCCGATGCCGCCCATCGTCGAGGGCCGCTCGATCGGCTCGAGCCCGACGACGTCGCGGTAGAAGCGATGGGCCTCTCCGACGCCGCCCGGCGGCGCCAGCACCTGC
Source organism: Actinomycetota bacterium (assembly GCA_046723355.1). GTDB lineage: Bacteria > Actinomycetota > Thermoleophilia > Gaiellales > Gaiellaceae > 13-2-20CM-68-14. The sequence continues at coordinate 481 of JBKOUJ010000042.1, read as the reverse complement.
GCATGGTCGAGCGAGACGTTCAGAGGTTGCCGCGCAGCGCCTGCTCGCGCTCGATCGATTCGAATAGGGCCTTGAAGTTGCCCTCGCCGAACGTCGTCGCCCCGTGGCGCTCGATCACCTCGAAAAAGACGGTCGGCCGGTCCTGCGCCGTCTTCGTGAAGATCTGCAGGAGGTACCCGTCGTCGTCGCGGTCGGCGAGGATCTTCAGCCGGCGTAGATCCGCGTAGTCCTCGGAGATCTCGCCGACGCGCGCCCTGACGTCCTCGTAATACGTGTCCGGCGTGTCCAGGAATGGGACGCCACGCTCCTTGAGGACGCCGACGGTGCGGACGATGTCGTCCGTCTGCATCGCGATGTGCTGGACGCCGGGGCCGTGGTTGAACTCGAGGTACTCCTCGATCTGGCTCTTGCGCTTGCCCTCGGCCGGCTCGTTGATCGGGAACTTGATCTTGCCGCTCCCGTCCGCCATCACCTTCGACAT
>JBKOUJ010000095.1:0-18001 GCA_046723355.1 Actinomycetota bacterium | reverse complement strand
CGCCCTTCTGGTTGGCGAAGGCGATGACCCTCCCCAGCGTGGCTCCTTTCGAAATGTCGTCCCGGGTTCCCGGTCGCGGAAGCAGACGTGCCAGCCCCATCAGACCCTTTCTTTCGTCTGATAGTAGCCGAACCCTTTATGCATGAAAATGCAGCGCTTTTTCGGGTTCAATTCGGTGAGGGACTGTCCCGGAACGGGGATTGTCCAATAACGGCTATTCGGGAGGAACCCCCCGCCGGGCTAGTCCCTCCGGTCCCGGAAGGACCGCTACGCGATCAATCCTCCTCGCCGTGCTCGCCGTCCCAGTAGTCCAGCCGCGGGACGCGCGTCATGAGGCCGACGCCGCGGAAGTAGATCTTGTCCGAGCGCGGGTAATAACAGATGTCGTTCGGGTCACGGGTGCCGTAGGCGAGCATCGCCATCCCCGCCTCGCCTGCGCGGAACGCGTGCGGGACGCGCGAAGACGCGGGTCGCGCAACGACGTGTCCTTGACGTACCGGATGCTCCTCGTCGCCGAGGATGCAGACCCCGTCCCCTTCGAGGATCACGAAGAATTCCTCCTCGACCGAGTGGCAATGCGGGGGCGCGCTCAGCTTTCCGGGGGCGATTCTGTTGTAGTTGATGCCGGTGCTGACGGAGCCGGCGGCCACGCCGAGGTCCCAGCCCTCGACGCTCACGTCGCCCCGGCCCCACTGCGCGGGCTCGACCTCGTCGACGTTGACGATGCGACCCGGGCGCGGGGTGGGCTCCGGCAGCTCCGGCTCGGGAAGCTCGGCCTCCATCGGCCACTGGTGACGGCCGTCGACATCGACGATCGCGTGCGCGACGCGAATCACGCTCAGCCGCGGGAAGTAGGCGTACGTCCACTCGGGCCCGACGCCGAAGGCGAGCGCGTCGATGCCGTCCTCGCCCGCGACGAGGGTGTGAGCCTCGGCGTCCACGAGGTGGACGAGACAGTCGCCCGCGCGGACCTCGTAGGTCAGGTCGGTTTCACTGTCTTCCTCACGCTGCCACGCGAGGCCGGAGCCGCGAAGGATGAAGAAGATCTCCTCGTCGCTCTCGCCGTGCAGCGGGGTCGAGCGCTTGCCTGGATCGACGCGGATCCGGTTGGCGCGGATCCGAACCGAGCCCGAGGCGCGAGAGAGGTTGGTCCAGTGGCTGCTGATCGAACCAGCCTCGCCGTGATGGCTGTCGAGGTCGTCCCAGTGGACTATGTGCTCGGACATCGCTGCGACTCTACGCCACGGGCACCCTCCGATCGTCAGACGCGGGCTTAGCTTGAACTGAGGGTGACGAACCAGTCGGGTTTAGCGGTCGCGCCGCCAAAGCCGGCACGAACTTTTCAGCGGCATCGCAACCACTGCCGCGGTCGTGCGCGAGTCGGCAGCGGTCGAGCGCCTCTTCTGCCCGGTCCGTGCCGTCCCGCTCGGCCCTGATCCATTCCTCGCCCTCGCGGAGGAGCTCCCGGACCTCGGCGAGCAGCAGCTGCGGCGTCGCGCCCTCGCGTTCGAGCGCTTCGATCCGCTCCAGCCTGTGAATGACCGCCCGCGCCTCGTCCATGCCACGAACCTAGCGGGCAAATCCGCACGTGTCTGTGTCGAAACTGTGACGACTATGCGACGGCGGTCAGGAAGCTCGCCGGCCGCGCCCGCAAGCCGAGCAGCGACTCGTCGAGTGCCGCGACGAGGGCCGGCCGGTCGCCGTGGAGCAGCGTTTCGACGAGCGCCCGCCGAACGACGTCGAGCGTCGACGGCTTCGCCGGCTCGCCCGCGCTGAGCGCGCGCAGGCGCTCGAGCTGGTCGGCCCGGTCGCGGGCGGTCTCCCCCAGGAGGAGCGCTCCGCGGACGGTTGCTGCCCAGAGGCCGTCGGCGCCGCCAAGCAGCGCGGTCAACGACTCGCGCAGCTGCTCGGACCGGAAAGGCTCACTCGCGAACAGCGAGAGCTCCCAGCGGTCGAGCGCCTCCGCAAGGTCCGGATCGTCGTCGGCCGTCGTGATCCGGGCCAAGAGGTCGGCGGCAAGCTTGCCGCGGAACGCATCGAGCCGCGAAGGCTCGCCCGGCGGCTGCGTGGCCGCGATCGGCAGCACCGGACGAATCCCGTACGGCCGCCAATCGAGACGTTCGAAGAGGACCGGCCCGGCTGCGACGGGCGCCGAGGTCGCCAGGCGCAGCGCCGTAACCGCGTCCGCCAATTCGGCGGGCGCGTCGGGAGGTGCCGTCTCGGCCGCCTGGAGCGGCCGTTCGAGCTCGAGGACGCAGACACGATCCGGCTCGCGCCCGAACGCGGGCGGCAGGAGCCGGGCCGCGTCGGGCCACGATGCGGCCAGCTCGCCCGCCGCGGCCACACGGATGCGAACCCCCCGGCCGAGGTCGACCTGGCTCCCGGCGCCCAGGCCGACGACTGGCGCGACGGCGGCATACGCCCGACGGCTGCCGAAGAGCGAGCGCTCGAGCTCCGCATAGGAGTGGTCGAAGACTGCGTCGTCCCAATCGAAGCCGCCGCAGCGCTCGGCGACTTCGGTCAGCAGTGGAAGCAGGACGGTCCGCACGAGGGCGCCGCTGTCGCTTCCGTCCCCGCCGGTGTGAGCGCGTGCGTAAATCGCCGCGGCCGGCTCGCGCTGCAGCTCCTCGAGGGCCACAAGGGCGTCGGGCAGCGCGGCGAGCCGGCTCGCGCGCGCGTCCACGTAGTTGCCGACCAGCGGCCGGTAGTCGTAGAGCGGGCGCTCGCCGCCGTCGTGCTCCTCGAACGAGAACGGGATCTCTGCGCCGGCATCGACCTCTCGTGAGAGCAGCGCAAAGCTCCCGAGCGCGAAGAGCCGAAGCGAGCGATAGAGGTGCGGAACGCGCACGGCCACGAGTTGCCGTTACGCCCTCGGCCGGCTTAACCCTGCCGGTGCCCGGCGATCAGGTGCCGCGGATAGCGCCGGCGAGCGTCGCGATCAGAAACAGTGCGACCATCGCGGAGGCCACCGCAGCCCCGGCCGCGACGTCGAGGTAGTAGGAGACGTACAGGCCGGCGATTGCCGACGTCCACGCGAATACCGTGGCGAGGCCCATCATCGCCGGGAGCCGGTCGACGAGCTGGCGGGCGGCGGCGGCGGGCCCGACGAGCAGCGCGATCACGAGCAGGTTTCCCAGGGCCTGCACCCCGACGAGCACGCCGACGGCGATGAGAACGAGCAGGGCCGCATCGACCAGAAACGGCCTTGCACCGAAGGCTCTGGCGCTGCGGCGATCGAAGCCGGCCACGAGCAGCGGACGATGGAGAGCGACGACCGCGGCGCCCGTGGCTGCGCCGAGCACGCCCGAGATGACGAGGTCGCCGCGCGTCACCCCGAGTAGATCGCCGAAGAGGAGGCTCTCGAGGCCCGGCGGGGAGCTCGGCGAGAGCGCGAGCACGACGCCGAGGCCGAAGAGCGACGTGATCACGACCGCGACACCGGCATCCCGCTCGACGAGCGGTATCCGTCCGACGAACGCAATCGCGATCGCGGCCGCGAGAACGCCCACGGCGCCGCCCGCAAGGAGCGGGAGCCCCAGCAGGGCGGCGACGACCAGCCCCGGAAAGAGGGCATGGGCGAGCGACTCGGTGCTGTAGGCGAGCTCGTACAGGAGCACCCAGCAGCCGACGAGACTGCCGGCGACACCGAGAAGCAGCAGCTCGAAGAGCGCCCTGCGCATGAACGGCTCCGCGAACGGATGGAGCAGCGCGTGGGCCATCAATGGTGATGCGGCGGAAGAATCGCGGCCGGTTGTCCCTCGCCGGGCAACGTCACGATCGCGCCGCCGTACGTCGTCTCCAGAACTTCCCTGATGAGCGTCTGCAGAGGAGGTCCCAGCGCAACCTGGCGCCTGTTCAGGCAGAGCACCCGGTCGTAGCGGTAGGTCTGCTCGATGTCGTGGGTCGCGACCATGATTCCTCGGCCTTCCTCGGCGAGGTCGATGAAGAGCTGCTCGAGCAGCTCTTCGCTCGGCCGGTCGACCCCGACGAAAGGCTCGTCGAGGAACAGAATCGGCGCGTCCTGCACGAGCGCCCGCGCGACGAGCACACGCTGGCGCTGGCCGCCCGAAAGCTCCCCGAACTGCGCGTCCGCGAGCCCCGCCAGCCCGACCCGGCCCAGAGCTTCGCGCGCGAAACGCCGCTCACGCCGCCCGTTCGGCCGCCACCACGGCAGCCGGGAGAGCGTCCCCATCAAGGCGACGTCGAGCGCGCTCACGGGATAGTCGAGGCGCGAGCGCTCCGTCTGCGGAACGAACGCCGCGGCGGCGTTCCTGACCAGCTCGCCGCCGAATGGCTCGAGCTCCCCGAGCAGGAGTCGGAAGAGCGTCGACTTGCCTCCGCCGTTTGGTCCCAGCACCGCGATTCGCTCGCCCGAGCGGAGGTCGAACTCGACGTCCTCGAGCACGACGGACGTGCCGTAGCCGGCGCTGAGGCCCCGTGCCTCGACCAGCGCTAGGGCGTCGCGGTTGTGCATCCCCGCGCTCCGCCGGTGAACCCCCGGACCATCTCGTTCGCGTTCGCCGCCTCCATGCGCAGATAGGTCGCGCCGGTCGACCCCTTCGGCCCGAGCGCGTCCCCGTAGAGGCGGTAATCGGAGCTCGCCCCGGTCTCCCGCGCGACCGTCTCGGCCAGCCGCGCGTTGACCGATCGCTCCGGAAAGACCGCCTTCACGTGCTCCCGGCGAACGAGCTCGGCCAGCTTCGCCGTCTCTCCCGCGGAAGGTTGTGCCTGCGTCGTCTGCGACGGGATCACCGCGCCGACGATCGTGATCCCGTAGCGCCGGGCGAAGTAAGCGAACGCATCGTGATCTGTGACCAGCTTCCGCTCGGCGCGCGGGACCGTTGCGAAGCAGCGCTGTGTCCGTTGGCGGAGACGCTGCAATGCAGCGATGTAGGCGGCGGCCCTGCGCTCGAATCCACCCTTCGCCTTCGGGTCCTCGGCGACGAGCACGTCGCGGATCTTCTTCACCGCGGCCTCGGCGTTGACGGGGTCGTGCCACCAGTGGGGGTCGAGCCGCGATGCCTCCGGTCCTGAGCTCTCGCCCGGGAGCTCGACCGGAACCGTGGCGCCGAGGTCGACGACCTTCGGACCGCCACCGGCTTGCGAGGTCACTTTTCCCATCCAGTGGTCGAGCTCGTCGCCGTTCTCGAGGACGACCTGCGCTTCGGCCGTGCGCTCGACGTCCGCGGGGCGCGGCTCGTACTCGTGCGGGTCGGTGTTCGGTTGCAGGATCTGGTGCACCGAGACGGTCGGCCCGCCGACAGCGCGAGCCCAGTCCGCGATCTGCGTCGTCGTCGCGACGACGTCCACCGTCCCGGGACGACCGCCGCTCGCGACCCCGCAGCCGGTCAGCCCGAGCACGGCGCCGAGGGCCGCTGTGGCGAGCCCCAGAGTCCGAGGCGCGCCGAACCGACGGCCGAGCGCACCGAGCCCGAAGATGCCGCCGGCGAGCAGGGCGATCGCGGCACCCGGTGGCACGTTCAGCTCGACCGAGAGCCACAGGCCGACAACGCCCTCCGCGGCGACGAGCACGATCGTGGCGAGCTGCCACGACAGCAGCCTGCGTGTCCAGAGCCGAGCGGTGGCGGCCGGGACGACGAGCAGCGCGCTGACAAGCAGCGCCCCGAGCGCGGCGAGCCCTGCGATCGCCGCGAAGGCGACGAGCCCGAGCAGTGCCCCGTCCGGAAGTGCCGAGCGCGACCCGAGCGACGAGGCGACGAGGGGATCAAAGCCCCGCACGAGCCAGAAGCGGCCGAGTGCCACTGTGCCGGCCACCGCAAGCAGCGAGACGGCCGCGGCGAGCACCAGCTCCCGCGTCCCGATCAGCAAGAGGCTGCCGAAGAGCAGCGTCTCGACGTTCGTCCCCGAGTGGAAGACGTCGCTGGCGAGGATTACCCCGAGCGCAAGAGCCCCAACCAGAACCAGCGCGGTCTCGGTGTCGTAACTGGCCCGCCTCGAACGACCGAGCAGATCGACTCCCCCGGCGAAGCCGGCCGCACCGAGAGCGGCCCCTAGCGGCGGCGAGAAGCCGAGGCCGTCGGCGAGCACGAGGCCGGGGAAGGCCGCGGTGCCGACGGCGTGGGTGTAGAACGCGAGCCCGCGCAGGACCAACCAAGGGCCCAGGAGCCCTGCCGCGATCGAGAGGAGCCCGATCTCGAGCAGCCCGCGCTGGACGAAGACGAAGTGGAAAGGGGTCAGCATCCGAGCAAACGATAGTCATTCTCATTCCAAAATGCGAATCGCTATCATCAAGACGCATGTCCGACTGGACGACCGAGACGCTCGACGAGCTCCAGCGCGCCGGGTACCGCAGCGGCGGCGCCCGCCGGGCCGTGATCCAGCTTCTCGGCCGGCAGGAGTGCTGCCTCACCGCTCAGCAGATCTTCGACGGACTACGGGCCGAGGGCCGCGGGGTCGGGATCGCGAGCGTCTACCGGATCCTCGATCTTCTCGCCGACCAGGGCTTCGTCCAGCGCGTGGAGATCGGCGACGCGATCACCCGGTTCGAGCCGGCACATTCGGGAGGCGACCATCACCACCACCTGGTCTGCAACAGCTGCGGCAAGGTCGAGGCATTCGAGGACGAAGGTCTCGAACACGCCCTCCGACAGGTCGAGCGTAAGACCGGCTATACGACCGCCGGCCACGACGTACTCCTGCGCGGCGCCTGTCAGGATTGTCGCTAGATCAGAGCTGGCACCTGGGGCACCAGTAGGCAGTGCGGTTCTGGTCGCCCTGTCCGCGGGACTCGATCGGCGTGCCGCAGCGGCGACAGCCATGACCGGCGCGCCTATAGACGGCGCGGCGCTCCGGCGCGCCGTCTACCGCGCCTCTCATCAGCTCGTGCGCTGTCTCGAGAATCGCCCGCGCGTCGTCATCGGAGGTCTCGCTGACCTTGCGCCACGGATTGACGCGAGCCCTCCAGAGCGCCTCCGCCTTCCAGACGTTGCCGATTCCGGCGACGAGCCGCTGGTCGAGAAGCGCGTCGCCGATGTCTCGGGTTGGGTTGCGGCGCAGACTCGCAAGCATGCCGTCGATGTCAGGAGGCTCGGCGAGGATGTCGCGGCCGAGCCGGCGGACGGCGTGATCGTCGAGCTCCAGCACCGGCCCGTTCCAGAGGACGGCTTCGCGCTCGGCGCCCCGAAGGACGAGCCATGGACTACCGAACAGCCGTGACCCCCTCGCTTGCACCCGCCAGCGCCCCGACATGCGGAGATGGCTGCGCAGGACGACGCCGCCTTCGAAGCGCAAGAGCAGGTTCTTGCCGGCCGCCTCGACGGCCTCGAGCCGACGGCCGTCGAGCCGCGGCGCAAGCTGCTTGACCGCCGCGCGCGGATGCGGAGTCTCGACCTCGACCCGCTCGCCGACAAGCACCTGCAGCCGCCTCGCGGCCCGAGCGAGCGCGTCACCTTCAGGCATCCGTGTCAGGCTAGCGCCGTGCAGGCGAATCGGAAGCTCCGCCCCGCCTCAGCCGGCGCCGCGGCCGCGACCGTCTGGGGACTACTCGAGCCGCTCGACCAGCGGCTGTTCGGCTGCGACTACTCGGACATCGCGCTCCTCGGGAAGGCGGTGACGCGAGGGCCGCGCTGGCGTTCGGCCGGCTTCGTACTCCACGCGCTGAACGGCGCGACCTTCGGCGTCGTCTTCGACGCCGTCTGCCAGAGGATTCCGATCGACCCTCGCCGCCTCGCGCTCGGGATGGCGCTTGCGGAACACCTCACGCTCTACCCGCTCTGCTACTTCGTCGACCGCTACCACCCGGCGCGGGGCGACAAAGGCCTGCCACCACTCCTGACGAATCGACGGGCCTTCGCGCAGGCAACCGGGCGGCACGTGGTCTTCGGCTTGATTCTCGGGCGGCTCGTCAAGGGCGAAGAACGGCCCGACGTGGGCCTGCGAGGAACCCGGCCTCGACGAGCAGCGGCATCGCCTCGCTTTCGGTGACCGGCTCGCCGTCGAAGCGCTCGACTGCGAGACGCTTCCGGGTACCGCTGCCGCGAACGTGCTCGACGAGCGCGGCAAGCGCCGGCCGCAGCCAGCTCTCGTCGGGATCGCGGAGCGGCACGAGCGAACGGCCGCCGCGCTCGACGAACAGTGCCGGCTCGCCGCCGAGCAGGACAACCTGTGCGCCTGCGACCCTGGCCGCCCTCGCCCCCGCCCGCTTCGGCCACGGCAAGGCGGCTCCATAGGGCTGCGCCGGGTCCGCGGCGGCGAGCACGAGCGTGTCGCGGTCGTCATCCTCGCGTGGACGCAGCTCGCGCAAGCGTTCGACGGCGCCCCCGAGGGCGAACTGGGCGCCGCCGAGGCCCTCGACGAAGTAACCGCGGCGGCAGAGGCCGAGCGTCTCGAGCGCCTTCAGCTCGCCGTAGACGGCGCCGTAGCCGCCCGTGATGCCCTCGGCGCGGACGCCGTCGCGGGTGACGATTCCGTGCCGCTCCAGCAGCAGCTCGGCCAGCGCGCGCCGATCCGGGCCATGTCCGGGGTCAGACCCCGGACGGGTCCCGAACAGATGCTCCGTCCGCGACCAGCGCCCCTGCGTGGCGGTAATCTCGCTGGCGCGCCGGCGCGAGAAGCGGCGCGGCCGGCGCTGCGGCTTGGGGATGCCGTAGCGGCGGCCCGCCCGGAGCGGCTGCCACGCGTCGTTCGTGACCTCGCCCGCCCAGACGAGATCCCAGAGCGCCGGCAGGGCCTCCTCCGTCTCGAGCCCAGTTTCCGCGAGCAGATCGAACCAGAAGAGTGCCGAGCTTTCGAGCGCAGCACGGAGCCGGTCGTGGAGCTCGCCGTCCGGCCGGTCGGCCGCGGACACCTGCCCGAGCACCGGCGCGTCCTCACGGAAGTAGACCGCAACGCGGTCCAGCCCGGCCCCGACCCAGACGACCTCGCCGGTTGCGCAGAGCTGATCGAGCTCCGCCGGCTGATAGCCGGGCACGCGCCGCGGCAGGACCTCGGACTCCCAGAGCGAGACGGGCAACGCGAGCGCCTGCAGCGGGACGAGTGCCTCGCGCAGCGTCGCACGACGGTCGATCCCGTGCCAGCTCGGCAGGAAGCGCCCGAGCGCCGCTCGCTCCGCGGGCTCGACCTCCTTGCGTAGCGCCGCGAGCGAGGCCCGCCGGAGCCGCCGCAGGACGTCCGGGTCGCACCATTCCCGTTCGGTTCCGCCCGGGCGCAGCTCGCCGCGGACGAGCAGCTCCTCGCGCTCGAGCTCGCGCAGGACGGGCTCCACGTCGGTGCCGAACCGCTCATTCGCCTCGGCGGCCGTGAACGGGCCGCGTCCCTTCGCGTACCGCAGAACCAGAGCACGCAGGGGTTGCTCGCCGCCCTCGAGGTAGACGTCGGGCAGGCCGGCCGGCGGCATCACGCCGAGGGCGTCGCGGTAGCGCCCCGCGTCCTCGGCCGCAATCAGCCGCTCCTCGCCGCCGACGCGAACCTGAAGTGCCCGCCGCTCCGCGACCAGGATGGCGGCGAACGCTTCGTCGTACTCACCCGGTTTCAGGTCGCCGCGTAGCCGCAGGAGATCGTGCAGGTCATCCGGGTTCCGCTGGGCGCCGCGGAGCTGGGCCTCGACCTCCTCGACCGCGTTGGGATCAAGCAAGTCCCTGAGCTCTTCCTGGCCGAGCAGCTCACGCAGGAGCTCACGGTCGAGCGAGAGCGCCTGGGCCCGCCGCTCGGCCGGAGGCGTGTCGTCCTCGTACATGTACGTGGCGACGTAGTCGAAGAGCAGCGAGGCTGAATAGGGCGAGGCGGACGGCGTCTCGACGTCGACGAGGTCGATCTGCCGGGTGCGCAGACCCTGGAGCAACCGCTTCAGCGCCGGCAGGTCGAAGACGTCCTGGAGACATTCGCGGTACGTCTCGAGCACGACGGGAAAGGCCGGGTACTTGCGGGCCACCTGGAGCAGGGACTGCGCCTTCAGCCGCTGCTGCCAGAGCGGCGTCCGCTGGTCGGGCCGTCGCCGCGGGATCAGGAGCGCGCGAGCCGCATTTTCCCGGAAGCGTGCCCCGAAGAGGGCCGAGTCGCCGACCTCGTTGACCACCAGCTCCTCGATCTCCTCGGGATCGATCACGACGAGGTCGCTCGGCGGCGCGGCATCGGCGTCCGGGAGGTGGATCGCGATCCCGTCGTCCGACCAGATCGCGTTCGCATCCAGGCCGAGCGAGTCGCGCACGCGGACCGTGAGCGCGAGCGCCCACGGCGCGTGCACGCGGGCCCCGAACGGCGTCAGGATGCAGAGCCGCCAGTCGCCGATCTCGTCGCGGAAGCGTTCGACAACGATCGTGCGGTCGGAGGGTAGGGCGCCGGTCGCGGCCGCCTGCTCGCTCAGGAACTGGAGCAGGTTCTGCGCCGCCCGCTCGTCCAACGCATGCTCGTCGCGCAGCTTCGCCTTCGCCTTCGCGTCGGGCAGGGCCGTCAGCTCCCGGGTGACTGCACCAACCGCCTCGCCGAGCTCGTACGGGCGGCCGATGCCTTCGCCGCGCCAGAACGGCACCGCGCCCGGCACGCCCGGCGCGGGTGAGACGAGCACCCGGTCGCGGGTGATCTCCTCGATCCGCCACGTGGAGGCGCCGAGCAGGAACGTCTGGCCGGCGCGAGCCTCGTACACCATCTCCTCGTCGAGCTCGCCGACGCGGCCGCCGCCGTCCACAAGGTGGACGCCGAAGAGCCCGCGGTCGGGGATCGTCCCGGCGTTTGTGACCGCAAGGCGTCGCGCCCCCTGCCGCCCTCGGACGACTCCCGCGGTGCGGTCCCAGACGATCCGCGGCCGCAACTCCGCGAATTCGTCCGAGGGGTAGCGGCCGGCGAGCATGTCGAGGACGTTCTCGAGTTGCACTCGTGAGAGCTCCGCGAACGGGTAAGCGGCGCGGACGAGCCGATGCAGCTCGTCGAGCTCCATCTCCTCGTCGGCGCAGATCGCGACGATCTGCTGCGCGAGCACGTCAAGTGGGTTGCGCGGGATCGCCGTCTCCTCAATCGCCCCCTCGCCCATGCGCTTGGCGACCACCGCAGCCTCGAGGAGGTCGGCGCGGAACTTCGGGAAGATTCGGCCCTTCGAGACGGCGCCGAGCTCGTGGCCGGCGCGGCCGATCCGCTGCAGCCCCCGAGCGACCGACTTCGGGCTCTCGACCTGGACAACAAGGTCGACCGCGCCCATGTCGATGCCGAGCTCGAGGGAAGAGGTCGCCACCAGGCACGGGATCTCGCCCTTCTTGAGCAGCTCCTCGACCTCGAGCCGCTGCTCCCGGGCGAGCGAGCCGTGGTGCGCGCGAGCGATCTCCACTGGAGGCAGAGCCGCCGGCGAAGCCGGCACCTCCTCTGAAGCGGCGTCGCGAGCGCCGCCTTGCGCCAGCTCGTTGAGCCGCAGCGCGAGTCGCTCGGCGAGCCGGCGGTTGTTGACGAAGACGATCGTCGAGCGGTGCTCGGAGACGAGCTCGAGGATCTTGGGGTAGATCGACGGCCAGACGGAATTGAACGAGCCCTCCTCCGGAACCGTCATGTCGTCGAGGGGCACCACGATCTCGAGGTCGAGCTCCTTGGCACGCCCTGCGTCGACGAGCTCGATCTCGCGGCCGCCGGAGACGAAGCGGCCGATCTCCTCGAGCGGCCGCTGGGTCGCCGAGAGGCCGATCCGCTGCACGGGCTCGCCGACCAGCCGCTGCAAGCGCTCGACGGACAGCGCGAGGTGGGCCCCGCGCTTCGTGCCGGCGACTGCGTGCACCTCGTCCAGGATCAGCGTTCGGACGCCGCCGAGGATCTCCCGCGCCTGCGAGGTCAGCATCAGGAAGAGCGACTCCGGCGTCGTGATCAGAATGTCGGGCGCGTGCCGGAGCATCCGCTGCCGCTCCTTCTGCGGCGTATCCCCGGTGCGTACGGCGACGGTCAGCTCGGAGCGGAGCCCTGCCAGCGGCCCGCGCAGGTTCCGCTCGATGTCGTAATTGAGTGCCTTCAGCGGCGAGACGTAGAGCAGGCGCAGCCCCTGGCGCGGCTCAGGATTGAGCTGGTCGATTCCGTAGAGGAAGGCCGCGAGCGTCTTTCCCGACCCGGTCGGCGCCTGGATCAGGGTGTGGCCGCCGCTCGCGATCGCCGGCCAGCCGAGCGCCTGCGCCGGGGTCGGCTCGGCGAACGTGCGCTCGAACCAGGCGCGCGTTTCCGGACTGAAGGGCGCCAGCGGATCCACGCCGTCCAGCCTAGTCGCCGGTCACTTCCCCCCGTAGACGAAGTACAGGGTCAGCGAGATCGCCAGCAAGATGACGACGATCGCGCCCACGAACAGGGTGACGCCCGTGATCGCGATCAGCGGCGTGCGCGCGCTCTCCCCTATCTCGGCCTCCTTCTCGAGCGCCTTCGCGGTCTCGATCGGATGCTCGATGTCCTCGACGACGTGCTTGAGCTTGTCGACGGGCTCATGCATTTCCCCGAGGATACTCGCCTGCGATGCGCGTGAACGTGAAGGGAATCAGCTGCTCGGGCAAGACCACCTTCGCGCGCGACCTGGCGGAGCGACTCGGCGTGCCGTACCTCGAGCTCGACGCGGTCCACCACATCGGGCCTAACTGGACGGAGGCGACCGCTGAGGAGCTGCAGGCGGCCACGCGCGCGTTCATGGCGGGCGCGCTCGAGGGCTGGGTCATCGACGGCAACTACGAAAGCAAGATTGGCGATCTCGTCGTCGACGCCGCCGATCAGATCGTCTGGCTCGACCTGCCGCTTCGGGTTTCCATGCGGCGTCTCTGGGGCCGCACCACCTCGCGCATCCGCGACCGCGTCGAGCTCTGGGGCGGCAATCGCGAGACATGGCGAGGCGGGTTCCTTGCCTGGAACTCCTTGGCGATTTGGGCGCTACGCGCGTGGTTCCACCACCGGCTGCGGTGGCCGCGAAGGTTCGCTGAGGACCCGCGCCTCGTGCGGCTGCGGTCGCCCGAAGAAGCGCAGCGCTGGTTGGAGAGCCAATGACGCGCTTCGATGTGCTCGTGCTCGGCGGCGGCGCCGCCGGCTGCGCCCTCGCCGCGCGCCTGAGCGAAGACGCGGATCGGAGCGTCTGCCTCGTCGAGGCCGGGCCTGACTACGGGCCGTTCGGCGCCGACCGCTGGCCGGGCGAGATCCTCGACGCGCGGAACATCCCCCCGACACATGACTGGGAGACGGCCGCCGACGAGCGCGGAACGGCTCGCGCCAAGATAATCGGCGGCTGCTCCGCTCACAACGCCTGCCTGGTGCTCCGCGGCACCGACGCCGACTATGACGAGTGGGGCCACGGGTGGTCCGGCGAGGAGCTCGCCCCGTTCCTCGACCGCGCAGAGGCAGAGCTGCAGACGCAGCAGGCAGTCGCTGACGACGCGCCGCCGTGGCACGCGGCCACGATCGAGGCGGCGCGCTCGCTTGGGTTCGAAGCCGGCCCGTACCGCGCGAACGCGATCGACGGCGTGCGCTGGAACGCAGCGTTCGCCTACCTCGACGTCGCACGGCCGCGCTCGAATCTGACGATCCGGCCCGGGTCGCACGTCGATCGCCTGCTCCTCCGCGGCGGCCGCGCGATCGGCGCCGTCCTGACCGGCGGCGAGGAGTTGCGGGCGACGACGGTGGTCGTCGCCTGCGGCACCTACGGATCGCCGGCGGTGATGCTGCGAAGCGGCATCGGCCCGGGCCTCCGCGTCGACCTGCCCGTCGGCGAGAACCTGATCGACCACTCTGGTGTCGGCGTCGAGTGGGAGGCAGCAGCCGACGTCGCCCCGCCGGACGGGCAGGCGTCGTACGGACTGGTCGTCCCCGAGCCGGACCTCCAGCTCGTCCCCTGGGCGTCCCAGCGCGACGACGGCACGTGCGTGCCCTCGCTGCTCGCGTTCCTGATGAAGCCACGCTCGACAGGCACGTTGACGCTTCAGTCCGACGACCCGCTCGCGCCTCCGCTGATCGCGCACGCGCACCTGAGCGACGAGCGAGACGCGGAGCCGATCGTCCGGGCGGTCGAGCACGCGCGGCGAGTCGCGGAGATCGAGCCCGTCGCGAGGGTCCTCGCTCGCGAGACGGCGCCGGGAGACATCGACGTCGAGCGGTACGTGCGCGAGAACGTCCGGGGCTACTACCACCCGGTGGGCACGTGCGCGATCGGCTCCGTCGTCGACGGGCAGCTGCGCGTCCTCAACATCGATGATCTCTACGTCGCGGACGCGTCCGTGATGTCGACGATCCCGCGGGCGAACACGCATCTGACAGCGCTCGCGATCGCGGAGCGCGCCGCGACCTGGATCTAGAGGAGTAGGGTGCGAGCGTGGCGACCGCGACGAAGCCCGACAAGCTCCACTTCACCGGTAACGACGATGCCGATGCGCTGATCGCGCAGGATCCGTTCGCGCTCGTGATGGGCTTCGCGCTCGATCAGCAGGTCCCGGTGCAGACGGCGTTCAGCGGGCCGCTGAAGCTGAAGCAGCGGCTGGGGACACTCGGTCCCGGCAAGGTCGCCGCCACCGATCCGGCCAAGCTGGAGGCCGCCTTCCGCGAGAAGCCGGCGATCCATCGTTTCCCGGGGAACATGGCGCGGCGCGTGCAAGAGCTCGCAGCGGTCGTCGCGGACGAGTACGGCGGCGACGCGTCGCGGATCTGGACCGAGGCGGCGGACTCGACCGAGCTGCGGCGGCGGATCTCAGAGCTGCCCGGCTTCGGCGAGATGAAGATCAAGGCGTTCGGCGCCGTGCTCGCGAAGCGGTTCGGGGTCGAGGCGGCGCGCGAGCTCGCCCCGAGTCACCCGACGCTCGGAGACGTCGACTCGCCCGAGGCGCTCGAGCGGTACCAGGCGATGAAGCGCGAGCACAAGGCACGGCTCAAGGCGCAGCAGCCTTAAAGCCGATACTCGGCGAGATGCGCGCCGCCGCCCGACTCTCCGTCGTGTTCGTCCTCGCCGCGCTGCCAGGATCGGCAGCGGCGCTGCGGGTTCCGGAAGCACGGCGTTGTCCGGTTTTTCCGCGTGCGAATCCGTGGAACCAGCCCGTCGACAAGCTGCCGGTGGCGTGGAACTCGGCGACGATGGTCCGCTCGATCGGCCTCGACACGGGCCTGCACGCCGACTTCGGCTCGGGGACGTGGGACGGCGGGCCGATCGGAATCCCGTTCGACGTGGTCACGCGCCGGACTCCGCGGGCCAAGATCTCGTTCGAGTACGCGCACGAGAGCGACCGCGTCGGCTACCCGATCCCGCGGCGCGTGCACATCGAGTACGGCAGCGACCACCATGCGCTGCTCGTCGACCGCGACGCCTGCCGGCTGTACGAGCTCGGCGGGCTGCAGCGTGCCGGCGGGCACTGGCACGCCTGGGCCGGCGCCGTCTGGAGCCTGCGTTCGAACGGTCTGCGCCCAGCCGGCTGGACGTCGGCCGACGCGGCAGGCCTCCCGATCTTCCCGGGCCTTGCGCGGTGGGATGAGGCGCGCCGCGGCGTCATCGACCATGCGCTCCGGTTCACGGCGGCGCGGACTCGGCGCGCGTACGTCTGGCCGGCGCGCCACTACGCGAGCTCCTCGACCGATCCGTCACTCCCGCCGATGGGGTTGCGTGTGCGGCTGAAGGCGAGCTTCGACGTGCGCCCTTTCCCGCGCCAGGCGCGGATCGTGCTGATCGCGCTGAAGCGCTACGGGATGCTGCTCGCCGACAACGGCTCCAACTGGTACATCAGCGGAGCCCCGAGCCCCGGCTGGTCGAACGACCAGCTCCACACGCTTGGCCGCGTGAAAGGCTCGGATTTCGAGGCCGTGGACGCGTCCTCGTTGCGGCCTTAAGCCCGCCCGAGATCTTTCATTGCGACGCGCGCGGCGGAGTAGCCGCACATGCCGTGGACGCCGCCGCCGGGCGGCGTCGCCGCCGAGCAGAGGTAGACGCCCTCGAGTGGCGTCCGGTAGGGGACGAGCCTACGCACCGGCCGGAACCACACCTGGCCGAGATCCATCACGCCGGCATTGAGATCACCACCGACGAGGTTGCGGTTGTGCGCCTCGAGCTCGGCGGGTCCCATCGTGTGCCGTGCGAGCACGAGGTCGCCGAAGCCGGGCGCAAACCGCTCGACCTGCGCCTCGATCCGCCCGGCGAGGTCGACCGACGAGCCATTCGGAACGTGGCAGTACGCCCAGGCCGTGTGCTTCCCCGTCGGCGCGCGGGTCGGGTCGAACAAGCTCGTCTGCGCCAGCAGGACGAAGGGCCGCTCGGCCGGGCGACCGCTCCACGCACCCCATTCCGACGCCGAGATCTCGTCCAGCGAGCCCCCGAGATGAACTGTCCCGGCGCGACGGCAGTCTGCAGCACGCCACGGAATCGGCCCGTCGAGCGCCCAGTCGACCTTGAACGCCCCCGGCCCGTGCCGGTACGAGCGCATACGTCGCGCGTACCGGTCCGGCAGCCGGTCGCCGGCCAGCCGAAGCAGTTCGCGCGGCACGACGTCGCACATGACGATGTCGGCCCGTGGCAACAACTCGATCGGGCTCGACGTCCGGATCTCGCCGCCTAGCTCGCGGAGCTTCGCCGCGAGCGCGTCCGCAAGCCGCTGCGAGCCGCCGCGCGGGAACGGCCAGCCGACTACGTGGCCGAGGACGATCAGCGCGAGCCCGAAGCCGGCGCTGGGCCGCCGCTCGAGCGGCAGCATCGAGTGGGCGGCGTGGCCTGCGAACCACGCGCGCGCCTGCGACCCTGTGAACGATTCCTCCGCGAGCGCCCGCGCCGGCGCCAGCGCAGACCGCAGCGCCCGTGCGAGCCCGCGCGCCCCCAGGCGGTCGCCAAGCCGCAGCACCGCGCGGGGCGAGACCGGATAGGGACCGATCAGAACACGCTCGACCTCGCGCCAGCCTTCGACGAGCGGCCCGACGAGCCGCCGGTACCCGCCGCTGTCCGCGCCGAGGCCCGCAACGGTCGCCGACAACCCTCTCTCGAGCAACACTGCATTTCCGTCGTCGAACGGGTGCGCCGCCGGAGCGTCGGGATGGATCCACTCGACCTCCAGGTCGAGTGTCCGAAAGAGCGTCGAGGCTTGTCCGAGCGGATGGATTGACGAGCAGACGTCGTGCACGAAGCCGGGCAGCGTCAGCTCGGCCGAGCGGAGGCCGCCGCCGACCTCGGGCTCCGCCTCGTGCACCTCGACCTCCAGCCCGGCGCGCGCGAGCGTAATCGCCGCGGCGAGCCCGTTCGGGCCGGAACCAATCACGACCGCCCGCGGCATCGCCGCATTCAAGCAGCGGGACTCCATCCGCCGTTCGTCCGTAACAAAGCTGGAAGGAGGCCCATGCGCACGCTCGTCACGCCCGCCGTCGTCTTGTTCGTCGCCGCCACTCTCGCACCGGCCGCGCGCGCTGATGGAGGTCCCTCGCCCGGCGTCGGCTTCGACGGCCCCGGGATCACCGACGACCGCGGCTCCACGTACGCGACGACCCAGGCCGGCAACCTCTCCTCGCTCGTCGTCCGCGACCACGCGGGCCGCGTCATCAGGTCACGGACGTTCGACGGCCTGTACGGGATCCCGTACGTCACATTCGGAGGTGCCAAGGCCGGCCTCTCGTGCGACGGCCGCCGGGATCGTCGTCGCCCGCACCCCGGCTGGCGGGCACGTCCTCGCCCGGTCGAGCCGCCTGCTCGTACTGGACACGGCGACGCTACGAACGCAGCAGACGATTGACCTACCTGGAGACTGATGCACCGACACCGACGCGTTTGAGGCGGCTCCGTGCGGCGAAACAAGAATGTATGGAGCTCTACCAGGCGGAATGGTGCCCCCACTCGCACAAGGTTCGCCAACGGCTCACCGAGCTCGGGATCGGCGTCACGCTGCGGCAGGTTGCCGCAGATCCCGACGACCGCGACGAGCTGAGAAGGGTTGCCGACACGGATGAGATCCCCGTGCTCGTCGGCTCGGACGGTCGGCCAAGAAGCGGCGAGGACGAGATCCTCGACTACCTCGACGAGTTCGACGAGCGCCCGGACGCGGACGAGCATCGCGAGAAGGCACGCGAGGAAGTCCCGAACTTCGAAGAAGCG
>JBKOUJ010000167.1:0-3966 GCA_046723355.1 Actinomycetota bacterium | reverse complement strand
CCGCGAGCCGGCGGGCGACCGTGCTCTTCCCCGCTCCCGCGGGCCCGTCGATGGCAACGATCATCGCTGTGTGACCGACTCGAGCAGCTCGAAAAACCCGGGGAAGCTTACAGCGACGGCTTCCGCGTCCTCGATCTCCACACCATCCTTGGACGCGACGCCGGCAATCGCTCCGAGCATCGCGACGCGGTGGTCGCCCGCCGAGGTCATGCTCCCCCCTCGGGGGCGGGCGGGAACACCACGAATCCGGAAGCCATCGTCGCTCGCGGAGATGCGTACGCCCAGGGCGCGGAGCGAATTTGTCACCGTTTCGATGCGGTCCGTTTCCTTCACGCGCAGCTCCTGCGCGCCCTTGACGACGCTCACGCCGCGTGCGTGGGAGGCGGCGAGTGCGAACAACGGCAGCTCGTCGACGAGCGACGGCACCTCGTCAGGCTCGATCGTGGCGGCGAGCAACGGCGCGTCGCGGACCTCCATGTCGGCCACGGGCTCGCCGCCGACGCTGTGCCTGTTGAAGACCGCGATGCGCGCGCCCATCCGCTCGAGCACGTCGAGCAGCCCGGTGCGCGTCGGGTTCACGTCGACGTCGTGGATACGAAGGTTCGACCCCGACAGCAGCGTCGCGGCGACGATGAACGGCGCGGCCGACGAAAAGTCGCCGGGGATGTCGAGCGAGACCGCCGGGATCTGCTCCGCGGGCCACACACGGATCTCCGACGCGGAGCGCGTGACGCGCAGGCCGAGCGCGCGGAACAGCCGCTCGGTGTGGTCGCGCGACGGGACGCGCTCGATCACGGTAGTCGGGCCATCCTCGGCCAGCAGCCCCGCGAGCAGGACCGCCGACTTCAGCTGCGCGCTCGCGACCGGGAGCTCGTAGGCGATCGGCCGGAGCTTCGCCCCCTCGATCGTCACGGGCGGGCGGCCGCCGTTCGTCTGGACGCCGGCACCCATCTGCGCGAGCGGCTCCTCGACGCGGACGGGCCTGGAGGACAGGGATTCGTCCCCGGTCAGCTCGAAGCGGCGGCCGGCCTGGCCGGCCAGGATCCCGCTCAGAAGGCGGAGCACGGTGCCGGCGTTGGCGCAGTCGATCGGCTCGTCGGGCGCAACCAGGCCGCGCAGGCCCAGGCCGCCGATCCGCACCGTCCCCGGCTCGGGCTCCCCGACCTCGGCGCCGAGCTCACGCACCGCGTCGAGCGCCGCGTCGGTGTCCGCCGCGTGGCCGAAGCCGCGCAGCTCGCTCTCGCCGTCGGCGATCGCCGCCAGCAGCGCCCCGCGCTGGCAAATGCCCTTGACCGCGGGGACGGCGATGTCGCCGACGAGCGCGGCTGCCGGCTCGATCCTCACTGCTCGGAGAGCACGGGCGCGACCACGACGCCATAACCTTGCGCCTCGAGCAGGGCCGCCGCGCGTAGCGCCTCCTTCTCGCCGGTGACAAGCACCGTCAAGGTGCCGCCGCGGTCCGGCGACATGTGCAGCAGCTCGAAGTCCTCGATGTTGATCCGCTCGGCGCCGAGCGCCTGGGTAATGCCCGCGAGCACGCCCGGCCTGTCGGGTACGTGGACGCGCAGCTGCTGGAGGGCGCCGGGGTCGGGGTAGGCCTCGGCGAGCATCCGCTGGCGGTTGCCCGCCGCCTCTCCGATCCACTTCGCGAGGAAGCCTGCGTCGCCGTCCGCGATGGCATGCTCGAGGCGGTCGAGCTGCTTGCGGTGCTCACCGAGGGCCTCGCGCACCGGGCCGGCGTTTTCGAGAAAGATGTCCACCCAGATCCGCGGGTTCGCGCCGGCGACGCGGGTCATGTCGCGCAGCGAGCCGCCGGCCGCGGCGAGCGGCTCATGGCCGTCGATGCGGCTCGCGCCGGCCTGGTTGACGAGCAGGTTCGCAAGCACGTGCGGCAAGTGGCTCGTCAACGCGACGAGGCGGTCGTGCGCGACAGGGTCGACCGCGACCGGCGTCGCGCCCAGCCCGGAGACGAACCCGTGAACGAGCCGGTAGCGCTCCGGCTCGGTGGCCGCGAGCGGCGTCAGGAACCACGTCGCCCCCTCGAAGAGCTCCGCGCTCGCGTGCTCCGCGCCCCGCGCCTCCGATCCGCAGACCGGGTGTCCCCCGACGAAGCGCTCCGAGCCCAGCGCGGCGGAGCTGACGGCGACCTTCGTCGAGCCGACATCGGTGACCGTGCAGCCCTCCGGGCTCGCTTCGAGCACTGCCCTGACCTGTCCGGCGAGCTGCGCAACCGGCGCGGCCACGACGGCGAGCTCCGCGTCATCGACGGCTTCGGCAAGCGAGGAGGCCGACCGGTCGACGGCGCCGCGCTCGACGGCGGCGTGGAGCGCCTGCGGCTCGGGGTCGTGGCCGACGACCTCGCTGGAACCGGCCCGCTTTGCCGCCAGCGCCACCGATGCGCCGATCAGGCCCGTTCCGACCACCGCCAGCCGCTGTACCTCCATTGGGCGAGTGCTAGCCGATCCGCTTGCCCATCAGCGCGACGATGCCCTCGACCTCGCGCGCGAAGGCGCCGAACTCGGCGCTCGGGATCTGCTGCGGCCCGTCCGAAAGGGCCTCCTCAGGACGCGGGTGCGTCTCGACGATGATCCCGTCCGCACCGACCGCCGCGGCGGCCCGCGCCAGCGGCAGCACGAAGTCGCGCTTCCCGGCCGCGTGCGACGGATCGACGATGACCGGCAGGTGGGTCTCCTGCTTCAAGACGGCAACCGCGCCCAGATCCAGCGTGTACCGCGTCGCGGTCTCGAACGTCTTGATCCCGCGCTCGCAGAGGATGATCTGCTCGTTTCCCTCCTTGGCCACGTACTCGGCGGCCATCAGCAGCTCCTCGACCGACGACGACAGCCCGCGCTTCAGGAGCACCGGCTTGTCCGCGCGCCCGACTTCCGCCAGGAGCAGAAAGTTCTGCATGTTCCGAGCGCCGATCTGGATGACGTCGGCAGAATCGAGGACGGCCTCGACGTGCCGCGGGTCCATCAGCTCCGTCACGACCGGCAGGCCCGTCTCGTCGCGCGCCTCGCGCAGGATCGCGAGCGCGTCGTCGCCGAGCCCCTGGAAGGTGTACGGCGAGGTCCGCGGCTTGAAGGCGCCCCCGCGCAGCATCGTCCCGCCGGCGTCGGCGACCGCGTGCGCCGCCTCGAGCGTCTGCTCGCGGTACTCGACCGAGCACGGCCCGGCGATCAGTCCGAAGAACTCCTGCCCGATCTTCCGTCCGTCGACCTCGATCACGGTCGGATCGGGCGCGACCTCCCGTGCCACAAGCTTGTAGGGCTTCAGGATCGGCAACACCTGCTCGACCCCCGGGTAGCCCTCGAGGGGCAGCGTCGCGAGCTGCTCCCGCTCGCCGATGGCGCCGATCACCGTCGCCTCGCGCCCACGCTGCACGCGCGCCGAGACGCCCGCCTCCTGAAGGCGCGCGAGCACGTGCTCGGTCTGGTCGGCGGTCGCGCCCGACCCCATCACGATCAGCAGCTCAGGTGATCCGTTAACGGCCAAAGTCGTGTCGTGAGTGTAGAGAGGGTCTCCATCTCCCGAGCGCAGCGACGGGAGAAGCCAGCTCGCGGAAAATGCGACTAGCATTTTTCGCGAAAACCATGCGGATCTTCAGCGGCATCCAACCCACCGGCGAAAAGACGCTCGGCAACTACAGCGGCGGCTTCCGCCAGTACGCCGCCACGCAGGAGCGCGGCGAAGCGTTCTTCTGCGTCGTCGACCTGCACTCGATCACGGCCGAGTACGACCCCGAAGACCTACGCGAATCGACGCTCTCGCTGGCCGCGATGCTGTTTGCGACCGGGCTCGATCCGGACCGATCGACGGTCTTCGTCCAGAGCCACGTCGACACGCACGCCCAAGCGTGTTGGCTGCTCAATGCGGTCACGAGCTTCGGCGAGCTCCGCCGCATGACCCAGTTCAAGGAGAAGTCCGAGCAGCACGAGTTCGTCACGTCCGGGCTCTTCGAGTACC
>JBKOUJ010000105.1:0-1508 GCA_046723355.1 Actinomycetota bacterium | reverse complement strand
GCAGTTCCTCCATGGACTCACGGAGGATCCCCAGCAGGTCCGGCTGACCTGGCTGGCTGACCCAGCGGGCGAAGGCGACCTTGAAGACGGCGACCCCCGTCTCGGCGGCCAGGCTCGCGGCCGGCTCTGGGATACCGCGGTCGCGTAGCGCGGCGGCCATCGCCGAGGCGAACGCCGCCAGCTTGATCAGCTCACGCTCCCGTAGTTCCGCGTTCCCGGACACGATGGCATCGCGCAGCCTGACCCGTTCCGGGTTCTCCTGAAGCACGGCACCCGCGGCTTCGAATGCCGCGCCCACCGCGTCCATCGCCGTCGCCGAGGCCGGCGCGTCCGCGACGGCGCGCACCAGGAGGTCCCGCAACATCTCCATGCCGTAGAACAGGACCTCGCGCTTGTCGGCGAAATGCCGGAAGAACGTCCGCTCGGTCAGTCCGGCCCGCCCGGCGATCTCCGCCACCGTGGTCTGGTCGAAGCCTTGCTCGGCATACAGCGTCATCGCCGCCTGCGCCAGGCGGCCGCGCGCGTCCGGCTTCCATCGACCCACGGCCCGATGATACGTGATGACAGTTGCTGACATCAGTACTAGACTGACGACAGTCACTGACATCAGCGATAGGAGGACGCCCATGCGGGTCTTCGTCACCGGCGCGTCCGGCTGGATCGGCTCGGCCGTCGTCCCCGAACTCATCGGCGCGGGTCATCACGTCCTCGGGCTCGCCAGGTCGGACTCCTCGGCCGCCGCCATCGCGGCCGCGGGAGCCGAGGTGCTCCGCGGCGACCTGGACGACCTGGACACCCTGCGCGCCGGGGCCACCAGCTCCGACGGGGTCATCCACCTCGCGTTCATCCACGACTTCACGCGGTTCGAGGACTCGGTCAGCGCCGACGCGCGCGCCATCGAGACGATGGGTGCCGCGCTCGAGGGCTCCGGCAAGCCCCTGGTCATCGCCTCCGGGACGCCCGCACTGCCTGGGCGCGTGGCCACCGAGCGCGGCGAGCCCGCTCCCGGCGGACCCTCGGCGGGCCGGGCCGCGAACGCCCAGGCGGCGCTTGACATGGCGGCACGCGGCGTCCGCTCGTCCGTCGTGGGGCTGCCCCGGACGGTGCACGGCCAAGGCGATCACGGCTTCATCGCCCGCTTGATCGGCATTGCCCGCGACAAGGGCGTCTCTGGCTACGTCGGCGACGGGTCCAGCCGCTGGCCCGCGGTGCACATACTGGACGCCGCGCACCTGTTCCGTCTGGCAGTGGAGCAGGCCCCGGTGGGATCGAGGCTGCACGCGGTCGGCGACGAGGGCGTACCGGTCGGCGACATCGCCGAGGTGATCGGCCGCCACCTGAACCTGCCGACAGCTTCCGTCCCGGCCGAGGATTTCGGCTGGCTGGGGCAGATCCTCGCGGTCGACCAGCCGGCATCCAGCGCGCTGACCCGCGAGCTGCTCGGGTGGCGGCCCGTCCAGCCGGGGCTCATCGAGGACCTGGACAAGGGCCACTACTTCGGCTGAGCA
>JBKOUJ010000058.1:0-45226 GCA_046723355.1 Actinomycetota bacterium | reverse complement strand
GCGATGCGTCGGCACGCCCCGCGAGCCCGACCTCGTCGAGCAACGCCCGCGCACGCCTCTCCCGCTCGCGCCTGCCCACGCCCCGTCCGATCATCGGAATCTCGACGTTCTCCGCCGCGGAGAGCGTCGGGATCAGGTTGTGAAACTGGAAGACGAACCCAATCGTCCCTGCCCTGTACTCGGCCGCGTCCAGGCTCGAGAGCTCCCGACCGCCGACCCGGATCGAACCCGCATCGGGCCGGTCGAGTGCCCCGATCAGGTTCAGCAGCGTGCTCTTGCCCGACCCCGAAGGGCCTGTGAGCGCCACGAAGTCGCCGGCCTCCAGCCGGATCGAGACGCTGGCGAGCGCGCCGATGCGGCCGCTCTCGAACGTCTTGCTGACGTCCTCGAGGACGACCTCGACGCCGCTCAACGCGGCCTGACCCAGTAGTTGACGGTCCGCGAGCCCCCGAGCGCGCGCACCGTTACTCGGAACGTCAGCCGGTAGCCGCGCGACGCGGCCGGCCATTGTGCGAAGTCGCGGTACCGCCCGGCGAACGGGTAGTCGCGGAGCTTGCGCGTGGTCGTCCCCACCTCCGCGAAATGAGCCGTCCCGAGCGGATCGACAACGGCCACGGTCAACCGACCCCGCAACGGCCGCCCCGCCGCCTTCGCCGCCCGCACGACGTACCACCACTTCGCCGCCCCGGCCCGCGGCGTGTGCGTCGGCGCTGATAACGAGACGCGAAACCGCGCCGGCGACGGACGTGGGAACGTGCCTGCCGGCGGAGCCGCCGCAGGCTCGGCGTGCTTCGTGCCGCCGCAACCCGCCGCCCCGGCGGCACACGCGAGGATGACGAGAAGCCGAAGCCGCATGCCGCGAGCCTAGACCGCGAGCCGCTCCCTGAGCCACTGGCCGTTCCGGACCGCGAACCCCTCCCAGTCGTTGTTGAAGTACGCGTAGACGTCGACCTTGCGGCGCCAACCTTCGATCCGCCGCGCCCACTCCTCGAGCTCCGACTCCGAGTAATTCCCGCGCCGGCCGCGGGAGCCGTGGTGGAAACGGAGGTACGTCCAGTCGGCGGTCAGCTCGTGCGTCTGGAACGGCCGCCGGGGATCGTCACCGATCACCAGCGCCGCGCCGGCCGACCGTAGCAGCTCGTACACCTCGGGCGCGAACCAGCTCTCGTGCCGGAACTCGAAGCAATGGCGGCCGCGCGGCAGCCGCGCGAGCGCCTCTGCGAGTCGTTCGTCGTCTCGGCGGAAGTTGCCGGGAAGCTGCCACAGCACCGGCCCAAGCTTTGGCGAGCGCACCAGTGGGGCGATCCGCTCGTAGATAGTCCGAACGCCTGCGTCCAGGTCGCGCAGCCGTCGGATGTGCGTGATGTAGCGGCTCATCTTCACGGCGAATAGAAACCCCGACGGGCTCGTTCGCACCCAGTTCGCGACGGCGTCACGCCGCGGCAGCCGGTAGAAGGTCGCGTTCACCTCGACGGTGTCGAAGTGGTGGGCGTAGAAGTCGAGCCACTCCCGCGGCGGACAGCGCCGCGGATAGAAGACCCCGTTCCGCCAGTGGTCGTAGTTCCAGCCGGAACAGCCGATCCGGACCGGTCTCAGCTCAGCGCCGCGAACAACTCCTTGCACAGCTCGGGTGTGCCCGCGGCGACCACACGTGAACGCCCCTCCGTGTCGAGCGGCGCCTGACCGAACGGCGGCGCCTCGGGCAGGTCGATCGCCAGGCCGCATTCACGGACGAGCAGCTGTGCAGCGGCGATGTCGACCGACCGCGCGCCTTTCAGCGAGCAGACCCCGTCGACGCGGCCCGCGGCGAGGTGGCACAGGGACAGCGCAAGCGAGCCCATGATCCGCAGACGGTAGGCGATGCCGACCATCTGCGCCGCCTTCTCGGCCACCGACGACGTGAGCGTCGCCTCGAACGAAAGGATCTCGATGCGTTCCTTCGGCTTGACCGCGCCCAGGCGCTCGCCGCTCAGGAAGGCGCCGCTCCCCCGCTCGGCGGTCCACTCCTCGCCGGTGCCGAAGTCGTAGACGTAGCCGAAGTGAACGTCGTCCATCGTCGCCCCGTCTGCGACCGCCAGGGACAACGCGAAGAATGGGATCCCGCGCTTGGCGTTCAGGGACCCGTCGATCGGGTCGACGACGACGTGCGTCGCCCCGCCCGACCCGAAAGCACGCTCGCCCAACTCCTCCGAGATCAGCGTGAAGTCGCCGCCCGTGGCCTCGAGCCGCCGGACGATTGCGTTTTCCGCGGCAGCGTCGATCGCAACCGTGTCGTCGCCTCCCTTGCCGGTCCCGACGACCGGCTCGCGCTCGACGCGCGTCGGCAGCTCGGCGAGCACGCCGCGCACGTCGTCGACCGCCGCCCGACAGGTCGCCAGCCAGTCAGTCAAGCGGCTGAAACAGCAGGCCTGATGTGAGCTTCGGGAAGAAGTAGGTCGTCTTCTGCGGCAGCACCCGTCCCTCGCGCGCGCGCCTGAACACAGCATCGATCGGTGTCGGCCTGAGTAGGAACGCGGCAGCCGCCTCGCCACGGTCGACGGCCGCGACGGCGTCGCGCCGCTGCGCCGTGTACGTGACGCCCTGCGGGCTCAGCGCGTCGACCACCTCCACATCGAGACCATCGCCGTCGACGAGCTCGTAGCCGCCTTCCCGGTAGAGGACGACTCCCGGCAGCTCCTCGCCGGGCTCGTCGATAGGCGTGCCGCGGACGCCGTTCACCGACTGCGCGAGCCGGTGCGTCGGGAAGATCGTCAACCCCTCTTCGCGCGTCGCCACGAGCACGACCATCATCCAGGCGCTCGCCTCGGTTCCGTCCTCGGCGTGGAACGCGAGCGCAGTCTCGTAGCGGTGATGACCGTCGGCGATCAGCAGCTGCGCGTCCGCGACCTGCTCGCTCGGATCGGCTTCGAGGCGCCAGAGCCGGTCGCCGCCGACGGCAAGGTCGGGCTCGCGCTCCGGCAACTCGACCGGATCGCCGTCGTGCAGCAAGAAGATCGGCTCCAGCTGCGTCCGCGTCGCACTGAGCAGCCGCAGGCGGCCCTCCTTCGGGCCGGCGTGTGTGCGCTCATGGGGCAACACCACACGGCTCTCGTACGGCTCGAGCCTCAGGACGGCGACGAGCCCGTTGCGCGTCCGCCCGATGCCGTCCGGCCCGACGTAGGTCTGCGACAACGCCCAGACGGCCGGCTCGGCCTCACGCTCGAGCACGCCTGAGGCCTGCCACTCGGCCAGCTCGCGCCCAGCCTGCTCCTCCGAATCGGGCAGCGTCAGGTGGACGACGTTGTGCGCGTCGAGCACCAAGTACCGCTGCCGCTCCTCCGGCGAGATCACGTCGTACGGCGGCGCGACGAGCCGCTCGAGCGGCCCAGCAGAGGGCGAGTACCGAAGCGCCCGAAACGCCCGAACCTGAGCCATCGTTGGGACGCTACCAGCCGCTTCAGGACCTAGACTCGCGTCGTGAACGCGATCGCCGAGCTCGCCGAGGACCGCGTCGTCGAGGGCATCTACGCGGTCGCGAGGAAGCAGCGACTGCGCACCCGGAACGGCTCGCCGTACCTGGCGCTCGAGCTCGCCGACCCGAGCGGACGGATCGAGGCGCGCGTCTGGAACGACGTCGACCTCCTTGACGGCCGCTTCTCCGAGGGTGACGCAGTGCACGTGCTCGGCCGGGTCGAGCGATTCCGCGATCGCCTACAGCTCGAAGTGCGCTCGCTCGAAGCCGCGCCTGACCAGGATGCGGCTGCGCTGACGCCGTCCCTTCGCCGCGACCCCGACGAGCTCGACGGCTTCCTGGAGTTCCTGGCCGGCGAGATCGCGCACCCGGGGCTGAAGGCGACCGTTATGCGGCTGTTCGCCGACGACGCCCTGCGTGCGTCACTGCGGTCCCTACCGGCTGCGCCCAACGGGCACCACGGCTACGCCGGAGGCCTGCTCGAGCACACCGTCGGAGTCGCCACGATCGCCCGCGAGACGGCGCAGCTACACCCCCGTCTGCGCGCCGACCTCCTGCTCGCAGCGGCGCTGATACACGATCTCGGCCGGACGCATGAGCTGGGGCCGGCGCCGATCTTCAGGCAGACCGAGGAGGGTCGCCTGCTCGGCCACGTCCACCTCGGCCTGCGCCTGATCGAGGAGCGAGCCGCGGCCCTCGAAACTGAGGTACGTGCAGAGCTCCTGCACGCGGTTGCGGTCCACCATGACCTCCGCTCGGCGAGAACCGCCGAGGCGGCGGTGCTCTACCACGCGAACCAGCTCGACGCGGTCGCCGCCACCAGACCGGTCGAGTAGGAGGGTTCGGCGGGATGCCGCTCGTCGCAGAGGCGCGATGGTCGTTCGCAGGCAAGGACGCAGGACGTCCCAATAGCAGAAGCTATGGGGGCAACCGAGGACGCCGCCTGCGGGCGAGCAGCGCGGCTCTTCGGCTCAGACTGCATTCCGCCGCACCCTCCTAATGTTCGCGGCGGCGCTCGCCCTCGCGGCCGCCGTGTCGTGGGGAATCGGCGACTTCCTCGGCGGTCTCAAGAGCAGGACGCTACAGCCGATCGCCGTCCTCATCGTCGCGCAGCCGATCGGCGGTGCCCTGCTCGGGGTCTGGGTCGCGATCCGCGGCGACGGCCCGCCGGGGACCGAGGTGTTCTGGGCCTCGCTCGCGGCGATCTTCGGCACGATCGGCTTGATCGCCTTCTACCGCGGCATGGCGGCGGGCGCCCTCAGCATCGTCGCGCCGATCGCCGGCGCCGGCGCCGCGATCCCGGTCGTTTGGGGGCTGGCGCGGGGCGACAACCCGAGCGCATACCAGGAGCTCGGATTCGCGGCTGCCCTCGTCGGCGTCGTGCTCGCCTCCTTCGAGCGCCGGCCCGAGGCGGCGCGCCTAGCGGCCGGGGTCGGCTCGGCCGCGATCGCGATGGTCGCCTTTGGCGCCTACTACGTCCCGATGCACGCGGCGAGCCAGGGCGACTTCCTCTGGGCCGCGTTCGTCTTCCGCCTGACGTCGACAGCGCTGGTGGCCGCGGCCTGGCTGGCGCTTCGGCCGCCGGGCGCGCGCCGGGCGGACCTGCCGGCGCTCGCGGCGATCGGCGTCCTCGACACCGGCGGCAACGTCTTCTTCGCGGCGGCGTCGGAAAATGGCCTCGTCAGCGTCGTCTCGATCCTGGCCTCGCTGTATCCGGTCATAACCGTGCTACTCGCTCGTGCGGTCCTGCACGAGCGCGTCCACCGCTCTCAGGAGCTCGGAATTGCGCTCGCGCTGAGCGGAATCGTGCTGGTCTCAGCCGGTTGAGCGCGAGGGGTGCGCAACCGATCCGGGCCTATCTCCGTTGTTTTCCCACACTCACAGGAGGTCTGAAAGGTGCTGCTTCTCATCCTGCTTGCGATCTTGGCGATCATCCTGTTCGGGGTCGGCTTCACCGTCCACTGGCTCTTCATCCTCGCGATCATTGCCGCGCTGCTCTTCGTGATCAGCTTCTTTATGGGCGCTGCCGGCGGCCGCTCGCGCGGAGCCTGGTGGTAACGAATCGGTAGGTCAGCTCCGGTCCGGGGCCTCGCGCCCCGGGCCGGGCCTTTAGAGCATCATCACCCAGCTGCGGCCGCATGCCCCGCACTCCTTGTTCTTCTTGCCGCACCGGCGGCAGTCCCAGTACGTCCACCAGATCCACTTGAGATGGTTGATCTCGAGGACGAACAGGACAACGATCCAGACGAGTACGGTAGTACGGCCCACGCTGCCAGCTTCGGCATCGCGCGCGTGGAATGCAATGGGCCGTCCGGCCTATTTGGAGTTCAATCCCGGGCCAGCTCGGCCACGCGGCGAGAGATGTCGTCCCGAATCTCGCGCACCTCTTCGAGGCAGAGGCCGACCGGGTCGACGATGTTCCAGTCGACGTAACGCTTGCCTGGGAGGACCGGGCACGCGTCACCGCAGCCCATCGTCACGACGACGTCCGCCCACGCGACGTCCGCGTCGGTGATCGGCTTGGGCCTTCGATCCGAGATGTCGATATCGATCTCCTTCAGCGCCTCAACCACGACCTCGTGGAGCTCGGTCTCGGGGTGAGAGCCCGCGGAGCGAGCCTCGCCGCCGAGCTCTTCGTAGAGGGCCTGCGCCATCTGCGAACGCCCGGCGTTGCCGATGCACACGAAGTAGGCGCGCTTCACCAGGCGACCCCGCGCTCCCGGGTGACGAGCACGCCTTCGGGCGAAGGCCCGCCGCCGATTGCAAAGGCAAGCTGCTCCATCGCGCTCGGCACGAGCCGGTAGAAGGTCATCGTCCGGATCTTGCGCGAGACCTCGATGAGGCCCGCCTCCTTCAGCACGCGCAGATGATGGGAGACGGTCGGCTGCGACAGACCGAGCGGCTCGGTTAGATGACACGTACAGAGTTCGCCGTTCGGAGCGCCGGCGATCCGGTTCACGATCGCGACGCGCGCCGGGTCGGACAGCGCCTTGAACCGATCGGCGAGCGCTTCCGCCGACCGCTTCGGGAGCGGCGGCGCTCCTGGCGCACAACACGGCTGTTCGAGTACGCGAAGCTTCTTCATTGACGTTCATCAATATATCAGCTAGTGTCTTGATCGACGTCAATCGATGAAAGGAGCCACTCGATGGCTGCCTGCGATTGCGATTGCGATTGCAGCGGCGGTTGCTGCTGCTGACGCCACTAGCGCCGGCGAGAGCCGGCGCTAGGACTGACGACGCCTCAGACGTTGAAGCGGATGTTGAGGACGTCGCCGTCTTCGACCAGGTAGTCCTTGCCCTCGAGCCGCTGCTGCCCGCGGCGCACGACCTCTGCGCGCGCGCCGGCTTCGACGAGATCGGACCACTGGATCACCTCGCAGCGGATGAAGCCGCGTGCGATATCGGAGTGGATCGTCTCGGCGGCGTCGAGCGCTGTCTGCCCTCGTCGCAGCGGCCAGGCCCGGGTCTCCTTCTCGGCGGCGGTGAAGAACGTGATCAGGTCGACGGCGTCGAAGAGCCGACGCGCGATCTCGCCCACAGCGGAGGGGCCGTCGCGGAACTCCGAGGCCTCGTCCTCGGGCAACTCGGCGAGCTCGGCCTCGAGCTTGGCATCGAGGCCGCCGGGCCCGTTGCGCACCTCGATGAGCGGCTTCGTCGTCAGCGGCTCGAGCTCGGCCGGGAGCTCGCCCGGCCACTCCGAGAGAGGCCTCTCGGATTCCAGATGCGCGAGAACTGCCTCGAGGGACGCGACCTCCGCCCGCAGCTGCGGGTCACCCGACTTGGCCTGCTTGGCGACGCGCTCCAGCCGCTTCTCGACGTGATCGCGGTCTGCGATCAGCAGCTCGAGCCGGAGCGTTGTCAGGTCGTCGTCCGGATTCCGCATGCCGGACCAGGCGTCCAGGACGACGAGCAGCGCGTCGACCTGCCGCAGGTTGCCCAGCAGCTGCGCCCCGGTTCCCGGGACGTCGATCACTCGCAGAGAGGCCGGCGTGACCTTCTTCGCATCCTCGACCGCCGCGACGGGCTCGAGCCGCTCGTCCGGGATAGTCGCCATGCCGACGTTCTCCCTGCCGGGAACGGACGCGCCCGTGCGCGTCAAGGCCTTGAAAAGCGATGTCTTGCCGGAATTCGGCAGGCCGACGATGCCGACCGAGAGAGCCACGGCCTAGCCTACGGCTCCTAGGATGACGTTCTCGGGCGCTCCAACTGCCGTTGCAGCGAAGCCAGGGCCCGGTGCTGCAACGATTTGATCGCGCCCTCGGTCTTGTCGAGGATCGTCGCCGCCTCCGCGTTCGAAAAGTTGAACACGAACTTCAGCGTGAGGACCTGCTGCTGCTCGTGCGAGAGCCTCCCGATCATCTCGAGCATGCTCTGACGACCAATTGACTCGAGCGCCTCCTCCTCGGCTGCGCTGCGGTCGCCCGGGTCCGGCTCGGGGACTTCCTCCTCCGGCTGCCAGCGCTTGTTCGCGCGGAAGTGATCCATCGCGAGGTTGTGAGCGATCCGGAACAGCCAGGCCGAGAACGGCGCCGACCGCCAGCGGAACTTGCCGATCGACTCGAGCATCTTCACGAACACCTGTGTCGTCAGGTCCTCCGCGTCGTGGCGGTTGCCGACGCTCATGTGGAGGTAGCTGTAGATGCGGTCGAAGTGGAGCAGGTAGAGCTCCTCCAGCGCGTCACGGTTGCCCTGCTGCGCCTGCTCGACGAGGAGCTTGATGTCCTGTGACGAAACGCCGCGGCTGGGCGCGGCCGTGCCGGCGGCTTCATTCGTCATCGGTTCAGGTTTCCCGGCGGCGCGGAAGTCCTAACTACGGAATCACGACCCGCTCGAGAAGCCGAGTCTCGCCTCCCGTGTGAACCGCTTCATGTAGACGACCCGGCCCAGCGGGATCGTGTAGCGACCGTCGTCTGCATCGAGCGTGATGGCGCCGTCGTTCCTGGACGCGAGCGCCTGCTCGAGCTCGTCCGCGGAGGCGCTGGTCAGGCGGGCGCCCATGATCTGGCCGCCGTCGAACGCGATTTCGACGACCACCCGCTCGTCAGGCATCGGTCACCAGCTCCGCAAGGACGCCGTGGACAGCGTCGGGATGCAGGAACGCGACCTGGAGGCCGAACAGGCCACGGCGCGGTTGCTCATCGACGAGCTCGACTCCCTTGGCCGACAGCTCGTCGATGGCGGCGCGCACGTCGTCGACCTCGTAGGCGACGTGGTGCATGCCGGGGCCGCGCTTCGTCAGGAACTTGCCGACCGGCGTCTCCTCGCCCAGGGAGGCAAGGAGCTCGACGCGTCCCTCACCGACCTTGAGCGACGCCGCCTCGACCCCCTGGTCGGGGACGGTTTGGCGGTGCTCGAGGCGCGCGCCGAACAGCTGCTCGTAGGTCGTCACAGCCTCGTCGAGATCCTCGACTGCGACCCCGAGGTGGTGGATCCCGCGCGCTTGCACGCGGGCGATGCTACACGGCGGGTTTCTCGTTACTTGTCGAAGGGAGCTTGCGACCGGGGATTAGCCGGACGCCCCGGCAAAACCGGGGCGTCCTCAAGCGGCGTCGCAAGCGAGCGCATCAGCTGCCCTTACGCAGACGACTGTTCGGGCAGCGACACGACCTTGACGGTGCCGACCGTCTCGCTCGAGCGAGACTCCGGCTCGACGTCCGCGAGCAGCGCGTCGAGCTCCTCGCGGTCAAGGGTCTCCTTCTCGAGGAGCGCATTCGCGATCCGGTCGAGCGGACGACGGTGCTTGCGCAAGAGCCGCTGAGCCTCCTCGTAGGCAATGTCAGTGAGCTTGCCCTGCTGCTGGTCGCGCAGGCGCTTCGTCTCCTCCGAGAGCGCGTAGTTGTCGGCGCGCATCGTCCGTGAGGTGACAACGTTCGACATGCCGTACTCGAACACCATCGCCCGGGCGAGCGCGGTCACCTTCTCGAGGTCGTTGGCGGCGCCGTTCGTGACGCGCCCGAAGACGACCTGCTCGGCCGCTCGGCCGGCGAGGTAGACCTTGAGCAGATCCTGGAACTCCTCGGTCGTGTGCAGGTAACGCTCCTCGCTCGGCAGGTTGAGCGTGTAGCCGAGCGCCTGGCCGCGCGAGACGATGGTCACCTTCTGCACCGGGATCAGATCGCCGACGAGGTGCGACATCAGGGCGTGGCCGCCCTCGTGGTAGGCGAGGATCCGCTTCTCCTTCTCGGTGACGACCCGCCGCTTTTGCAAGCCGGCGACGACGCGCTCCATGGCCGCGTCGAAGTGCTCCTGGTGGATGAACTGCTGCTTCTGCCGTCCGGCGAAGATCGCCGCCTCGTTGCAGATGTTCTCGAGCTCCGCTCCCGTCAGGCCGGCGGTCTGGCGGGCGGTCAGCTTCAGGTCGACGTCGGACGCCAGCGGCTTGCCGCGCGTGTGGACTCCCAGGATCTCCTCACGACCCGCGAGATCGGGCGCGTCGATCAGGACCTGGCGGTCGAAGCGGCCGGGGCGGAGCAGCGCCGGGTCGAGGTCCTGGAGCCGGTTCGATGCGCCCATGACGACGACCTGGTCGCGCTCTTGGAAACCGTCGAGCTCGACGAGCAGCTGGTTGAGCGTCTGGTCCTGCTCACGGTTGAAGCCGTGGCCGGTGCGCGAGGCGCCGACGGCGTCGAGCTCGTCGATGAAGACGATCGAAGGCGCGTTCTGTCGCGCTTCCTCGAACAGCTTGCGAATTCGCGCCGCGCCGAGGCCGGCGAACATCTCGACGAACGCCGAGGCACTTTGCAGATAGAAGCTCGCTCCCGCCTCGCTCGCGATCGCCTTCGCGAGGAGCGTCTTGCCTGTGCCGGGCGGGCCGTAGAGAAGGAGTCCCTTGGGGACACGGGCGCCGAGCTGCTCGAACCGCCGCGGGTCGCGCAGGAAGTCGACGACCTCGGCGAGCTCCTGCTTCGCCTCCTCGAGCCCGGCTACGTCCGACCAGGTGACCTTCGTCCTTGTCGAGATCGTCTTCGCGGCGGTCACGCGCGGCATCACCTCGAGGGTGCGCCAGAGGACGTAGAGCATTGCCAGCAGCATCACGGCGAAGAGCAGCGGCAGCCATGCCGCCGAGGCATCGCGCAGGGTGATCAGCCATCCCATCCCTATCTCGTTATCCGCGCGCGAGTGTGATTCGTCAATGGCCGGCGCGCACGAGACCGGGCCAGCTGCTGAGCGGCTCGGTCGAGCGGACGACGTGCATGCCTGCGGCCGCATAGCGCTCGAAGGCGGCGTCGGCCTCGTCCGTGTAGTCCACGACGCCGGGAACGACGACCGGCGACGTGCAGTCCTCGAGCAGGTAGGTGCGCTCGGCCAGCCGATTGCCCAGCTCCTCTCCCTCGAGCAGGTCGTCGATCGTCCACGCCAGGCAGTGGCTCTTGGCCTGGCCGGCCACGACGACGGCGTCGAAGGTGAGGAGCTTCTCGATCAGCTGCGTGTCCTTGACGCTCAGCGGTTTGCCGTCCGGCCCCTCGGTCACCTCCGGCCCGAGCATCGAGTAGTGCTCGGTGAGCGGGTTGTCACCCTTGACCTGGAACTCGGGATTGCTAAGGCGGGCGACGCCGTGGAAGAAGACGGCCTCCTCGAACGCGGAGACGAGAGCGTTGCCGATCCCGCCGAGCATCGCATGGTACGGCCAAATCGTCAGGTCGTACTTGCCGCCCTCGGCCAGCCGCCGCGTGTAGTGCGCGAGGTGGCGCGCGGCGTAGTCCGGATCGATTCCGAGCGCCTCGGCGACTTCACGATTCGCCCGCCAGCGGCCGGACGCCACGTCCCCGGCCGAGACGAGCGCGTACGGGTCGGGGTGGTCGCCATCCTCGTCGACGAGCCAGATCGCGTGGAAGACCTGCATGGCGTGATGGGTATCGAGGCTCGGGAAGATCTGCGTGATCTCGTCTAGGTTTCGGTACACGAACTCGCACAGGCGGCGGCTGTCGCCGACGGCGCCCGTCCCGGAGCGGCCCGCCACGAAGAGCTCGAAGCCCGGGATGCAGAACGTGTTCTGGACGTCGACGGCGAGGAGGCAGATCCGAAAACTGTCCTCACCGGCCGGGCGGAGGCCGTGCTCGTCCGCCCACGCCGACCCGGCGCGTGCCCGCTCCTCGTACGGCACCCGCCAGACCTCGCCGACCGTGCTCGGGTCGAAGTGCGGCGGAAGCGGTAGTTCGCTCATCGCAGCAGGGCCTGTCCCCGCAGGGGGACTGTCCCTCCACAGTCGCTCATTCCACGAGCTCCAAGCGCGGGTTCGGCCGGTAGCTGCGACCAGCCTTCGCGGAAGGCCGGCCGTCCGTGAGCACCACGTCGGCGGTGAAGTCGTTGGAGCCGCGGATCAGCGACGAGCCGACGCCGTACGAGTCGACAGGGACGCCGCGGGCCTCGAACTCGCGGATCTTCTCGACCGTGAACCCGCCCGACACGACGATCTTGATTCGCTCGAACCCGTCCCGGTCGAGCGCCTCACGGACCTTCCGCACCAGGCGCTCGTTGACGCCGGTCGGCTTGAAGGTCCCGAGCTCATTCCAGAGCGAGCGGTCGACGAGCGCTTCCGACGTGTCGAGGCGCACACCCCAGAGCCGTGACCCCAGCGCGCGGGCGACCTCGAGCGCCGTCGCGACCGAGTCGTTTTCGAAGTCGACGAGCACGGTTACGTTCAAATCCTGGGGCGCCCACTCGGCGAACTTCGTCGCCGCGAGCACCGTGTTGCCGCCGAAGGCCGCGATCAGCGCGTGCGGCACCGTGCCCACGCCCTTGCCGCCCCACCACGAGGCCTGCGCGTCCGAGGTGACCCCGATCGGGATGCCGACCACTTTTCCGGCAATGTGGGCCGCATAGCCATCGCCGGTCTGGACAAGGTGATGGTCGTGCCGCGCGGGCATGAAGATGATCGGCTTCCCGTTCGCGGCCTCGAGGACGCGCACAACGTTGCTGGTGATCAGCGTCCGCCGCGCGAGGACGCCCAGATAGAGCGTCTCCAGAGGCGCGAAGGCCGTGTAATCGCCCTCGACCGTCATCACCGTCTCGTACGGCGAGATCCGGTCGCCGTCGTAGAGCGCGTGGACCGTCAGGTCGTCCCAGTCGTCCGAGCAGAGCTTGAGGATCGCGATCGCCTCGTCCATGCCGCCGAGGTAGGACTCGTTCTTCTGGAAGACCTGCATGACGACGCGCGGGCGTCGTCCGTCTTCGAGCAGCGCGGCGCGCGCGTGGTTGAAGTAGGCGTCGGTGTAGTAACCCTCCCGCATCTTCTCGACCGGGAGCTCGAAGATCTCGGGCGAAAGGCGCTTCCTAGTCTCGGTCCTCTGAGCCATGCTCCAGCTCGAGGCACGCCGCGAGCGCGGCCTCCGCGACCTCGAGCTGCTCCGGGGTCGGCTCCTCGGTGGCGAGCCGATGCTGTAGCTCGTGACCGGGCTTGGCGAGCGCGCGGGCGAGCCCGTTCTCCGGATTGCGGACCATCCAGCTGAAGAGCTCGGTCGCGACGCCGACGGCGCCGACCTGGGCTGCGGCGCGGGCCGGCCCGCGCAGGTGCTCGGGTGCGCGGGCAGCGAGCGCGCCGCCGACGGCCGAGCTGACGAGAAGCGGGCCGACGATGTGCGAACCGCAGCGCTCGTGCTCCTTCGTCCGGGTCTCCCCGTGCTCGTAGCTGCCGATCGAGATGTGCTCCGCGCCGTGGTAGGCCGCTACTTCGGACCCGCGCACGGCCAGCGCGGCCGGCGCTAAGGAGAACGCCCCCGCGAGTAGCTCCTGGGCGAGCGGCCGCAGCCGCGAGGTCTTGACAACCTGGGCCGCGACGGCGCTGCCGAGCATCGCCGCGAGCACGCGCGGGCGCTCGAAGGGAAGCCGCGCTTCCGGCAGAGCCCGGCGCATCTGCGGGAGCAGCGTCATCACCTCGGCGAGCCGGGCCGGGCCTCGGAGGAACGGCCGCTCGACCTCGGCGGCGCGGAAGCGCTTGCGCGCCGAAGCGACCTTCAGCTCTCCGTCCGGCGTTCGGACCGCGCAGGCCCACGCCGTCGGGCCGTGCACGAGCACGCCGTTCGCGAGGGCCATACCGCCGAGCCTGATCTTCTCTCCGGGCATTTGCGGAGAGCCTACCCCTCGCGGTCGAGCTGGCCGCGATAGCGGGAGGGCGCCGGCCGGTCGAACGGCGCGTACGCCTGTTTTGGGTCAGGAGTCTCGGTCTCGACCCCGGCGCGGTGCCTCAGCGCCGCCTCGTCGACCGAGTAGACGAGCTTCTCCTCGTCGCGGGGGAGGCGGTGGCCGATCGAGAGGATCCCGCAAGGCCCATCGCCGGCGCCGACGAAGACGTGGTTGGTCTCGGGCGGACAGTGGACGAAGTCCCACGCCTTCAGCGGCCGTTCCTGCCCCTCGACGATCAAGAGGCACTCCCCGAAGAGGACGAGAAAGTCCTCCTGCTGGTTCTCTCGGTGGTACATGCACGCCGGCTGGCCCGGTTCCATGACGCCGATGTTGACTCCGATTTCCTTGAAGCCGGCCTCGCCTTCGCCCTCGAAGGTCGTGCCCGAGCCGAACGTCGGGTGCTCGAGCCAGCGCGACTCCTTGGCGTTGACGACGAACCAGCCCGCGCCCTTCGGAACGAGCCCTGCTTCTGTCTGCTCGAGCGGTGCCTCTGGAACCATCCTCAGCCTCCCATCTGTCGGGCCACGTGTCGCAGGAAACGAACTCCGAGCTCGAGGTCGTCCACGGCGATCCGCTCGTCCGCGGAGTGCACAAGTCGCGCCGCGACCTCGGGATCCATCGTCCGCATCGGAAAGAAGCCGTAGGCGACGGTGCCGAAAGCATCGCGCAGCCAATGGCTGTCAGTGAAGCCGGCCAGACAGTCGGGCGCGACCTTCGCCTGCGGCTCTTCGTCTGCGACGAAGCTCTCGATCGCCTCCCAGAGAGGCGTGTCCAGAGGCGAGCGCGTGCCGCCCTGGCCCTCGATCCACTCGAGCTCGTAGTCGCCGTCGCCGAGCACGCCGCGCAACGTCTCCTCCACCTCGTCCTGCGTCTGGCCGGGCAGCAGCCTGCAGTCGCAGACGACCTCGCAGATGGCCGGAACGACGTTCCGCCTCTGCGAGGCGGAGGCCATCGTCGGCGAGAGGGTCAACCCGAGCAGCGGCTCGACCAGCTCGCCCGCGAGCGGATTGACCCCGCGGGCGACTTCGAGCGCCTCCTCGGCGCCGACCTCGCGCCCGACCAAAAGCCGCATGAACCCTGCGACCTCCGGCTCCAACCGGGGCTCGGGCCGGTAGTCCGCGAGCCGCTCGATCAGCCTGGCGGCCTTAACGAGCGCGTTGTCGGAGATGCCCGGCATCGAGGCGTGCCCGCTGCGTCCGTGGACGCGCAGCAGGAACGGTGAGCTCATCTTTTCGGCGGCCGAGCAGAGGTAGAAGACGCGCCCGCCGCCGAAGTCGATCCGGTCGCCGGCGCCCTCGTTGACGCAGTACTCGGCCCGAACCGCGTCCGGGTGCTCCGCGCAGAGCCAGGAGAGCCCGAAGTCCTCGCCGACCTCCTCGTCGGCGGTCGCCGCGAAGATCAGGTCGCCGGCCGGCTCGAAACCCTCGCGCGCGAGAGAGGCGATCGCGACCGCGCTCGCGGCGACCTGGCCCTTCATGTCGAGCGCGCCGCGGCCCCAGACCTCGCCGTTTCGCAACTCGCCCGACCACGGATCGAGCTGCCACTCGACCGGGTCGGCGACGACGGTGTCGGTGTGCGAGAGCAGCAGCAGCCGCGGCCCGTCGCCGCGACCCGAGACTCGAGCGACGAGGTTCGCTCGCTCGGGCACCTTCGCGTACAGCTCTGCCTCGACGCCGCTCTCGGCGAGGTACTCGCGGAGAAGCTCGGCGGCGATCGTCTCGTTGCCGGGGGGGTTGACCGTGTCGAGCCGGATCAGCCGCTGGAGAAGGTCGGTTGCCTCCTCGCGGAGGGTCAGCGTCGCCATCAGCGGCGGCGCCCCGTGACGAGCAGGTAGCGCCGCGGCTCGTCGACATCTCCGCCCTCGGCCTGGAAGCCTTCCCAGCGCTCGAGCATTGCGGCGCGGAACTCCGCGGCCTGGGCCGCCTCGAGCTTGCTCAGCAGCGCCTTCACCGGGGGCGCGCCCTCGGACATCAGCGTCCAGGCGGCCTCCGGCGAGTCGGCCGTCAGGTGCCAGACGCGCTCTTCGATCTCGAGCTCGAAGGCGCCGTCGAGCAGCCCGTGCACGTGCGCCTCTTTGCCCCACTGGTCGGCGCCCGCAATCGAGTCGCTCGGGACGAAGCGCTCGTAGATCGCGTGCGGCCCGTCCTCCGGACGCCAGCTTGTGAGCCCCAGCCGGCCGCCCGGCTTGCAGACCCGCGCAAGCTCACCGGTAGCCGCCTCCTGGTCTGGGGCGAAGATGACCGCGAAGGCTGAGACAACGACGGTGTAGCTCGCGTCCTCGAACCGGAGCGCCTGCGCGTCGCCCAGCTCCCAGTTGACCCTCTCAGCGCCGGGCTTGCCGCGTGCGATGTCCAGCAGGCGTTCGGAGATGTCGACCGCGGTCACCTCGGCGCCCGCCTGCGCAGCGCGGAGCGCGACCTCCCCGGTGCCGGTACCGACGTCGAGCCACCGCTCGCCCGGCGACGGCTCGAGCCGCGCAACCAGCTCGTCGTGGATCCGCGCGAACTGCCGCGCGACCCGGTCGTAGTCGGCGCCTCCCCACATCCGCCCGGCCGCGGCGACCTGCTCGCGCAGCTCAGTCAGCGGCGCGCCTCGTCGATCGCCCGCTGGGTGAGCCGGTTGCGCACGTCCCAGAGCTCCGGGAAGAACTTCTGCTTGATCAGCCCGCCGAGCAGCTCGACCGGCGTGCCCTGCGTACCGACGACCTCGTCGCCGATGATCCGCGCGACCACCTTGTAATGCCGCATCCGCCAGAGCGTGAGTCGCTCGTCCCAGTCGATCAGCGCCTCGGCGAGCTGGTACAGGTCCTCGTGCTCGCGGCCGTGGACGTAAAGATCCATCAGCGTCAGGCCGCGCTCGCGCAGCGCCCGCGAGAACGCCTGCCCGAGCGCCGGCGTGACCCGGCGGATCTCGCGGAAGCCCGGCGAGTCGAAGCCGCTGCCGTGCCCGAGCTGGGAGCGCACGGCCTGGTATTCCCAGGGAGACATCTGCTCGAGCATGTCGAGCTGACGCGTCACGTACTGAAGGCAAAGCGAGGCGCGGCGCAGCAGACGCAGCGCGCCGCCGAAGTCGCCGCCTTCGAGCAGCCGGGTCGCCTCCTCGACCTCGTGCCAGCTGAGCTTCAGCCAGAGCTCCGAGGACTGGTGCACGGTCGTGAAGAGCAGCTCGTCGCGGTGCGCGGCGTCAGTCGGGTTCGGCTGGAGGGCAAGGAGCTCATCCGTGCGCAGGTAGCGCTCGTAGTCGCTGGCGCCCGGACCCGGGAGGACTGGTTCGAAATCTTCAGACTGTGTCGTCGTCATAAGAAGGGGCTCATGGGGGAAACGTGGTTTCCCCCATGTTGGGAGCATACTTTCGGGGTGAGCGACCTTTTTGCCGACGCTGCCCAGCAGCGCATGTCGACGGTCGCCCCGCTGGCCATGCGCCTGCGACCGGCGACACTCGACGAGTTCGTCGGCCAGCAGCAGATCCTGGGGGAAGGTTCGGCGCTGCGCCTCGCGATCGCGGAAGACCGCGTCGGCTCGATGATCCTCTACGGCCCACCGGGCAGCGGCAAGACGACGCTGGCGCGAATCGTCGCCCACACGACGGGCGCGTTCTTCGAGGAGCTCTCGGCCGTGTCCGCAACGGTCAAGGAGGTGCGTGAGGTGATCGCCTCCGCGCGCGAGCGGCTCGGCGCCACGGGGCAGCGGACGATCCTCTTCCTCGACGAGATCCACCGCTTCAACAAGGCGCAGCAGGACGCGCTGCTGCCGGCGGTCGAGGAGGGGCTCCTGACCCTGATCGGGGCGACCACCGAGAACCCGTACTTCGAGGTGAACTCGGCACTGCTCTCGCGGACGCAGATCTACGAGCTGGAACCGCTCTCGAAGGACGATCTGGCGACCGTCGTCCGGACGGGAGCGACCGCGCTCGAAAGCGAGCTCGACGACGAGCTTGTGGGGTTGATCGCACGTCGAGCCGGCGGGGACGCGCGAAACGCCCTCAACATCCTCGAGCTGGCCGCGCAGACGGCCGAGGCAGAGGGCGGTTCGATCACGCCGGAGCAGGTCGAGGACGCTGCACGCAAGCGGCCGCTCGTCTACGACAAGGGCGGCGACGCCCACTACGACTTCATCTCGGCCTTCATCAAGTCGATGCGCGGCTCCGACCCCGACGCCGCGGTTTACTACCTAGCCGCGATGCTCGAGGGCGGCGAGGACCCCCGATACGTCGCCCGCCGGATGATCGTGCTCGCCTCCGAGGACATCGGCAACGCCGACCCGCGCGCCTTGCTAGTCGCGGTCGCGGCGGCGCACGCCGTCGAGCACGTCGGCCTCCCCGAAGCACGGCTGAACCTCTCGCAGGCTGCGATCTACCTCGCTTGCGCACCGAAGTCCAACGCGAGCTACGTCGCGCTCAAGGAGGCCACTGCCGACGTTCGTGAGCACGGTCACATCCGCCCGCCCGACGAGCTTCGCGACGCGCACTACTTCGGCGCGAAGAAGCTCGGCCGGGGGCAGGGCTACGTCTACCCTCACGACGATCCGGCGGGGTTTGACGCCGACTACCTGCCGGAACAGTTGCAAGGTCGGCGCTACTACCGGCCGAGCGGATCCGGAGAAGAGGAGGCTGAGAATGGCGATTGAGCGCAATGCAAAGGCGACCTGGACAGGCGATCTCAAGAGCGGCAAGGGCGAGTTCGACCTCGAGTCGAGCCGCGCGATCGAGGACGAGCAGGTCACGTTCGCGTCCCGCTTCGAGCAGCCGGACGGCAAGACGAGCCCCGAGGAGCTGATCGCCGCCGCGCATGCGACCTGCCTCTCGATGGCGCTCGCGAACGGCCTCGCGGAGGCAGGGCACCCGCCCACGAAGCTGGAGACCGACGCGCAGGTCACGCTCGACAGCGCCAACGGCGGC
Source organism: Actinomycetota bacterium (assembly GCA_046723355.1). Classification (GTDB taxonomy): domain Bacteria; phylum Actinomycetota; class Thermoleophilia; order Gaiellales; family Gaiellaceae; genus 13-2-20CM-68-14. Next base: position 26,755 of record JBKOUJ010000058.1, on the reverse strand, counting down.
TTCGCGATCAACGCGATCCACCTGACCGTCCGGGGCGAAGTCGAGGGGATCGACGAGGATGGCTTCAAACAGGCCGCCGAAGAGGCGAGCCAAAACTGCCCGGTCTCGAAGGCGCTCGCCTCCGTTCCCGAGATAACGGTCGACGCTTCGCTCAGTTAACTCGGGTCGCGGCCGTTCAGCAGCCGGTGGGCGACGCGCTCGCCCCAGTCGTACTCGCGCATCTTCTCGACCGCGGCAGTAACGTCGTAGGCGGTCCGGCGGAGCTGGAGCTCGCCGTCGGCGCGGCGCAGTCCCCAGGCCGCCCGCATATCGCCGTCTAGCGGCATCCCGACGCTGCCGGGATTGACGAGGTCGGTGTCGTTCGGCCCACCACGGCGGAACTGGACGTGGCTGTGTCCGAAGACGACCTGACGCTCCTTGACGCCGGCCAGCAGCCGCACGTCGTCGTCGCTGGGCTCGGGCGCGAAACTGTCGACGTCCGACCGCGGCGAGCCGTGGGAGTAGAAGGCGTCCTCACGGTCGGCGAAGGCAGGCAACCCGATCAGCCAGTCGATGTCGACGGCCGGCAGTTGCGCGATCGAGGAAGCGAGCGCCGCGTGGATGAACTCGAGCGTATCCGCCGACAGGTCGTGCGGCGGGTCGACGAGCCAGCGTTCGCCGTTCCCCCGGATCCAGGTCGCCTTCGGCAGCTCGCGCAACCGCGCCAGCGTCTCGACGGGCCACGGCCCGAAGGCGCAGTAGTCGCCGCCGAGCAGCCACTCGTCGACGCCCTCGCGCTCTGCTTCGGCGAGCACGGCCTCGAGCGCCGACGCGTTGCCGTGCACGTCGTACAGCACGCCGAGCATCAGTGCCCCTTCCAGTAATGCCGCCGAGCACCAAGCCAGAGGCCGCACTCGCTCGCGGCCAAGGCTGTCAGCCTCGGCAAGAGCGAGGGTGGACTCTGGCGCCGCGTGATCGCGGGCCAGAAGCCGGCATGTCTTGCTGGAAGGGGCACTAATCGGACCCCTTCTCGATCCGTCGCGCGGCAAACTCGCCGAAGGTCCCGCCCATCGCCCGATAGGCGGCCGCGGCGGGCTCGATGTCGTAGGCCGTTCGCCTGAACGTGAAGTCGCCGGCCCACGTCGCCCAGGCGGCGCGCCTGTCGCCGTCGAGCGGCATACCGACGCTGCCTGGGTTGACGAGGTCGGTGCCGTCCGGGCCTGAGCGGCGGAACTGAAGATGGCTGTGTCCGAAGACGATCGTCCGCTCGCGCACGCCGGCCAGCAGCCGCTCCTCGCCCTCCTGCGGCTCGGCGGCGAAGCTGTCGTCGTCGGCGAGCGGCGAGCCGTGCACGTAGAGGATCCCGTCCAGCTCCGCCTTGGGTGGAAGGGTGAACAACCAGTCCACCACGTCCTGCGGAGTCTGGTCGCGGAGGCGCTCGTACGTCTCGATCACCTCGGGCCTGTCGGCAGGCGGCTCGCGGAGCCAGCGCTCGCCGTTGCCGCGGATCCAGGTCGCATTCGGAAGCTCGCGCAGCCGGTCGAGCGTTTCGCGCGGATGCGGGCTCGGGGTGCCGTAGTCGCCGCCGAGCAACCACCGGTCGACCGCCAAGGCGTCCGCATCTGCGAGCACCGCCTCGAGCGCATCCACATTGCCGTGGATGTCGTACAGGATTCCGAGCATCAGCATTAGTCTCCCGCCCTTGAAGATCGTCTGTCTGATCAAGCAGATCCCGCGCCCGGACGCGATCGAGTTCGACCAGGAAACGAAGCAGCTCAAGCGGGAAGGCGTCCCGCTCGAACTGAACGCTTTCGATGCGTTCGCCGTCGCCGAGGCGGCTCGTCTGCGCGACGAGAACGGCGGCGAGGTGATCGCGATGACGATGGGCCCGCCGCAGGCCGAGGAGGCGCTCCGCGAGTGCATACGCCTCGGCGCCGATCGCTGCATCCACCTTTCCGACCGGGCCTTCGCGGTCGCCGACACGCTAGGCACCTCCCGAACGCTCGCGATGGCGATCGAGAAGGAGGGCTGCGACCTCGTTCTCTGCGGGCGCAAGACGCTCGATTCCGAAACCTGGCAGGTTCCGCCGGAGGTCGCGGCGTTCCTCGGGCGGCCGCATGCCACCAACGCCGTGGGGCTCGCGCTCGCCGGGGGTCGGCTACGGGTGCGACGCGAGACCGACGAGGGCGAGCAGACGGTCGAGCTGCCGCTGCCGGGCCTGGTCTCGATCGCCCGCACCGCTAACGAGCCGTCCGGCGCCGAGCGCGACGGCCGGATCGACGTCTGGACCGCCTCGGATCTCGTCGACGACCTACGCCAGAACGACAAACGGTTCGGTCAAAGCGGCTCGCCGACCCGCGTCCTCGCGGTTCGCGACGTGACGCCCGAACGCGTGCGCGAGCTCGCGCCGTCGTCCGAGGAGGGCGCCGAGCGGGTGGCGGCGCTGCTGGGCGAGAAGCCGCGCACAGCCTCGGCCTGGGAGAAGCCGGAGCGCCTGGGCGAGAAACCGGGCAAGTCGTACGACTGCTGGTCTTTCGTCGAGACGCTCGCCGGCAGACCGTCGAGAACGTCGCTCGAGCTCGTAGCCAAGGGCCGCGAGCTTGCGGGAAAGCTCGGCGGCGCGAACGTCGCGCTCGTCCTCGGCGCCGGCGTCGGCCGGGCCGCGGCCGAGGTCGCGCGGCGCGGCGCGGACCGCGTGGTGGTCGCCGAGCACGAGGCCCTGCGCGAGCCGGTTGGCGACGTCTGGGCCGCCGCGCTCCGTCAGGTCGTCGACCGGGAGCGCCCGCACGTTCTGCTCATTCCCGCCTCCGCCCACGGCCGCGACCTCGGCCCCCGCGTCGCCGGCGAGCTCGAGCTCGGCATGACCGGCGACTGCGTCGATCTCGGCATCGACCGCGCCGGGCGGCTGATCCAGCACAAGCCCGCCTACGGCGGCAACATCGTCTCCGTGATCATGGGCGCGACGACACCGCAGCTCGCAACCGTGCGCCCCCGGATGTTCGAGCCCTTGGAGCCGAACGGGAGCGAGGGTGAGATCCGGCAACTCCAGCTGGACGGGCCACCGGCGGCTACGACGTCGGTCCTCGAGAGCCGGCCCGCCGATCCGGCGCCGTACGCGTTGGACGAGGCCGACGTGATCGTCTGCGCAGGCGAGGGTGTCGGAGCGGACGGTCTCGCCGAGCTGGAGCGCGCCGCGGCCGTGCTCGGAGCCGCCGTCGGCGGCGACCGCGCGGCCTGCGCAGCCGGCGTCGTCCCCTGGACCCGCCAGATCGGCCTGCTCGGCCGGCAGGTCGCGCCACGGCTGTACATCGCCGTCGAGACCTCGAGCGACTTCGAGCACACAGCCGCGTCGGTCAAGGCCGACGTGATCCTGGTTCTCAAGCCCTCCGACGCGCCGGTGCGCGGACCCGCGGACGTCGCAGTCGCAGGCGACTGGCGCGACAGCTTGCCGCGGGTAGCCCACGCGCTCCGCGGGCGGATCTAGAGAATCCGCGCCCCGAGAGCGCTCGCGACGAGCTCGACGGCAAGCTTGGCGGTCTCGTTCTCGCGGTCGAGAATCGGGTTCACCTCCACGACCTCGAGCGAGCCGGCGAGCCCCGACTCGGCGACCAGCTCCATCGCGAGGTGCGCCTCGCGGTAGGAGAGGCCGCCCCGCACCGGCGTGCCGACCCCCGGCGCGATGTCGGGCTCTAGAGCATCCATGTCGAGGCTCACGTGCACGAAGCCGGGGCCAGCGATCTTCGCGAGCGCCTCGCGAACGACCCGCTCGAGCCCGAGGCGGTCGACGTCGCTCATCGTGTAGACCGAGACGCCGGCCTCAGCGATCAGTTCCGTCTCCGCGCGATCGAGCGAGCGGACGCCGACGAGCGCGACGCGGTCCGCTGCGACAGCCGGAAGCCGCCAGGCATCGCTCTCGAACTCCGGTCCCGCGAGCCCGAGCGCCACCGCGAGCGGCATCCCGTGGACGTTCCCCGTCGGGGACGTCTCGGGCCGGTTCAGATCGCCGTGGGCGTCGAGCCACAGGACACCGCCGGCGCCGTTCCCGCGGGCGAGGCCGCCGAGCGTGCCAATCGCGACCGAGTGGTCGCCGCCGAGCACGAGCGGTTGAAGTCCTTCCTCCACCGCCCTGGCGACGAGATGCGCGACGCGCTCGCAGGCCTGCTTGATCGGCGTGAGGAAGCGCACGCGCTCGCTGCCCATCTCGGTCGCCTCGGGGACGGCTCCCTCGACGTTGCCCCAGTCGTAGATCTCCCTGCCGAGGCGCTCGATCCGAGCATCGAGGCCTGCGTACCGGATCGCAGACGGGCCCATGTCGACCCCTCGCCGGCCGGCGCCGAGGTCCAGGCTCGCGCCGATCAGGGCAACCGGCCGTGCATCCGTTTGCATGGGCACGACGCGGAAATTACCTTTGCTTGAGATGGCAGAAGCCGAGCGTCAGGAGATCCGCGTCCTGCTCGCGGACGACGATCCCGAGTTCCTGGACGCGTTGCGCGAGTTGATCGACCGGCAACCCGAGCTGGGCGTGGTCGGGGTCGCGGAGAACGGCCTCGAGGCGATCGAGCAGGCCGACGTCCTGGACCCCGACGCGGTCGTGATCGACGTCCACATGCCGCTCGTCGACGGCGTCACCGCCGTCGCCCACCTGCGGAACCAGCACCCGTCGCTGTGCCTGATCGCGCTGACCGCCGACGACGCGCCGAAGCTGCTCGCCGCCGTCAAGGAAGCGGGCGCCGACGGCGTCCTGCTGAAGAGCGAGCTTGTCGACACGTTGGTTGAACGGCTCGGCGCCGCGCGCGACGCGAGCACGAAGTAATGCACACTTCTCACGGGGGGAAGCCCGGCTTCCCCCGTGCGCCCCCTCGTTGCGGTCCATAAAGGCAACGAGGCCGGCGAAGCCGGCCTCTCTCGTTAGAAGGGAGCGCCCGCCACGCGCGAACCGATGGCGAGGGCCGGAATCGAACCGGCGACACCACGGTTTTCAGCCGTGTGCTCTACCGACTGAGCTACCTCGCCTCGAATCGCCGAGTTTAGCCGCGATCCTTTTCGGGCCTCCAGAGCGCCAAACCGTCCTCGTCGCGAAGACCGGCGCGCCCCGTGTCGACCAGCTCGGTGAGAGCCGACTCGGCCTGCTTGCGGCGCCAGCCAAGCGCGCCTCCGAGGTCGGCCGCTGAGATCTCGCCGGCTCCGTTGAGCACCGCTACGGCGAGCGCGCGGCGGGCTTCGTCCTCGGACGGCAGACGCCGAAGCGAGCGCTTCCAGCGCCGGGCGAACACGTCCTGGCGGATCGCCCGCCAGCCCTGGCTCTGCTCTACGGCACCGGCATTCGTGAGCACGAACCCACGCTGAAGCCGCACGACGGCCCGGTCGACCGCCTTGCGGTCGGTGGTTCCGAGCACGCGCCGAATCTCCGGCCCGGTCAGCGGCCCGTTCTCGAGCACAGCCTCGGCGATCTCGCGGTCGAGCGCCTCGAGTTCGGCGTTGCGAAAATCCTCAGCCGTTCCGGGACGCCCGGTCAGTGCGTAGGCGGCGCCAAGCAACCGCGGAGCGATCAGGAACGCGGCGCTGCCGAAATGGCGGCCGGCGCAGGCGAGCCGCCGCTCCGAAAGGTCGTCCTTCCACCGCCAGAACCGTTCGAACGCCGGCGTGAATCCGGTCGGCTTCCCAGCCTCGTCCCGGATCGCCCAGTCGGCATCGAAACCAGCGATCCCCTCCCAGAGCGAAGGCAGGACGAGATCCACCTTCCCCCAAGCAAGTGCGATGCCAACCCGATCCACGAAGGAGGCGGCGTCCTCGAGCGACCCAACACGCACAACGCGAGCCTATTAAGAGAGGCCGGCTTTGCCGGCCTCGCTGCCCTTGTGGACCCCCGCACGGGGGCCCAGGGGGGAAACCGGGTTTCCCCCGTGATACTGAGCGGGCCGCTTTCGCGGCCCGCTAAGCGAGGCGTCCGGGCCGGTGTTACCGCGCCAGCGAACGTCCTTTCGACACGAGAGTATGCCTATGCGTGCTTGCGGGCAAGGAGCGCCGTGCCTGGGTCGGTGGAAAAGTCCGCAAAATCCGAGAAGCCACGCCGGCCGAGCTCCGCGCGCAGCCGCTCCGGGCTCACGTAGATCGGCGTCCCCGCCCCGCCCGAGAACGCAACGATCAACGAGCCGCCGGGCGCAAGGACCCGGTCGAGCTCGTCGAAGAAAGGAATCATGTTGCTGAGCCCGATCAGCTCGAAGCTGGCCTCGCTGTGAGGCAGCCGCGAGGCGTCCGCCAGCTCGAACCTCACGCGCTCGCGGAACTCGTCGGGCAGGTTCGCCCGAGCCTGCTCGAGCATCGAACGCGAGAGATCGACTCCCAACACCTCGGCCTCAGGAAAACGGCGTGCGATCGCGAGCGCGGCGCCGCCGGTGCCGGTGCCGAGATCGAGGGCACGGCGCGGGGGAGGATCGACCCGATCGAGCGCGGCCTCGTAAGGCGCGTAGGCCCCAGGCGACCGCGTCGTGTCCCACCGAGACGCGAGCCTGTCGAACTGGAAGCGTATCGGCCCCCGCACCAGGAACCACAGCCGCGGGCTGCGCATGACGAGGTTTGTCGCCAGTCGCGCGAACTTCCGTCCAAGCTCCTCGAAGCTCACGGCACCTGCAGCCGGATTCGAACCTCCTGCCCCGGCGCCGCGCCGAAGAGCTCCGCCGCGTTCCCGCCGCTGATCGCCAGAGCGATGTTGCGATACGAGTCCTCGTAGAGGATCACGTCGCCCTTCCGGGCGTCCGCGAACGTCCGCGCGACGACGGCGTAGTAGCGATCCAGCGTCAGCTCGACCTCGATGACCGTGCCCGGCAGCACCTCCGCCTGCTGGAGGTGCTCTCGCGTCAGGTTGAGCTGGACGTTGCCGAAACGGTCGATGTAGAGAACCGTTGCGCGGATCCTGTTCTCGCCGACATCCGGCTCCGGGAGGTCGAGCCGCGCCAGTGCGTCGGCCGCGAGCGGCGGCCCGAGCTCGTCGATCGCGATCCCTGCCGCGAGGTGCGCGGCGGCGGGCGCGAACAGGTCGCGCCCGTGGAAGGTTCGCGAGACGGTGTCGAGCGCGTAGTCGGCGTTGGCGAGCTCGTGCGCGGCCGCGATGCCTCCGAGCCGCTCGGCCGCGGGGACAAGCAGGCCGTTGTCGGGGCCGACGAACAGCCGGCCGTCGCCGCTCTGAAGCGCCAGCGGCCGCCGCGCACTACCGACGCCGGGATCGACGACCGCGAGGTGGACGCCCATCGGCATGTACGGGGTCGTGTTCGCCAGCACCAGCGCGCCCTGGAGCACATGCTGCGGCGAGATCCCGTGCGTGACGTCGATGATCTGCACGTCCGGCGCGATCGTCTTGATGACTCCGTGACAGGTGCCGACGAAGTCGTCCTGGAGCCCGAAGTCGCTCAGGAAGGTGACGAACATCGGGCGCGCAGCTTAACCGCGACGTCTGCTCGCCTCCCAGCGCTTCCTGACCCTCGACCGGGTTTAGCTGGTCGACTGGAGCACGGCGTCGACAAGGCCGTCGAGGTCGTGCGTCCGTGCCTCGGCAGCGACGCGCAGACCCGCCCGCTCCGCCGCCGTCGTCGTCTCCGGGCCGATCGACACGATAGGAACCGCGCGGCCCAGCGCCGCGTAGGCCCGTGCCGCCGAGGCGGAGGCGAGCACGACAAGGTCTCCATCCGGAAAGCCGTCCGGGCGCAGCTCCTCCGTCCGGTAGAGCGCGACGAAGTCGGCGCCGAGCTCTTCGACGAGGAGGCGCCGCGCGCCCTCTGCGGCCGCGAAGAGCACGCGCCCGGCGGGACGCGGCAGCTCGGCGAGCAATCCCTCCTGGGTCGAAACGCGCGGGATGAGATCGGGCTCGAAGGGAAGCGCCGCAGCGGTAGCGGAGCCGATCGCGGCGGTACGTGCGGGTCGGCCGCGCATCCGCTCGGCGAGCTCCCGCGCGCCGTTCGCGCTCGTGACGACGACCCAGTCGTAGCCGGACACGTCGATCTCGTCCGGCCCCGTCGGCTCGATTGCGATCAGCGGGCAGACGGCGACGTCATGGCCAAGCTCCTCCAGGCGCTCAACGAGCGCAGCGGCGTGCTCGCGCGGCCGCGTGACGACGACTCTCACGCCGTGGCGAACACCAAGAGCTCTGCGGCGAGAGCGGCCGGATCTCCGCCCGTGCGCCGCTCGACCCAGGTGCCGTCCTCCGCGGCGACGAGCGCCGTCAGCTTCTCGCCGTTGTGGTGCGCGGCCACAGGGGCGAGACAGCCGCCTCCGATGGCGAAGACGCAGGCGCGCTCCGCCTCAACGCGGCGGCGGGTCTCGGCGTCGTCGGCGGCCGCAACGAGTTCCTCCTCGCCGGTGCGGACCTGCAGCGCGAGCGCACCCTGGCCCGCCTCGGGCAGCAGCTCGTCGGGATCGAACCGCAGATCGATCTCACCCCCGAGCCCCAGCCGGTCGAGACCGGCCGCGGCGAGCACGATCGCGTCCAGTCCGCGCTCGCGGCGCTTGCGGAGCCGGGTGTCGATGTTGCCGCGGAGCGGTTCGATCGACAGCTCCGGTTCGATAGCGAGCAGCTGCGCCTTGCGCCGGATCGACGCGGTGCCCACCCGCATTCCCGGCCGTAGCTCAGAGCTTCCGCAGAGCGCGTCCCGGGGGTCCTCTCGCGTCAGGTAGGCGCCGACGACAAGGCCTTCCGTGTCCGACGAGGTCATGTCCTTCGCCGAGTGGACCGCGACGTCAATTCGCCCGGCCAAGAGCGCTTCCTCAATCTCCTTGACGAAGACGCCGCGCGAGCCGATCTCGCCGAACGGCTTCGTCCGATCCTTGTCGCCAGCGGTCGTGATCGGCACGAGCGCGATCTCGACGCCGTCCCGGCGCAGTCGCTCCGCCGCAAGCTCGGCCTGCGTCAGCGCGAGGCGGCTACCCCGGCTGCCAATCCTCAGGAGCATCCAGTCCGAACAGGTGCCGCACCGCATCGGCGTACGCTGCGCCGTCCGCGCCGGCTGCGGCCTCCTTCAAGCGCACCGTCGGGTCGTGAAGCAGCTTGTTGACGATCTGCACCGTCACGGCCTCGACGGCGCGGCGCTCCTCCGGCGACAGGCCGGCCAGCCGCCGCCCGGCCCGAGCGAGCTCGCGCGCGCGGATCTCCTCGGCCCGCGCCCGCAGCGACGCGATCGCGGGAACGACTCCGCGAGACGCCTGCCAAGCGCGAAACCGCTCAGCCTCCTCGGCGACGATCGCCTCGGCGCGGGCAGCCGCTCCTTCGGCGCTGCCCGTTCCGACCGCCTCGTCTAGATCGTCGACGTCGTAGAGAAAGGCATAGGGAAGCGTCGCGATCTCGGGATCCAGGTCGCGTGGAACAGCGAGGTCGATCAGGAGTAGCGGTCGGCGCTCGCGCGTGGCGAGAGCGGCCTCGACGTCGTCAAGCGAGACGAGGAAGTTACGAGCGTTGGTCGAGGCGACGACGACGTCCGCCTCGGCCAACGCGCCCCGGACCTCAGCGAGGGGGAGCGGCTCCGCCTCCAGCCGCTTCGCCACGCGCGCCCGGCGCTCCTCGCCGCGGTTGGCCACGAAGGCGATCTCGGCGCCGCGCGCGACCAGCCTGGCGGCCGTCGCCTCGCCGATCTCGCCGGCTCCGATCAGCAACACCTGCCGCCCGGTCAGGTCGCCGAGCACACGCTCGGCCAGCACGGCCGCGGCCGAAGCGGCCGACGCCGCCGGATCGCCCACCGGAGCCTGGGCGCGGACCTTGCGACCCACCCGTAGCGCCTCGCGGAAGAGCCTGTCGAGCAGCGGCCCCGGCGTGCCCAGCGCGTACGCAGCGCGGACCTGGCCGAGAATCTCCGTCTCGCCTCGCACGCGAGAGTCGAGCCCGGCCGCAACCCGGAAGAGGTGCCGCGCCGCCTCGTCGTCGCTGCGCCGGTAGAGCGCGCCGTCCACCGCGACATCGCTTGCGATGTCGCCTAAGAGGTCGCACGATTCACTCGCGCGACCGCTTGCCTTCTGGAGGGCCTTCGCGGCGCGCTCCTCGAGGCCCGGGCCCGCGACGTAGAGCTCGGTGCGGTTGCAGGTCGAGAGACATACCGCCTCCCCCTCGTCGCCGGCGAGCTCGCGCGCGAGGCCTGCCGCCTCGTCGGGGTCAAGCGCGACACGCTCGCGCACCTCGAGCGTCGCCCCGTGGTGCGAGATGCCGACGAGCGATAGCTCAGCCAACCGGAACCTCCTCGTGGCGCTCCGCCTCGGCCTCGCGCCGCTCGCGCACGCGCCCGGTCAGCTCGTCTAGCTCCCGCTCGAGCCGCCCCAGCTTGAGCCCGATGATCAGCACATAGACGAGCACGACGAGGAAGACGATGCCGTACGCGGCGGCGACGTATTTCTCTGCGGCGGTGACGCCGAGGATCACGCGAGCAGCTCCCGCAGCTCGCGCAGCCGCGAATCGATCCGCTTTCCGGCGAGCTCGATGTGGAAGAGCGTCGCCGCCAGGGTCAGCATCGCCGCGAGCGAGACGCAGAAGGTCAGGAACATGGAGCCCGCCATCTGCGGGCCTTGCAGCGTGAACACGACGGGATGGATCAGCTGGTTCGCGAGCCGGATCGCGAGGAAGCTGATCGGGATCAGGACGACGCCGAAGAGCGCGTACACGGCGCACATGTTCGCGCGCGCCGGCCCGGGCTCGACCGAGTAGCGGAGCATGAAGTAGGCGCCGTAGAAGAGGAAGAGCACGAGGAAGAGCACGAGCTGACTCTCGCTCCAGAGCCACCAGTGGCCCCAGGAGACCTTGGCCCAGAGCGAGCCGGTCAGAAGGGTCAGCGAGCCGAAGATGACGCCCTGGTGGATGGCGACATAGCTCTCGAGGTCGGCGCCGGGCTCGCGTTTCCAGAGGTGGCGCAGCGCCTTCCACGCTCCCCAGCCGAAGCACGCGTAGGCCGTCAGCGCGACCGGCACGTGGATGTAGAAGATCCGCTGTGAGAAACCCTGGTCGGCGTCGGTCGGCACGTAGAAGAAGATCAGCGCGATCGCCGCAGCGACGAGCAGCGCCGAGAGCGCGGCCAACGCTGCAAGCGGATTCTCCCTCGTTCGAAGCCCCACGGAAACGCCTGCATCTTCGCAGAACAGGCGCTGCTGGCGCATCCCCTGAAAGCCGCGCCCGACCTGCGCGGGCGCGGCTCCGAACCGCGTCATCGAGACAATCCGCCGAAAGTCGTCATGGCAACGAAGCTGCCGGACTTCCGGCGGTAAACTCGGCAGCGTGCAGCGGCGTGGGAACCCGGTGCGGCTTGTGGTTGCGCTCTCGGTGGCAGCCGCACTCGCGATCTTCCTCGTTTACAACGCGATCGCGGGCGGCGCGACGCCGTCGCTGAAGCCGAGCCAGCTCGCCGGCCACCACGGCAAGGTGAGCGTCAGCGGCTATGTGCTCGGGCCGGTCGCCGGTGACCCGCACGCCTCGCGCGGCCTCCGCTTCCGCCTCCGCGACATCGACGGGCCTCACAAGAACGTGCGGGTGCCCGTCGTCTTCCACGGGTCCGAGCCGGACCTGTTCCGGGCAGGCCGTCACGTCTACGTCGTCGGGAACTACAACGGCGCGAGCCTCGCAGCGACGTCGATCACGACGAAATGCCCCTCGAAGTACTCGCCGGCCAAATCCTGAGATGCAAGATCTAGGCCGCGCCGCGCTCGCCCTCGCGTTCGCGCTCGCCGTCTACGCGGCGATCGGCGGCGGCCTCGGCGCATACACCCGCCGCCGGCGCCTGGTCGACTCCGCGCGGAACGCGCTCTACGCCGCCTTCGGCGCCACCGCCGTCGCGGCGATCGTCCTCCTGAACGCTTTCCGGACGCGCGACTTTTCGTTCGCCTACGTCGCCGAGCATTCGAGCAAGGCGCTGCCGTTCCCCTACGTCTACACCGCGTTCTGGGGCGGCCAGGCGGGCTCGCTGCTGCTCTGGCTCCTCGTCCTGACGGCCCTGGGGTCGGCGGCGGTCGCGCTCAACCGGCGCCTCGTCACCGAGGTGCTGCCGTGGACGGTGCCTGTCCTCGGCGCGGTGGCGAGCTTCTTCGCCCTGCTACTCGTCTTCGTCGTCAGCCCGTTCACGACGCAGGTCGCGCCGGCCGACGGCGCCGGGCTCAACCCGAGCCTGCAGAACCCGTACATGATGATTCACCCGCCGCTCCTGTACCTCGGCTACGTCGGGCTGACGATCCCGTTCGCGTTTGCGTCGGCGGCGCTTCTCTCGGGCCGCTTCGACGAGCGCTGGATCGTCGCCACGCGGCGCTGGACGATTCTCGCGTGGACGGCGCTCGGCGTCGGGATCCTGCTCGGCGCCAAGTGGGCGTACGAGGAGGTCGGGTGGGGCGGCTACTACGCATGGGATCCCGTCGAGAACGCGGCGCTGATGCCGTGGCTCGCCGCGACCGCGTTCCTGCACTCCGTAATGGTTCAGGAGAAAAAGAACATGCTCCGCGTCTGGAACGCCGCGCTCGTCACCGGCGCCTTCTGCCTCTCGATCTTCGGCACCTTCCTGACCCGCAGCGGCCTGATCAACTCGATCCACTCGTTCGCGCAATCTCCGATCGGCGCCTGGTTCCTCGGCTTCATCGGCGTCGCCGCCGCCTTCTCGACTGCGCTGATCATCTGGCGGCTGCCGCAGTTGCGCGCGCGGACGCGGCTGGAGTCGCTGGCTTCCCGCGAGGCAGCCTTCCTCTACAACAACCTGCTGCTCGTCGCGTTCACGCTAACGGTGCTCTGGGGCGTCGCCTTCCCGCTCCTCTCGGAGGCGGTGCGTGGCGAAGCGGTGACGGTCGGGCCGCCGTACTACGACTTCTTCCTGAAGGTGTTCGGGCTGCCGCTCCTGCTGCTGATGGGGATCGGCCCGCTCGTCGCCTGGCGGCGAACCTCGCTGCGCGGCCTCGGCCAGAGCGTGCTCGGGCCTTCGATCGCGGCGCTCGCAGTGGGTGCGCTGCTGATCGCGGCCGGCGCCGGGTCGAGCCCAGCCGGCTTGCTCGCCTACACCTTCTCGGCGTTCGCGCTGGCGGCGATCGTCCTCGAGTTCGTGCGCGGCACCCGGGCGAGGAAAGCCCTTGGAGCGGCGAGTTGGTGGTCAGCCTTCTCGGGCCTCGTCGCCAGGAACCGCCGTCGGTACGGCGGCTACGTCGTCCATTTCGCAATCGTCCTGCTCGCGATCGGCATCGCCGGCTCGAGCGCCTACGGCGCCACGAAGATCCGGCAGTTCCGGCCCGGCGACACGATGCGGATCCGCAGCTACACGCTCACCTATCTCGACAGCGTCCAGCGACGCGCCCCGAACCACCTCGAGCTGCGCGCCCGCATCGCCGTGGCGGAGAACGGCAGACGGATCGGGACGATCATGGCCGGAAAGAACCGCTACTTCGCCGAGCAGCAGACGTCCAACGAGGTGGCGATCAAGCACGACTGGCTGCGCGCGCAGGACCTGTTCGTGATCGGCGACGAGTTCAAGTTCGGCAAGGGGAACACCGTCAACTCGGTCTACCTGAAGGTGCTCGTGAAGCCGCTCGTCAACCTGATCTGGCTGGCGGGGTTCGTCTTCCTGATCGGCTCGGTGATCACGCTCTGGCCCGACGCCCGCGAGCAGCGGCGGCTCGCCGAACGCACCGAACCAGGCCCTGTGCCGGCTACTCCGTGACGACGTACTCGAACGCCGCCCAGGCGACGAGCGCGAAGATCGCGTCGTAGAGCGCCAGGAAGCCGAGGTACTTGCCGCTCGAGGCGGCGAGACTCGCGCCGACTCCGCCGACGACGATCGGGATCGCCAGCGGCAGGAAGAGCAGCGGCAGCAGCAGCTCGCGCGCGCGGCCGGCGGCGGCCATTGCCGCGAGGATCGTGCCGACGGCGCAGATGCCGACGTCCGCGAGGGCGACCCCGGCGACCGTCGCGCCGTCGATCGACGTGAAGAAGAGCGCGAAGGCCGGCAGCGCCACCAGCTCGGCCACGATCAGGAACGCGAGCGTCGAAACGACCTTGCCCACCCAGATCGCGCTTCGGTCGGAGGGCGCGAGCACGAGCGCGTCCAGCACACCCTGCTCACGCTCGGCGACGAACGAGCGCCCGAGGCCGAGCAGCGCGGTGAAGAGGATCGCCACCCAGAGGAGCCCGAGCGACGCGCGGTCGGATGCGTTCCGCGGCAGGGCGAAGTGGAAGACGACCAGCACGGAGATGACGAAGAGCAGCATCGCCGGCAGCGTGTCCCGAGCCCTCAGCTCGAGCAGTAGGTCCTTCCGGGCGAGGGCCGCCGAGTCGGCGAGGTAGCGCCTCACGCTAGAGAGAGCCTCCCCGTCGCGAACCGATCGAGACGCTCGGGTGCGTGGCTCGCGACAAGCAAGGTCCGCTCGCGCCGCAGCTCGTCGAGCTCGCGGTCGAGCAGCGCCTCGCCCTCGACGTCGAGCGCGTTCGCGGGCTCGTCCAGGATCAGCAGCTCGGGCTCGTGCAGGAGCGTCCGGCAGAGCGCGAGCCGCTGCAACATCCCGCGCGAATACGAGCCGGCCCGCTCGTGTCGCGCCTCCCAGAGCCCGAATCGCTCCAGCAGCATCCCGATCCGCTCGCGCCGTTCCGGCACGCGGTAGAGCCGCCCGTAAAGATCGAGGTTCTCGAGCGCAGTCAGCTCCCGGTAGACGAGGGGCTCGTGAGCGAGGTAGCCGACCTCCCCCCGAAGCGCATCGACCTCCAGGTCACCGGAGGTCGGCACGAGCAGGCCGGCGCACAACCGCAGCAGGGTCGTCTTGCCGGAGCCGTTGGGACCGGTGACGACCAGGAAGCCTCCCCGCTCGAGCTCGAAGTCGACCGGCTCCAGGGCGCGCTTGTCGCCGAAGCGCCGCGCCGCCCGGCGGGCACGGATCATAGAGCTGCCTCCGCCAGCACGAAACCGAAGAAGACCACGCTGATGATGCCGTTCATCGTGAAGAACGCGGCGTCGAGTCTCCGTAGGTCGCCGGGACGGACGAGGGCGTGCTCGTACGCCAACAGCCCTGCGACCGCGGCGACACCCAGCCAGTAGAGGAGACCGAGGTCCAGCCCGAGGCCGACTGCGACGAGCAGTGCGACGGTGCCCGCATGGGCAAGACGCGCCCCCCAGAAGAGCTTTCGCTCGCCGAACCTCGCTGCGAACGAATGGAGTCCCTGCTCACGGTCGACCTCGAGGTCGAAGAGCGAGTAGAAGAGGTCGAAGCCCGCAACCCAAAGCGCAACGGCGCCGCCGAGAGCCCACGCCGGCCACGGAAGCCGCCCCGTGATCGCAACCCAGGCACCGACCGGCGCGAGGCCGTCCACCGCGCCGAGCCAAGCATGCGAAAGCCATGTCCAACGCTTCAGATAGGGATAGATCACGAATGCCGCCACGGGTATCGGCCAGAGCCATCGCACAATCGGGTCGAGCTGGAAGACGGCGACCAGGAAGAGGGCGAACGAGGCGGCGCAGAAAACAGCGACCTGTTTATGCGTCAGCAGTCCGCTCGGAAGCTCGCGCGTCGCGGTGCGAGGGTTGCGCGCGTCGATCGCGGCGTCGATCAGCCGGTTCAGGCCCATCGCGAGCGAGCGCGCCCCGAACATCGCCACCGTGATCCAGACAAGATCGTGCGCGGACGGAATCGCATTGATGCAGAGCAGCGCACCGACGTAGGCGAAGGGCAGCGCGAAGACGGTGTGCTCGATCTTCACGAGCGACGCGAAGCGCCGCGGGTACGAAACAACCGTGGCGTTCATGTCTGTCTGTGCGCCGTCTGCTCGCCCGCGAGCAGCTCGAGCGCATGCCGCAAGGCCGGCCGCAGGACCGCGAAGCCGTCCCGGCAGCCGCCCGTCGAGCCCGGGAGATTGACGATCAGCGTCCGATCGCGGACGCCCGCAACTCCGCGCGAGAGCAAGCCGTGCGGCGTCTTCGCGGTCGAATCTGCGCGAATCGCCTCGGCGATCCCCGGCGCCGGCCGTTCGAGCACCTCGGCCGTCGCCTCAGGCGTCACGTCGCGCGGGCCGAGACCGGTGCCGCCGGTGGTCAGGACGAGAACGGCGTCTTCCGCCAGCTCCACGATCGCGTCGGCGATCGCCTCGCGATCGTCCGGGACGATGCGCCGCTCGACCTCGTAACCGTCTCCGGCGAGCAACCCCGCCAGCACATCGCCGCTGCCATCCTCCCGCTCGCCGGCCGCGACACCGTCGGAGACGGTCAAGACCGCGGCCCTCATACCGGGTCCTTCGTCTTCTCGACCAAGCGAATGCCGCCGATCTCCATCCCCTTGTCGATCGCCTTCGCCATGTCGTAGACGGTCAGCGCAGCCATCGAGACGGCCGTCAAGGCCTCCATCTCGACGCCGGTCTGCGCGCTGGTCTCGACAGCGGCGGAGATCTCGACCACCGCCGCGCCGGCGTTGAGGGTCACCTCGATGTTCGACAAGGGCAACGGATGACAGAGCGGGATCAGCTCCGCGGTCCGCTTCGCGGCCATGATCCCGGCCACCTGCGCCGTCGCGAGCGCGTCGCCCTTCGGCAGATCGCGCAGATGCCTTGCCGTCTCGGGCGCCATGCGCACCTCCGCGCGAGCGACCGCGCGGCGCCGAGAGACCTTCTTGCCACCGACGTCGACCATTCGCACGCCGCCTGTTTCATCGACGTGTGAGAGCTCACTCATAGCGCGAACCCTACGGAACCCGCGCCGACGCGCGGTCGAGCTCGTCGAGCTGCACCGCCAACCAGCGCGCGACGTCGTGTTCGCGGACGTGCCCTCGAATCGCCCCGAGGCGCGCCCGCCGCTCCTCGACCGGCAACTCGAGCGCCTCGTGGAGCGCCTCTGCCTGGGCCGCGACGTCGAAGGGGTTGACCATCGTCGCCCAGTCGGAGATCTCCTCGGCCGCGCCGGTGTTCTCAGATAAGACAACGACACCGTCGCGGGTGTTGATCAGCGATGCCTCCTTCGAGACTAGGTTGAGGCCATCGAAGATCGCGTTCACGAACAGCACGTCGAACTGCTTGTAGGCAGCGACGGAGCGCGGAAAGTCGTCCTCGATCTGGAGGTCGATCGGAAGCCAGCCGTCGCCCTGGAAACGATCGTTGACGCGGCGTGCCTCGCGCTGGATCGCACCGAGGTACTCGGAGTACTCGGGGATGTCCTGACGCGAGGGATCGAGCAACGCGAGGAGCGAGACCCGGCGGTACATCTCTGGGTGCGCCTCGAGATAGAGCTCGAAGGCGCGGAAGCCGCGGACGATGTTCTTCGACGGATCGGTGCGGTCGACCCGGACGATCAGCCGCTCGGTGCGCCGCTCGACGATCTCCCGCTCGGCCTCGCGGACGGGCTCGCTGACCGCAAGCTCGTCGAATTCCTCGGGGTCGATCGAGATCGGTGCGGCGAGAACGCGCGTCCTCCGCTCCAGGTATTCGGCCGTCCAGAGCCCGAAGTTCCCCTCGGCGCCGAGCATGTCGACGGCGCAGCGAAGGAAGGCGAGCCGCCAGCGGTTCGCGTGGAAGCCGACGACGTCGTTCGCCAAGAGCCCGTCGTGGATTGCGAGCCGCATGTCCGCCGGCAGGATCCGCCAGTAGTCGGGCTGCGGCCACGGGATGTGCACGAAGTGCGACAGCATCGCGTCGGGCGCCGCCTCCCGGACGAACCGGGGCGCGAGGTAGAGGTGGTAGTCGTGGAAGAGAACGGCCGCGTCCGGCTCGGCCTCGAGCTCCTCGAGCACGGCGTCGGCGAAGCCCTGGTTGACGCTGACGTACCCCTGCTCCCAAGCGTGCCGCACGGCATGATCGATCGCCGGCGTGTACGCGAGCTCCCAAAGGTAGTGCTGGAGAAACCAGAGGATCGGGTTCGCGATGACGTTGTAGAACCAGTCGTACTCGCTCTCGTCGTGAGCGACCAGTCGGAGGCGGAACGGCGAACCATCCCGAGCCGTCTCCTCGATCGGCTGCGCGGAGGCAATCCGGTCCTCGTCGCTGATCGCGCTGGCGATCCAAGTGACGTCGTGATGCGAGATCAGGCCGCGCAGCGCCGTGACGAGGCCTCCGCCGCCGCGCCTTGCGACCCGCTCGCCGTTCTCGCGGCCGTACGAGACAGGGCCGCGGTTCGAGACGACGATCAGCTTGCGCCGCTCCGGCATGGAGCGGACACCCTAACCGGGCGGTGTCGGCCTACGACTCGGCGGCGCCGACGACGGCGAGCTCGGCGCCCGCCGTGTCGTTTCCAAGCAGCCGGTTGAAGAGCACGAGCCAGTCGCGGAGCAGACGCGGCATCAGGAAGTTGCGGCGGACGTATTCCTTCCCCTTGAGCGCGCGCAGGCGCGCCTCGGACGGATCACGAAGAATCTCGATGCAGGCGTCTGCGCACTCGACGGCCGAATCGATGAGCCAGCCGGTCTCGCCGTCCTGGATCTGTCGGACGATCCCCCCGACGCGTCCGGCAACGACCGGGCGGGTCTTCCAAAGGGCCTCGGTGATCGTGAGGCCGAACCCCTCTCGAATCGACTTCTGCAGGACGGCGTGCGAGTGAACCTGGAAGGCGTTGACCTCGACCCCGCCGATGTTGTTGAGGTTCGAGAGGATGTAGATGTCGGGATCGCCCTGCGCGTAGGCAACGGTCTGGTTGTAGTAGTCCCAGCCCTCGGGATCGTCGTGCGCCATAGAGCCGACGAGGGCGAGCTGGACGGCCGGAAAGCGTTCCTTCACCTCACGATAGGCGTCGATGACGCCGAGCGGGTCCTTCCAGGGGTCGAAGCGCGAGACCTGCGTCAGCAGCGGCCGCTCGACGTCGATCCCGAACTGGTCGACGATGTACGCGGCGTCTTCCGCCGAGAGGGCCATGTTCTTCGGCGTGAGCGGGTCGATCGCCGGCGGCCAGATGTAAGCGGGCGGCAGACCCGGCGCCGCGGGGACGTACTCGTTCATGTGGAAAATCGCGGCGTCGTAGCGCCCGAGGGTCGGCAGCAAAAAATTCAGGACGCTCTGATTCGGCGTCGAGAGGTCGATGTGACAGCGCCAGATCCAGCGCGCCTGCGACGAAGGAAAGTGCTCGATCACAAAGGCCGGTTGCGGGTCGTGGACGATCACGAAGTCGTACTCGTCCTCCAGCTGCTCGGCGTTCGTCTCGTTGTACCGTCGGTAGACCTCTTCCTGCTCGGGCGCGAGCCCTTGCGGCGACCCCTGGAGAGCGTTGTGGATCGTCTTCGTCGCGCCGAAGAACTCGTCGGCGCCTTGGATGATCCGCCATTCGGCCTCCAAGCCGGCGTCGCGCATCAGCGGAACGAGCGCGTAGAGGATCTCGGCCACGCCGCCGCCGAACGCCGTTGCGGAGAGGTGGACGACACGCTTGCCTTCGACCTGAGCCGCGAGCCTCCGGATCTCCTCCATCAAGCCACGCGTGGCGATTGTCCCGTAGTCGAGCAGGGACTTGTTGCCAACGTTGATGAGCTGGAGCACTGTGTCCGAAGGGGTCGTTTTAGGCGAAAGCGGTGAGAATAGACGCTAGTCGCCCAGGAACTTCACGAAGCGAAGCCGCGATCCTCCCGCTTCCCGCCCGCCGATTTCGACCTCGTCGGCGACGGCCCGGATGATGGCGATCCCGAGGCCGCCTTCGTTCAGGTCGCCGTTTCCGCCCCGCGTGGTCTCGTCGGGCTCGAAGCCCGCGCCTTCGTCCGCGACTTCGACGACCAGTCGGTCCGGTTCGATCTGGTAGACGATCTCGACCGTGCCGGAACGGCCCTCGCGATAGGCGTGGCGAACCGAGTTCGTGCACGCCTCCGTGAGGGCGAGCTTCAGATCGCTGAGCGTTTCGGCAGAGAACGGGCGCACACGGGCGATCGCCGTCAGCGCCAGCCGGCCGAGAGTGATGTATTCGGCCTTCGCCGGAATGCTCAGCCGGACGAAGCGGTCGTGGGGGTCCACTCGTCTCGCTCTTCCCCGTGGATAGGTCGGACTAACCTGGATTGGCGGGCCGCTCGGCAAGTTTGACGACCAAGCGGTGGCGCCTGCCCGCGCGGATGTAGGTGACGGGCACCGATTGGCCCGGCGACAGCTGCTCGGTGACGATCCGGACGACGTCCGCGGCGCTCCCGACCGGCTGCCCGTTGATCGCCACGATCACGTCCCCGCCGCGGACGAACTGCTCCCCCAGCAGCTCGCGGCGGTCGCTCCCGGCGCGCAGGCCTGCGGCCGCGCCGGGCGTGCGCGGATTCACGCGTGTGACCACAGCGCCGTGGGAGATCGGGTACCCGAGCTGCTTGGCGATCGACGGGATCAGATCCTCGGTCTCGATGCCGACGTAGGCATATGAGACGCGCCCGGTCGCGATCAGCTGGGTCATCGAGCGGCGAGCGGAATCGATGGGCACGGCGAAGCCGACGCCCTCGGCGCTGCCGCTGTCGCTGCGGATCTGGGCGTTTATCCCGATCACCCGACCGCGTGCATCGAAGAGCGGCCCGCCGGAGTTGCCGTGGTTGATCGGCGCGTCGGTCTGGATCGCATCGACGAGGCTGTAGCGCGAGGTCAACGAGTCGATCGAGCGCTCGGTCGCGGAGACGACGCCGACGCTCAGCGAGTTCACGTTGCCGAACGGGCTTCCGATCGCAGCGACCGGCGCACCGACGACAACCTTGGCCGAGTCGCCGAGCGGGACGGGATCGAGCCGGTGCTGTGCCGGATCGACCTTGATCAGGCCAACATCGTCGTAGATGTCCCAGCCAACCACCTTCGCGGGCACGCGATCGCGGTCCTGGAACTCGACGAACAGCTGATCGGCCGCCGAAACCTTGCTGTCACCCTCGCCGGCGTTGGTGATCACGTGGGAGTTCGTGAGGATGTAGCCCTTCGGGGAAACGACGAAGCCGGATCCCTGCGCCTGCTGAGCCGACTCGCTGTTACCGCCGTAGATCGCGAAGATCGTCACGACCCCCGGCGAGCGGGAGGCGTAAATCCGGCTCGGATCGAAGCGGTTCCCGAGCAGCGGCTTCGCGCTGGCAGCAGATTTGGAGCTGACGACGGCCTCCGCGACCGTCGGCGTCTGCACGATCACCGTCTTCTTGGTGCCGTTGTCGAACCAGCCGGCCGCCTTGCCTACCGCGACAACCAAAACGCCGCCGATCAGGGCGGCAACGATCGCGATCACAGCGGTAGAACCGGGACGCGCGCGCACGGATCGCACTGTAGCGGCGAAGGTTCTCGGCGCCGATGGGGCCCAAACCCGGTCACGCAGCGCCCCGCGAGACTTTCCACGGGAAAAGCCGTCGCGGCGACGGACGCGTCTTCATGTTTTTCGGCACCGATCTGACGGCGTCGGTCGCACAGAATCGCCACGTCCGCGTCACCCGCGCGTGACGGCTTCACCGCTACGCTCGCAGTGGGGAGGAGGCCGGGATGCCTTTGGTTCACGCGGCACCACTGGAGAACCGCGGTGCTCGGGCGAAGATCAACCCTTCACGCGCTCCGCCGCCGACTCCTCGGCCGGCAAGACCAGTGAGAAGACCGTGCGCCCCGGCGCGGAGTCCAGCTCGATCCGACCGCCCATCAGTTCTGCGAGCTGCTTCGCGATCGCCAGTCCAAGACCGCTCCCTGACGCCTTCGTGCTGTCCCCTCGGAAGAACCGCTCGAAGAGCTCGGCACGGTCCTCGGCGCTGATCCCCGGGCCGGCGTCGACGACGCTGAGTTCGGCGCGCCCGTTCACGCGCCGCACCGCGACCTCGACCGGCGTCCCCGGGGGCGTATGAACGAGCGCGTTCTCGAGAAGGATGCGTGCGATCTGCAGGACACGCTGCGGGTCTCCGAGCGCCTCGGTCGCCCCGTTCCGCGCGAAGTCCAGGGGGTGGTCCGAGGCGAGCGCAACGCCCGAGAACTCCTCGACGGCGGCTCCAGCCACGCGTCCGAGCTCGATCGACTGCGTTTCGACGTGTAGCCGTCCCGCGTCCAGCCGCGACAGGTCGAGCAGGTCGTCGGCGAGCTTGGTCAACCGACGGACCTGGCCCGCCATCGTTTCGAAGAACTCGTGCCGGGTCCGCTCGTCGAGCTCCTCGTCTTCGAGCAGCTCGAGGAAGCCGCCGAGCGCAAAGAGCGGAGTCCGAAGCTCATGCGACGCGTTGGCAACGAATGCGCGGCGCGCGTGGTCAAGGCCGGCCAGCCGCACCCGCATGCGGTCGAATGCGCGCGAGAGCTCGCCGAGCTCGTCGGAACCACTGTCGGCGACCGGCTCGTCGAAGCGGCCGCTCGCGATTCGCTCCGCGGCCTGCTCCAGACGCCGAATCCTACGTGCGAACAGCCGCGCGGCTCCGTATCCGATCGCCAGAGCCACGAACAGCGCGAGCACGCCTGCGAACACCATGCGCCGCTGAACGGCGTCGACATCGGCAAGCGCATCGTGCAGCGGGGCAGAGAGGAGGAGGATGTTCCCGCTCCCGTCCCGGATCGGCGCCGCGACCTCGGCGAAATCCCCGTCGCTCCGCTTGACCGTCCCCCGCTGACGGCTTGACGTTTGCGCCGTCCGCGTCGCGACCGGATCGTTCGTGTAATCGCCGAGGTTACGCCCCGGGAGCGACGAGAAACCGCCCGGCGCCACGAGCGTCGGCGACTGCGAGTTGACGACGGACATCAGGATGACGCGCGCATTCGTGTCGGCGGAAGCGTTGGAAAAAAAGTCGGGGTCACGATTGTTCCGCGCGTACTCCTTCGCGAGTGTCGCCGCGGCGCGGTCGAGGGCGTTGAGCCGTGAGTCGACCAGCCGCGATCGCAGCGACGGCACGATGATGAGGTAGACGAGTCCGAGCACTAGCGCGACGACCACGAGCAAAGCGAGGCTGAGCCGTGCTCCGACTGTCCTGAAAGCGCTCATCAGTCCCGAAACCGGTAGCCGACTCCCCGCACCGTGAAGAGGTACTCGGGCTCGCGCGCGTCTCGCTCGAGCTTCTCGCGAAGGTGCCGGATGTGGACGTCGATGGTGCGCGGCTCGCGGTACGCAGAGTCGCCCCAGAGCGCCCGAAGCAGCATCTCGCGGGTGAAGACCCGGCCCGGCTCGGCCGCAAGTGCTCGGAGCAGCTCGAACTCGACGTAGGTCAGCTGCACGGGCTCGCCGCCGAGCTCGACCGTTCGCTTCGCGGGATCGATGCGGACGTCTCCCGATTCGATGACCTGGCCGTCGTGCTGCGACCGGTCG
The DNA here is from genome assembly GCA_046723355.1 of Actinomycetota bacterium. Classification (GTDB taxonomy): domain Bacteria; phylum Actinomycetota; class Thermoleophilia; order Gaiellales; family Gaiellaceae; genus 13-2-20CM-68-14. The sequence goes on along the minus strand of JBKOUJ010000058.1, from coordinate 3,635 downwards.
CGGGGAAGCGCAGCCCGGCGGAGCAGAGCGCGGACGCGGCTGCGGAACTCGCGAATCGAGAACGGCTTCGTGATGTAGTCGTCGGCGCCCAGTTCCAGCCCGAGAACCTTGTCCAGCTCCTCGCCGCGCGCGGTCAGCATGATGATCGGCACGTCGCTGCCTGCACGGAGGCGGCGGCAGACCTCGAGACCGTCGACCTTCGGCAGCATCAGATCGAGCACGACGAGGTCGATCTGCTCGTGGCCAAATAGCTTGAGCGCCTGCTCGCCGTCGCGCGCCTGGACGACTCGGAAGCCGTCGCGCTCGAGCGGATACGTGAGGAGCTTCTGGACCGAATCCTCGTCGTCGACGAGGAGAATCGTTGAGGAATCAGGCATGAGCAAGAAGTGTGCCTGCCCGTGTTTCGGCCTCGGCTCCCTACTATAGCCTCGGCATGGCCGCAAATCGGCCTCCCGCGCGTGCGCGTGCGCGCCCCGGCTCCCTCGAGCGGCCGATCAACGCCCGGCTCTACCGGGGCACCTGGCTCCTCGTGGGAATTCCCCTGCTCATCGCCGCCTTCAGCGTCGGGAAGCCTCCTGCGCTCCGAGCAGCGGTGCCGACGCTGCCGCCCGCGTTCGACAAAGCGCGCGCCACGGCCCTGGCGCGGGACCTCGCCCAGACCTTTCCCGACCGATCGCCCGGGTCTCCGGGGGCGACGAGCGCTCGTCAGTGGTTCGCGGACGAGGTCGGGAGGATCGGGCTCCGCGTCCGCCGTGAGCCCTTCGTAGCCACCATTCCGGGGAAGGGCCGCGTTCACCTCGAGAACCTGATCGTCACGATTCCCGGCCGCTCGCCCCAGGCGCTCGCCGTCCTCGCCCACCTCGACAACCTCGGGACGGGGCCAGGTGCGAACGACAATGCCTCAGGGATCGCCGCACTGATCGAGCTCGCACGGTCCTACGCGACCTCCGTCTCCGGGAACGCCCCACCGGGCGCCAGCATCGTCAGCCCGGCGCATACGCTCTTCTTCGTTGCGACAGACGGCGGCGAGTTCGGCGGGCTCGGAGCCAATCGGTTCGGCGCCGACTTTCGCGATCGGATCGTGACGGCGGTGGTGCTCGACTCGATCGCGGGACGGAACACCGCTCGGCTCGTGATTGCCGGAAACACGGCCCGAGAGGCCGACCCAGGCCTCGTGGAGACGACCGCCGCACGAATTCAGGAGCAAGCCGGGGCGCCACCCCGCCGGCCAGGCGCCTTCACTCAGCTACTCGATCTCGCCTTTCCGTTCACGCTCTACGAACAGGGTCCAGTGCTCTCGCACGGGGTCGGCGCGGTGGCGCTCACAACGGCCGATGACAGGGGACCCCCTCCTTTTTCGGACACGCCCCAGCGCCTGAACGGTGGGCGCCTCGCGCAAATCGGCCGAAGCGCGCAGGAGCTTCTCCGCGCCCTCGATCAAGGAGCGGAGCTCGTGCAAGGCACCTCCAGCTACGTCTACCTCGGCGCGCGCGTGATCCGGGGCTGGGCGATCCAGCTCGTGCTGATCGCCGCGTTGCTTCCGTTCCTGATCGCCGCCGTCGACCTCTTTGCCCGCTGCCGTCGGCGTCACGTACCGATCGCGCCGGCGCTGCGGAGCTACCGCAGCCGCTTGCTCGTCTGGCTCTCGGTCGGCGCTGCCTTCGTCCTCTTCGCACTCGTCGGGGTCTGGCCGACCGGCGCGGCCTTGCCCCTCGGTCCGCACAGCCCGGCGGCGCGCCACTGGCCTCTGCTCGGGCTGCTCGGTCTCGCTGCCATTGCCGTGCTCGGGTGGGTCCTCGCGCGCTCTCGTCTGACACCGCGGCGGCCTGTCGGAATCGACGAGGAGCTCGCGGGTCACACGGCGGCCCTGCTGGCGCTCGGCGTCGTCGGACTGCTTGTCGTGGCCACGAACCCGTACTCCCTGCTGATCGTTCTCCCGTCTCTCCACGCGTGGTTGTGGCTGCCCCAGGTGCAATCGCGGCCGCTCTGGCTACGCGCCAGCGTCTACGCGGCAGGATTTCTCGGCCCCGTCATCGTGCTGGTCTCATTTGCGTCGCGCTACGGGCTGGGCCTCGATGGGCCGTGGTACCTCGCGGAGCTGGTCGCTGTCCGCTTCATCTCGATTCCGACGTTCGTGATCGGACTGGCATGGCTCGCCGTGGCAGGACAGTTCGCCGCGCTGACCATCAAGCGATACGCGCCATACCCCGACGCCTCCGAGCGCGGGCTCGGCCCGATCCGCAGTGGGCTGCGTTCGATGGTCCTGGCGCAGCGCGCACGCAAGCGCGCTGTCGCCGAGGAGCGCCGACGGGCCGCAGGCGGATGAGAGGGCTTGGCGCCTAGATCAGCCGAGGCGGAGGTAGTCGACCCGAGCGCCGTCTGCCAACTCGCCCTCGCCGCGTGGGACGAAGACGAGCGCGTCGGCATCAGCCGCGCGCGCGATCATGTGCGACTCCTGTCCGCTCAGCGGCTCCAGAACGGCGCCGTCCTCGGAACGGCGGACCCGCGCACGCAGCAGCTCGTCGCGCTCGGCGTTCCTGCGGCGCGTGCCTGCGAGCCGGCCTCGTTCAAAGGGCGGCAGCGGATCGGACACGCCTAGCAGCGCGCGGACCGCCGGCGCCACGAACAGCTCGAAGCCGACGAGGGCCGAGACCGGGTTTCCGGGCAGACCGAAGACGAGCGTTCCCTCGCGCACGCCGAACGCGATCGGCTTGCCGGGCTTGACCGCGACCCGCCAGAAGACCTCCTCGACCCCGAGCTCCGCCTCGACTCGCCGAACGAGATCGTGGGGTCCCACCGAGACGCCGCCTGACGTGACGACCAGATCGGCCTCCAGCGCCCGCTCGAGCGCGAGACGGTGCGCCTCCTCGTCATCGCCGACGGCGGGGTCCACGGCCACTTCGGCTCCCGCAGCTTGGAGCTGCGCCGTAAGGATCAGTCCGTTGGACTCGTAGATCTGCCCCGGGCCCAGAGCCTCTCCGGGGCGCCGGAGCTCGGTTCCCGTGGGCACGACGGCGGCGCGCGGGCGGCGCGCGCAGAGGACTTCGGCGACGCCGGCCGCCGCCAGCGCCCCAAGCCGCGCGGGCGTGAGCGTCGTTCCGGCCTCGGCAACGACCTCCCCGGCCCGGATGTCGCCGCCCCGCGGGCGGACGTGATCGCCGGACTCTGTTGCGCGCTGCACCTCGATGTCGTTGTCATTATCGACAACGTACTCGATAGGGATGACGGCATCTGCGCCGTCCGGGACGACGCCGCCGGTGGCGATCCCCATCGCCTCCCCCGGCTCGAGCGACTGGGCGGCCGGAGCTCCGGCCGGAATCCGTGCCGCGACCGGCAGCCGACCAGGGGTGTCGGCCGCACGGACCGCAAAGCCGTCCATCGCCGAGCTGGGAAACGGCGGCAGATCGACGGCGGCGCGGGCGCCCTCTGCGAGCACGCGCCCCGAGGCGGCCCCGATCGGAACGGGCTCCGCAGGCAGGCGTCGCGCATGGGCGAGGATCAGCTGCTGCGCCTCGCCGATCGACAGGAGACCCGCCACGGGCCACATAAGCTAGCCGCGTGGCAGACGAACTGGTGGCGGGCCGCTACCGGCTCGACACGCTCCTCGGCGGCGGCGGCATGTCCGAGGTCTGGCT
>JBKOUJ010000148.1:0-5272 GCA_046723355.1 Actinomycetota bacterium | reverse complement strand
AACAGCAGCGGCCGGCCGCTGAAGAAGGTCACCGTCGTCGTTCGCGACACGGGCAAGAACGTAGGCCGGACACTCGTGCGCGAGTCGTCGACGTTCGACGCGGCTTACGGGTAGAACACAGCGCAGCCTTCTGGGCTGGGGGCACGCGGGACCGCACACAGGTGACGCGCATGGCGGCGATCAGCCGCGTCCGCACGCGACAGCATTGTCGCGCGGCCGCAGAGCCATGCGACCGCTGTGGACGATTCGTCACGCATTCATTGCCGCTGCCATGACCGTTTGCGGCGGTTCGAGTGGACAGTCCACCACGAACTGCAAGCGCGGCCTCGGCCGAGGCGCCCCCAAGACGGGCTTAGGGGCTAGCTGACCGCGACCAGCCGCAGCACGTAGCGCGTGCCGTCAGCGGTGTTCATGAGGGTCAGCGTCTTGCCCTTCGCAAGCGTGACCGTCGCCGCGCCGTTTTCGTAGTTGCCGCCCGCGATGCCGATCTTCGCGGCACGCGCCGTCAGCGAGACGAGCGTGAACACCGGCGAGCTCGCCGGGAACGAGGAGCCGACCGAGACCTGGTTGGCGATCCCGTTCACTGCGATCGTCGCGTTCGTGACCTTTGCAGGCGCGGGCGCGGCCGCAGCCGGCTTCGCGGTCGCTGCCTTCGCGGAGACGGCGGCGCCCGACGTCGGCGTCTTCTTCGCGGTCGGCTTCGTCACCGCGGCGCAGGCCGAGCTTCCACCCGAGCCCGAGTCCGAACCCGAGTCGGCAACGCTCCCGCAGTCCGTGATCTGCTGGTGAAACGGATCCTTGCTCTGAAACTTGCTGAACGAGACGAGCTGCCCCGCGGCCGGTGGCAACGGGTTGCTCGGATCGTTGACGCCGTCCACCGACGTCGCGGTGGCCGAAGCCACCGACGCACCCGAGGTCGACGAGCCGTCCAGCGCCGGCGGGGCGAGCGGCGTCGAGCCGGGTGCGGCCGTCGTGCTCGTCGCAGCGCTCGAAGACGACGACGTACCCTGGTTCTGCTTCAGCATCTTCATCGTCCGCGGCACCTGGAACGCGAGCAGGCCGAGCAGGAGGACACTGCCGACCGCGGCGATCATCTTCTGCCGCTTGGCCTTCGCCTTGGGGTCGAACTTCTTCTTCGCCATCAGTTGGTCCCTCCGGCGGCCGGCGCCGCGGTTGCCCCGGGCGTCGTCGTGGTCGGGCTCGTGGTCGTGGATGTGGGCGAGGTCGTCGTTGGCGTCGTCGAGCCCGGCGTAGTCGCCGATCCCGCCGCGCCGCCCGTCGACGCCGCGGGCGCCTGCGGCGGCGCGCTCACAGTCGCGCCGGTCCCGTAGATGTAGGCGTCGATCGTGAGCGACGCCTGGATCTGGGGGAAGTTCGCCTCGCCTTCGTCGAAGTTGATGTTGTCGACCGTGAACAGCCGTCCGTCCGCCGCCAGCGCGCCGCGCCTGACGTCTACCAGGTTGCGCAGCCGGAACAAGAAGTCGTTGAGCTGGAAGAAATTGCCGTTGAAGACGACGTTGATCGGAACGACCTGGTAGCCGCTCAGCGGCGTCGAGCCCTGAGGCGCGATCGAGTCGAACGAGATGCCGGCCTGGCGCGCGACGTTGTTCAGCTCGAGCAGGATCCCGGCCTCGTCCGGCTGGTCGGGCATCGCCTTCGTGAGCGGGAAGAGATCGGCGACGCGCACCTTCTGCGCGTCCTTGGCCTTGACGAGAAGCGCGCGGGCCTGGTCGACCTGGGTCTGCTCCGCCGCGACCTGCTTCGAGAGGCTCGAGGCAGTGCCCTTCTGCGGTCTCACCAGCGCGAAGTAGCCGAGCGCGGCGAGGACGAGCAACGCCGCAACCGTGATCGCGATCTGCGCGGACTGGGGCAGCTTCTTGTTCTTCACGAGGTTGCTCCGGGCGCGCGGACGTTGGCCGAGATCTTGAAGTGGACGATCGGTCGGCCGTTGACCTTCGCCTGCTCGCTGGTCTGGAGCTGCACCTGCTCGAGATCGGGAATCACCGAGAGCCGGGTCAGCAAACGGGCGACCGCGTCGTGCGAGTACGTGTAGCCCTCGATCGTGAAGCCTTGCTCGCCGGCCGTCAGCGATCCCGTCGTGGACGAGCTCGACGCGCTCAGCGTGGCCGTGTTTGCCGTCGCCGACGTCGGTGCCTGTGCGGTCAGGTTCAGCAGCCAGACGTCGTCGGGGAGCACCATCGCGAACTCGCGCAACACCCGATCCCACGCGACCCGACGAGCCAGCGCAGCGTTGAGCGCAGTCACGCGCGCTTTCTTGTCGGCGACGAGCGCGTCCTGCTGCGCCAGCTGGTTCTGCGCGGGCACGGGGATCGCGGCCAGCTCCTGCTTCTTCTGCTCGAGCTCGAGCCGGCGCGACTTGACCGTTCCGTGGGCGCTGAGGAACAGCAGAGCGAGCGCTGCCATCACGACGGTGAAGCCGCCGATTGCGGTCGCCGCGAGCGCCGGCGGAATATTCGGGCCGCCCCGCCGTCGATCGTCTCTCGGGAGAAGGTTGACGGCCTGCATCGTCAGTCGTCGATCCCGAGCCCGATTGCAATGGCGAGCGAGCCGATCTGCTCGGCCTCCCTGACCTTCTTGCCGACCTTGACCCGGGTGAGCGGGTCGCCGGGCCGGACGGTGACGCCGATCAGCGTCTGAAGCTCTTCCGCGAGGCCGCGCAAGTGCACCGAGCCGCCGGTCAGCACGATCTCCGCGATCCCCAGCGAATCAGGCTGGCTCTGATAGAACTGGAGCGAGGATACGAGCTCCCGAGCGAAGCTCTGCAGTTGCCGCCTGACCGCCTCCCGAGCGCGGTTCGCTTGCTCTTCGGTCAGCCCTTCGAGGGCATCGGCGTGGGTGAGTGAAAGCGCCCGCTTGATCGGCTCGGCCTCGGAGGGCGCGATGTCGAGCTCGCGCGCAATAGCGACGTTCAGGGTCGCGCCGCCCCAGTCGAGCACGCGCGTGAACTCACAGACGCGGCCGTTCGAGACGGCGAAGGTGGAGCGGTCGTGCCCGACCGCGACGACGACCACCGCAGCGTTCGCTGTCCCGGCCTCTGCCGGCAGCGGTTCGGAGATTGCGCGAAGGAGCGCGAACGCCTCGAGGTCGATGCCGACGAGCTTGATGCCCGCCTTCTTGCACGCGACGACGTAGCGGTCGAGCAGGTCGCGATACGCGACGACCAGCAGGATCCGGCGTGTGACGCTGCCGTCCTCCTCCTCACGCTCGTCGAGGACCTGCCAGTCGATGACGGCCTCCTCGATCGGGATCGGCAGCACCTCGTGCGCACGGAACCGGACGGCGTTCTCGAGCTGCTTGACGTCCTCGATGCCGCCGATCTCGAAGATGCGCACGCCGATCCGGTTGTTCGCAATGCCCAGGCGTACGCCCTGGCGGGGCAGTTTGTGGCGCTTGAAGAAGTCCTTGAGCGCGGTAGAGAGGGCTTCGAGGTCGCGGAGTTCGCCGCCCACGACGATGCCCGGCTCGAGGTCCTCCCGCGCGATCTGGACGAGCTCGGGCACGCCGTTGTTGTTGACGCGCGCCGCCGCAAGCTGCGAGCCGCCGATCTTGAGCCCGGTGATGCGCTTCATCCGCTTCGCGGAGGCGGCAGCCTGCTTCGACTTACCAGTGGGCGCCTTTGCCTCCTTCTTGCCGCCGAACGAGAGCTCGCGCTTGTAGAAGGGAACTCGCTCGCCCTTCGGGCGTTTCTCGTTCTTGGCCTTCTCCTTCTTGGCCTTCACCTTCTTGGGCTTCTCCTTCTTCGGCTTCTCCTCCTTGGCCTTTGGCGCCTTCTTGCCTCCGTCGAGGGAGATATCGCGCTTGTACCAAGGGACTCGCTCGCCCTCCGGCTCGACCGCTTCCGGCTCGGGTTGCGGCACGACAGCGGGGGTTGCCTGCGCCGGCGCCGGCGGCGCGGGCGGAGCCGGAGAGACCGCGACCGGAGCCGCCGGCGTCGGCGCAGGCATCGGGGAGCTTTCAGCCGCGGCGGGAACCTCCGCGGGCGCCGGCTCAGGCGGCGGCGCAGGCAGGAGCGCTTCGTCGGCCTCCTTGTTCTTGCGACCGATCAGGTCGGAGAGCTTGACTTCCTTGTTCCAGTCGACCATGGCCGCCCTATGCCTCCGCGATCCGTAGGCCGGCGACCAGCGGCGGCTCCTCGGGGACAGCCTGCTTGCCGGAGACGTCGACACCCGCCCGTTCCAGCAGCCCGAACAGCTGCTCGGGGCGGCTCGAGCGGCTCAGCGCGTCGTCGAGAGTGACGACCCCGCGAATGACGAGGTCGGAGAGCGCCTGCTCCATCGTCTGCATGCCCTTGGCCGTACTGGTCTGCATGACCGAGTAGACCTGCTCGACCTTGCCCTGCCTGATCAGGTTCCGGACTGCGTCATCCGGGAAGAGGATTTCGAGCGCGGGGATGCGCCCGTCGCCTGCGGGGGTCGGCAGCAACGCCTGCGTGCAGACGCCCTGCAGGGTCGCCGCGAGCTGGACGCGGACCTGCTCCTGCTGGGCGCCTGGGAAGGCGTCGATGATGCGGTCAACCGTGCTCGGCGCGCTCTGCGTGTGCAGCGTCGCGAAGACGAGATGGCCGGTCTCGGCCGCTGTGATTGCGGTCCCGATCGTCTCGAGGTCGCGCATCTCGCCCAGCAGGATCACGTCGGGGTCCTCGCGCAGCGCCGCGCGCAGGGCCTCGGAGAAGCTCGGTGCGTCAGGGCCGATCTCGCGCTGGTTGACGATGCAGCGCTTGTGCCGATGCACGAACTCGACCGGGTCTTCGATCGTGAGGATGTGCTCGGCGCGCTTGCGGTTGATCTCGTCGATCAGGGCCGCCAGCGTCGTCGACTTGCCGGAGCCGGTCGGGCCGGTGATCAGAACGAGGCCGCGCGGCTTCTCGGTCAGCGAGTGCAGCGCGCTGGGGATGCCGAGCTCCTCGAGCGTCTTGATGTCGGCCGGAATCAGGCGGAACGCCGCCCCGAGCGTGCCGCGCTGGAAAAAGACGTTGACGCGGAAGCGCGCCAGGCCCGGGATCGAGTGCGCGAAGTCGATCTGTCGGTTGATCTCGAGCTGCTTTTGCTGCTCCGTGGACAGGATGCGGTAGAGCATCTGGTGCGTGTCCTCGGGCGTGAGCTCCGGGGTCTCCTCGTAGCGCTCCAGCGCTCCATGCACGCGCATGGCCGGCGGCGTGCCGACCGTGATGTGCAGGTCTGACGCATTGCGCGCCACCATGCGCTCGAGCAGAGCGTCGATCGAGAGGAAGGTCTCCGGCATTTCCTTCGAC
>JBKOUJ010000015.1:0-6871 GCA_046723355.1 Actinomycetota bacterium | reverse complement strand
TTCCGGGTTGATCGTCGCGTCGCGGCGCGCCCGCTTGTCGTCGACTTCGAGGAAGCAGGCGTCGAGATGACCCTCGCCGACCTTCTCCGTCAGCGGCGGATCCTCGACGCTGCAGCGGTCGAACGCCTGCGGGCAGCGCGGCCGGAAGGCGCAGCCCCTCGGCCGGTTGATCATCGACGGCGGCTGCCCGGCGATCGCGGTCAGACGCCGCGGGCGCGGCCGGTCGAGTCGCGCGATAGACCCGAGCAGCCCCCACGTATACGGGTGCTGCGGGTCGTAGAAGATCTGCTCCTTGTTCCCCTCCTCGACAATCCGGCCGGCGTACATGACAAGGATCCGGTCTGCGATGTCGGCGACGACGCCGAGGTCGTGCGTGATCAGCGCCACCGCCGAGCCGAAGTCGCGCTTCAGGTTCTTGATCAGCTCGAGGATCTGAGCCTGGATCGTCACATCGAGCGCGGTCGTCGGCTCGTCGGCGATCAGTAAGTCGGGGTTGCACGAGAGCGCGAGCGCGATCATCACGCGCTGCCGCATCCCGCCGGAGAACTCGTGCGGGTAGTTGTCGACGCGCTGCTCGGCGTTCGGGATTCCGACCTGCCTGAGCAGCTCGACGGCGCGCTGCCGTGCTTGGCCCTTGCGCAGCGTGTAGTGCTCGTTCAGCTGCTCCTCGATCTGCCATCCGATGTCGTAGACGGGGTTCAGCGAGGTCATCGGGTCCTGGAAGATCATCGAGATTTCCTCGCCGCGGACCTCCCGCATCGCGTCCCGCGAGAGCGCCATCAGGTTGCGGCCCTTGTAGATGATCTCGCCGGTGTACATCACGTTCGGGTCGGCGATCAGCCGCATCACCGACATCATCGTGACGCTCTTCCCCGACCCGGACTCGCCGACGATCCCGACCACCTCGCCCTCCCCGACCGTGAACGAGATGCCGTCGACGGCACGCACGATCCCGTCCTCGGTCCGGAACGACACGTGGAGATCCTTGACCTCGAGGAGGGGCTCGGCGGGCATTAACGGGCCACCCTACGTCGGGCGGACGCGCGGGTCGAGCCACGCGTAGAGCAGGTCGACGAGGGCGCTCGCGAGCGTGATGAAGAAGGCGCCGTAGATCACCGTCGTCATGATCACCGGCAGGTCGAGCGACGTCAGCGAGTTGTAGGTGAGGAGGCCGACGCCCGGCAGGCCGAAAACCACTTCGGTGAGGAGCGCGCCACCGGCGACGAGGATCCCGAAGTCGAGGCCGAAGAGGCTGACGAAAGCGATCATCGACGTGCGCAGGTTGTGCTTGAGCAGCACGCGGCGCTCCGAGATTCCCTTGGAGCGCGCCGTGCGGATGTAGTCCTCGTTCTCGGTCTCGATCAGGTTCGCGCGCAGCACCCGGGCGTAGAAGCCGACATAGAGGACCGAGAGCGTCAGCCACGGGAAGACCAGCCCCTGGAACCACTTGAGCGGGTCCTGGGTTAGCGGCGTGTAGCCGAGCGGTGGCACCCAGCTGAACAGGAAGAAGTTGTGCCAGCGGCTCTGCGTGAACAGGTTGACGATCTCGCCAAGCCAGAAGACCGGCATCGAGATCCCGATCAGGGCCAGCACCATCAGGAGGGGGTCCCAGATCGTGCCGCGCAAGACCGCGGCCGCCAGCCCGAACAGGATCGCGAAGACGACCCAGATGACCGCGGCACCGAAAACGAGCGAGAACGTCACCGGCGCCGCGCTGATGATCTCCGGGATCACCTTCGTGTGGCTGCCGTACGAGATCAGGTCACGGGTGATGAACATGCGCTTCATCATCAGCGCGTAGCGCACCGGCAACGGCCGGTCGAGCCCGAACTCGTGCTTGATCGCAGCGATCGTCTCCGGGTTCGGGTTCCGTCCCGCCATCAGCCGCGCCGGATCGACCCCCGGCGTCTCGAAGAAGAGCAGGAAGACGAGCACGGACAGGACGAACATGACCGCGATCAGCCCGAGGAGCCGCCGGATGATGAACGTGAGCACTACTTCATCCTCACCTTCGAGCGCGGGTCGAGCGCGTCGCGCAGGCCGTCGCCGAAGACGTTCAGCGCGAGCACCGTCAGCACGATGAAGATGCCCGGCACGACCGCGACCCACGGTCGCGAGTAGAGCAACGCCTGGCCGTCCTGGATGATCGTCCCCCAGCTCGCCTGGGGCGACTGGACGCCGATCGAGAGGTACGAGAGCGCCGACTCGGTCAGGATCGTCGTCGCGATCATCAGCGGCAGCAACACGATCACGGTCGAGATCACGTTCGGCAGGATCTCCCGGAAGACGAGCCGGAAGCTTCCGGCGCCCTGGGCGACGGCGGCCTCGACGAATTCCTTCTCGCGGAGCGAAAGCACCTGACCGCGGATCGGGCGGTACACGTAGGGCACGTAGACGAGCCCGATGATCAGAAGCGGGATCCAGAGGCTCCGCGCGTTGAGGGTGATGAACCCGATCTTCAGCGGCTTGTCGGTCGGGCGCGCGAGCAGCACCGTCGCCAGCGAGATCGCGAGCAGGTAGAGCGGGAACGCCCAGATCAGGTCCATCAGCCGGGATAAGACGAGGTCGACGGTGCCGCCGAAGTAACCGGCCAGCAGTGCGAAGGTGAGCGCGAGCAGGCACGCCAGCACCGCCGAGCCGACGCCGATGAAGAGCGACGCGCGACCTCCGTAGAGGACGCGCGCCATCACGTCGCGTCCCAGCTGGTCGGCGCCGAGCAGGTACTTCGAGTGCCAGGTAGGGCCGACGGGCGTCTCGCCGAGGCCGAGCTTCCCGCCGCCCTGCTGGATCACCTGGATCGTCTTGCCGTTCAGCTCGAACGTGCCCGAGAGGTTCGGCTCGAACGGATCGGTATGCGCAACGTGGCGCGCGTAGAGCGGTGCCGCGAGGCTGACCGCGACGATCACCAGGAAGAGAGCCCCCGCGCCCAGCGCGAGCTTGTTCCGGAGCAGACGGCGGCCGGCGAGCGCCCACGGGCTGCGGCCGACGACATCGCCCCCCGTCTCCTCGGCGTCGAGGACGATGCCTTCGGCTTCAGGCTCGAAAACGGCCATTCGACGGCCTAGTGCCCCGCTTGCCTTACTTCACGGAGGCCTGGGCGATTAGGAAGTACCACTGCGGGCTGAAGATGAATCCCTTCACGCGCTTCGAGACGAAGTTCACGTATTTCGGGTTCATCATCGAGACCCACGGCGCCTGGTCCGTGACCTCCTTGTCGACCTCCGCCCACATGTCGTTCGCGGCGCTCGGGTCGGTGATCCCCTTCTGCAACGCCGCGTTCATCTTGTGCTGGATAGTCGGGTCGCAGAACTCCGCGATGTTCGGGCTGGCGTTCGAGTTGGGGATGAAGTTGCTGCAGCCCAGGAGGACGTTCAGGAAGTCCGACGCGGCCGGGTAGTCCTGGTACCAGCTCGAGTAGCAGATCTGGACCTTGTTCTTCGAGTTCTGGCAGAACGGGTACTGGATGTCGGCCGAGAGGAACTGCGGCTGCGCCTTGTAGCCGAGCTTGTTCAGCAGCCCGATCATGTACTCGCCGAACGCCTTGTCCACGTCGGTCGTGTCGGTGTTCACCTTGACGACCGCGCCCTTCGTCCCGGACTCGGCAACGAGCTTCTGAGCCTTCGCCATGTCCGGCGCGGTCCACTTGCCGCTGCCCGGGTTCTTCGTGTACGGGCAGTACGGCTTGTAGCCGGGGAAGTTGGGCGGCAGGACCTGGCAGGTCGGCACGCCGAGCTTCGGGCCGCCGTAGATCTTCACGAGTGCGTTGCGGTCGGTCGCGTAGTTGACAGCCTGGCGCGCCTTCAGGTTGTTGAACGGCGGAATGCGGACGTTCAAAGCGAAGTACAAGACCGCGGTCAGCGGATTGACGTAGACCTGGTTGGCGTACTTCGTCGACATCTCGTTGAGCCGGTCGGCCGGCGGCAGGTCGAACATCCAGTCCGCCGTCCCGTTCTCGACCTGGGTGACCTCGCCCTCGACCGAGATGTTGAGCTTCTCGAGGATCACGTCGGGCTTGCCGTCCGGCTGTGCGTCTTTCGACCACTCCTTGAAGTTCGGATTGCGGACGAGCTTCAGCTCCTTGTTCGGGTTGTATTCGACCCACTTGTACGGCCCGGTACCGGCCGGCGGGATCTGCACTTCCTTGTTCGGCGTCCCGGTCGGGAGGATGAATGCGAACGGCACGGCGAGCTTGTCGAGGAACTCCGGGTCGCCGCGCGTCAGGTGGAACGCGACCGTCCCCTTCTTGTCGTCGGCGATCACGCCCTGGTCGAGGTTGCACGTGTCGGGAGCCTTGACGCAGGCGTCGCCGCCGACGATCACGTTGTACCAGGAGCCCGCGTTCGGGCTCTGCTTGATCTTGAACAGGCGCTCGAACGTGTACTTGACGTCGCTCGCCTTCAGCTCCTTGCCGTTCGAGAACTTGATCCCCTTGCGGAGCGTGAAGGTGTAGGTCTTGCCGCCGTCCGTCGGCTTCGGCACCGAGGTCGCGAGGTCCGCGACGAGCTTCGTGCCCTCGGTTCCACCGGCGCGCTTGAACGCGACGAGACCGTCGTGACTAAAGATCAGGAGCTGCCACTCCTGGAGCGTGTAGTCGATCTGCGGGTCCGGTGAGCCGGACGGCGCTTTGTTCGCGACGGCGATGAAGGTCCCGCCGGAAGCGCCGGCCTTAGAGGTCGAGCTCGTACTCGAGCCGGAGCTTTTCTTGCTGCTACCCCCGCAAGCGGTGAGGACGAGCCCTGCCAGCCCGACGATGACCAGAAGTGGAATCAGGGAACGCCAATGCATCACTCGACCTCCCGCAGTTGTGTGGATACGTATGGAGACTGTTCTGAGCGCCGCGATGTTAGTTGCGCACACCATGTCGACGCGCCGGTTCGGCGCTACAGTCCGCCGCCGTGAACCTGGTCGAGACGCTGGGCGCGGACATCGGGGTGCGTCAGGCGGGCACGCCGGCTGCCGCTCGGGCGGCCGATGCCGTCGCCGACGCCTTCCATGAGGCCGGCCTCGAGCCGCACCTCCACGAGTTCGGACTGCTCGGCTACGAAGCCGAGGAGCCCGAGCTCGAGATCGACGGCGAACGATGGGACGCCGGCCCGTGCATGTACTCCAACCCGACCGACCGGTTCGTCGAGGGCAGCGTGCGCCGGCTCGGCGACCACTCGATCGGCGGCTTCTTCCCGGAGGCCGACGTCTTCGCCGTCGAGGACGGCGGCGGCCGCGAGCTCGCCCGGCTGCTGATGAGCCCGTTCGGGGGGCCGGCGATTCCGTTCCTCACCGGAGCAAGGCAGATCGCGATCGGCCCGGCGGTCTTCATCTCGGGTGCTGACTCGGCTCGGCTGCGCGGGATGGAAGGCGCCCGCGCGCGCGTGCGCGTCGGCGGCCGCTTCGTGCCGGGGGCTACGGAGCGGAACGTGGTCGCCGAGGTGCGCGGCCAGAGCGAGGAGGCGATCGACGTCTCCGCGCACGACGACTCCGTCTGGCGCGGCCCGGGCGTGATCGACAACGCGACGGGCGTCGAGGGCGTGCGCCGGATCGCCGAGGCGCTCGCCCGCGACGGACACAGGCGCTCGCTGATCTTCATCGCCTTCGCAGCCGAGGAGATCGGGTGTATCGGCTCTCGCTCGTGGATCTTCGACGCCGAGGTGACCGGAGAGCTGAAGCGAATCAAGGGGATCGTGAACCTCGATTGCATCGCCCACGGCGATCGCTTCGAGCTGATGGCCTCGCCGCAGGCGCTCTCGGACCGGCTGGCCGGCTTCGCGGAGGAGCTCGGCCTCGGTGACCGTTACGATCTGAGCGTCGGCCCGGCGGGACCCGGGGTCGACGCGTTCCCGTTCCACGAGAAGGGCATTCCGTCGGCGAGCCTCTCGCACTTCGGCTACGAGGAGTACCACCTGCCGAGCGAACGCCTCGAGCTCGTCGACGAGCAACGCCTTTCGGATTCGGTCGAGGTCGCGACGCGGCTGATCGAGAGCCTGCTCGAACGACCCGTGGAGCCCGGGGAGTAACGCCTTGGTCGCACTGACCGATGTCCTCGACCGCGAGTCGCGCAGGTCGTGGCTCCCCGAAAGCCCTACCTCGATCGAGCGACCCTCGATCGAGTCATCAACGCAAGCGGTCGGGCTTGCCGATCTGCTGCTCGTGGCTTCCCTGCTCGCACTCGCCGCCATGGTCGTGCACTTCGCCACGCCCGGCGTGCACCTCGCCACGCCCGGCGGGCACTCAAGCCCGCAGCGCCACGAGGCCCGGCCTGCCGAGCCGACCGGCACGCTCGTCGCCGCCGTCCGGTCCGGACACCGCCTCGCGCTGTACGTCCGTCCAAACGGGCACAGCGTGGGCGTGCTCGGCGCGCGCACGGTCTACGGCTCGCAGCTGACGATGCCCGTCGTCCGTACGCGCGGCGACTGGCTCGGCGTGATGACAGCCGCGATGCCGAACGGGCACATCGGCTGGGTCAAGGCGCGGGCCGGCGCCCTCGCGTTCGGCCGAGTCCGGCTCGAGCTCGAAGCTGACCTCTCGCGGCAAATGCTCCGCGTCTGGGCGCATGGGCGAGTCGTCCGCCGGATCCGCGTCGGGATCGGCCGCCCCGGCTCGGCGACGCCGACGGGCCGCTTCTCGATCACGGACAAGATGCCCGGGTCCTGGCTCGGCTCCGGCTACGGCTGCTGCCTGCTCGCCCTCTCGGGCAGCCAGCCGAACCCACCGCCCGGCTGGACCGGCGGCGCCCGAATCGCGATCCACGGCGGCGGCTACGGCGCGGTCAGCGCCGGCTGCCTGCATGCCTCGACCGCCGACCTGCGCTACCTGATGCGCGTCGTGCGGCTCGGGACGCCGATCGTCATCCACGCATAGGGCTGCTAAGCGTTTGCGC
>JBKOUJ010000143.1:0-1459 GCA_046723355.1 Actinomycetota bacterium | reverse complement strand
TCCAGATCGACGAGCCCGGCGCCTCGACCGAGGCGGACGAGCTCGACATCTTCGTGGAGAGCTTCAACGAGAGCGTCGAGGGCCTCGACTGCTTCTTCTCGACGCACCTGTGCTTCTCCGACTACGACCTCTTCTTCCCTGCGATCGAGCAGATGCACGGCTGTAAGCAGTTCTGCGTCGGCTTCGCGAACTACGACACGCGGGAGCTCGGCACCTCCGGCTCCGACCGCCCCGGCTACGAGGTCATCTCGAAGTTCCGCGACCTGCCGTACGAGCCGATCCTCGGCCTCGGCGTTCTCGACATCCACACCGACTTCGTCGAGCCGCCGGAGCTCGTCCGGGACCGGATCCTCTATGCGGTCGACGTCTTCGGCGATCCGGAGCGGATCCACGTGTGCCCGGACTGCGGCCTGCGGACGCGCAGCTGGGAGGTCGCCTACGAGAAGCTGAGGAACATGGTCGAGGGCACAAAGCAGGCGGAAGCTGCGCTCACAACGGCAGGAGCAGCAACGTAATCGCCGAACGCTCGGCTATCCTCGGGTCGCGGTAGGCGCCCTCGCGGCGCTTTTGTACGTCTAAGAACCAAATGCGAACGACGCTGAAGAGAGGAATCGGGCGCGGAGCCGAGCTGAACGGCAACGGCCACGCGGTATTGCCGCCCCGCGTGCTGACGCCGATGTCGCGCTACCACCAGCCTCCGCCCCAGGGCCCCGGGATCGGGCGCCGGATCGCAGGGTTCTTCTTCTGGGTGCTCGTCCTGGTGGCGATGGTCGCTGGCGGCGCCGCTGGTGGGCTGTACCTCTACGGGCACGACTTCGCCGCCGCGACGGCGCCGCACTCGAAGGCGCTGAAGAAAGCGGCCAAGCGGCTCGACTACGCCGCGCCCGGCAAGCCGGCGGTCGCGCTCGTCCTCGGCACCGACCACCGCTTCATCGACGGCAAGGCGCCGGGCCGCTCGGACACGATGATGCTGATCCGCACCGACCCCGCGACACACACGGTCTCGCTGCTCTCGTTTCCACGTGACCTCCAGGTCGAGATCCATTGTCCGGGACGAGGTAGCTGGGTCGACAAGATCAACGCCGCCTATCCGACGTGCGGCCCGAGCGGTCCTCTCGAGACGATCAAGAACCTGACGAACATCCCGATCAACTATCTGATCAGCGTCAACTTCGTCGGCTTCATCGAGGTCGTCAACAAGCTCGGCGGTGTCTACATCGACGTCGACCGCAAATACTTCAACAACCACACCGGCCCGACCGGCTACGCGGCCATCAACCTCCAGCCGGGCTACCAGCGGCTGAACGGCAAGCAGGCTCTCGACTTCGTGCGCTACCGGCACACGGACTCCGACGTCTTCCGCACGGCGCGCCAGCAGGTGTTCGTGCGGGCTGCGAAGGAGCGGCTCGGCCGTTACTCGAAGTTCAACGTCCTCAGCCTGCTCGGGACGATCAAGCGG
>JBKOUJ010000129.1:0-8332 GCA_046723355.1 Actinomycetota bacterium | reverse complement strand
CGCTTGGGTTCATCCTCACGGAACCCGCGGCGTTGCTGCTGCTGATCGTCGCACTCCTCGCTTGGCTTCCCAACCGACGGCTGCGGCGCGTGTCGATTGGGCTGCCGTCCTCATCTTCCTCCAGGCACCGCTGGCCTGGGGCGGGCGTTGGAGCGGGATGTTCCATCCCGTGAAACCGTTCGTGATCCTCGGCGCGCTCGGCTGGTTCTGCAGGCAGCTGTGGAGCCAGCGCGCGGAGCTGAGCCAGACGGTTCCTGCGACCGCCTGAAGCCGGCAGCAGGCCGACATCCCTCGGTACCTGGCTGAGCGACCACGCCGCGGGCCGGTAAGCTCGACCGCATGATCGGAAAGAAAGCAGCGGACAAACGCCGGGACGTCGTCGGCGAACAGCTGCGCGTGCTCGCGGACGACCTCGAGGAGCTTTGGAAGGCAGTTACGCGCGACCCCGCCGCGGAGCGGCGTAAGGAGAGGACCTGGATCCTCTTGACGGGCGCGCTGGGTGCAGTCGCGACGATGGCCAGTCGCAAGGTGATGACGAAGCTCTGGCCAATCCTGACCGGCGAGCCCGTGCCGAGCGTTGCGCCTCCGAGTACGCCGCCGGCATCGCGCGAGCCCGAGCGCGAGGCCGAGGCGGAGCCTCAGCAGATCCGGTAAGGAGGGTTTGACGAAACAGTGGCTGTGCCGCCGGGCCGCGCTGCTCGCCCGCTGGCGGCGTCCTCAGTCGCGCCAATAGCTACTCGCTATTGACGCTCCCTGCGTCCTTGCCAGCGAACGACCATCGCACCCCGGCGACGAGCACCGTTCCGCCAAACCCTCCTAGTCGGACACCACGCGCGAGAGCTTCCGCGCATGCTTTGCGCGGTACATCGCCTCGTCGGCGGAGCCGAGCAGCGCGTCCGCAGTCTCGAGGCCGGCGCCCGTCGTCGCGATTCCGAAGCTCGCCTGGACGCGTAGCGCCGAAGACCGGCTGTTCCGATCGAGCCAGTCGCTCAGGCGCGCCCGAACCTCCGCGGCACCCTGGGGCGTCGTCGCCGGCAGGATGATCGCGAACTCATCGCCGCCGATCCGGTAGGCGCGGTCACGCGGCCGCAGCTCCGTTTGCAGGAGCCGGCCGACACGAACGAGGCACTCGTCGCCCGTGGCGTGGCCGTGCCGGTCGTTCAGCTCCTTGAGGCCGTCGAGGTCGAGCACCATCAGCGCGAGCGTCGCGCCGGACTCGGCGGCTTCGGCGAGCGAGCTCTCGAGTTCGCGGATGAAGGCGCGCCGGTTCGGCAGCTGCGTGAGCGGGTCGTGGTCGGCCAGGTAGCGCATCTGCTCGAACTGCGCTGCGAGCGTGAGCGCGCTGGCTGCCTGGTTCGCGAAGATCCGCAGCGCCTGGAGGCGCTCCTCGCCCGGCAGCAGCCGGTCCTCCGGCTCGTCGACCCAGATGACGCCGATCGTCTCCCCCTGCGTGCCGCGCAGCGGAATCACGAGCCAGTGGTGGTTCCAGGCGTGCGGGCCGCGCCCGTTCTGCTCGGACTCGTAGATGACCTGGTTCGCCGAGAGCCGCTCCCGCGCCACGTCGTTCGGGACGAGGAAGCAGCCGGCGAGCTCGTACTCCGGGTCGAATAGGCATGCAATCTCCGCCAGCGAGAGGTTCTCTGTGAGCAGAGGGTCCTCGCCGTCCCAGCCGGCGGCGGCCTGGGTCACGAGCGTCAGTCCGTCTTCGGCGAGCAGGTCGACGCAGACCTTCTGGAATCCAAGCGCGGTCGAGATCCCGTTGCACACGGATTGGAGGATCGAGCTCGTCGAGAGCGTCTGCGTCAGCCGCGACGAGACGTGCATCAGCTCCTCGAGGGCGACGCGGTGGCGTTCGCGCACGAACGTGGATTGTGCGGCCGCCAGCGCCTGGGCGGCGTAGTGCGCGAAGCCGACGAGCAGCCCCAGCTCCTCGTCGGTGGGCCGCAGGCCCGTGACCGGGTCTCCGACCGAGAGGATTCCGAGCAGCTCGTCGCTGGCTCCGTAGAGCGGCACGAAGACCTCGTCGTCAGGGTTCCAGGCATCGGGGTCGTCGCTCGTGCTGCGTTCGGGCACGTACCGCTTGCCGACCTGCGCTCCCCAGTCGAACTCGCCGTGCTTGATGAAGTACGCCCCGCCGCGCAGGAAGCGCTCGTCGAGGAGCGGAGTCCACTCGTCCCAGTCGTACGTGCTCCCGAGCAGGGCCCTGCGGACGTCGTCGTCCCCGTACACGGTCGTGACGCAGAAGTCGTCCCACTCACGGCGGTACAGGTTGAGCACGACCGTGCCGAAGCCGAGGACCTCGGCGACCGTCTGCGCGATCAGAGAGAGCACCGTCGAGAGATCGCTCTCGGTCCGGACGAGGTCGGTTACCCCGACGAGCACGCCGACACCAGAGAACTCACGGCGCTGCCTGCCGCGCAAGCGCGCAAAGCGCGGCCTGCGCCGCGCGCGACTTCGATTCACCTTGCCGCCGATGGAACGGTCCTCCTGATGCCGATAGTGCCGCCGCTCGTCTCAAGCATCACCGTTCGTGCCGGCGAGCGAATCGCCCAGCCGGGGGATCTCAGCTGTTCAGGTCGACGGTGCAACCCGCGCCCTTGTTCGTGGCCGGGCGCGGCTGCCCTCGAGTGGTCGTGATCGCTCGAGGACCCGGAAGAAGGCATCGACTACGGCGGGCGCGAACTGGGTCCCGCGGTGCGTTCGCAGCTCGTCCTCGGCCTCGGCCGGGTCGAGGCGCGATGGTAGGGCCGGTCGGTCGTCATCGCGTCCCACGCGTCGGCGAGGCCGACGATCGCGGCGCCCAGGGGGAATCGAGTCGGCCGCGATGCGGTCGGGATAACCCCGCCCGTCCCAGCGCTCGTGCTGGTGGCGGATCAGCGGCACGGCGTGCCGGAGCCGGCCGAACTTGGCGACGATGTCCCGCTGACCGCCCCGAAGAGCAGGATGGCCGCGGTCGCGACGAGGAAGATGCGCAGCAGAGTCAGCGAGCGTCGGACCGCCCATGTGCGCGGGGTCGTCGATGCCGCAGCACGCCGAGGCAAGCATCGGCTCTTCGCGGCACGATCTTCACCCCCTTATCGCTCGAACGAGGGGGCGGGCCCGTTCCGTAGTCTTCGCCCCCGATGACGGCACGGAACGCGATCCGACAGGCGGGGCTATACGGGCGCACCGTCGCCCGCGTTGCGCCGCGGGGCCTGCGCGAGCGCGGCGGCGATCCCGAGCTCGCGACGGAGCGAGTCGTTTTCGTCGTCGGCTCGCCGCGCTCGGGAACGACGTTCCTCGCCGGCGCAATCGGCGCGCAGCCCGGGTTCGTCGACCTCGGCGAGGTGAAGCCGCTGAAGGCAAACGTCGATCGCTGGATGTCGCTTGGAGAGGAGAAGTCCGCGCGGGAGCTTCGCTCGACGGTCGAGCGGGTCCGGCGGCTCGCCTTCGTCCGCGACCTCCGGCCGGTCGAGCAGACCCCCGAGCTCAGTTTCGTGATCGGCGCCGCGGTACGCGCGTACCCCCAGTCGACCGTGCTCCACATCATCCGCGACGGTCGCGACGTCGTGTGCTCGCTGCTCGCGAAGGGCTGGCTGCGCGAACGAGAGGGGCACGACGACGCGCGCAAGCCGTTCGGCGTCCATCCCCGGGCGTGGGTCGAGCCCGGGCGCCGGAACGAGTTCACGCGCGCGGGCGAGGCAGCGCGAGCGGCATGGGCATGGCGGCGCTATCTGTCGGCCGCGCGGGGGGCCCCCGAACAGACGCTCGAGGTCCGGTACGAGGACATCGCCGCCGATCCCGGGGCCGCCGCGGCGCTGATTGCGGGCAGGCTCGAGACCGACCCGGAGCCGCTCGCCGAGGCGCTTGCCGCCGTGCACGGCCGCTCCGTGGGACGGTGGCAGCGCGACCTGACCGCCGACCAGGTCTCGGACGTCGAGCGCGAAGCGGGCGCGCTTCTTCGCGAGCTCGGCTACGAATGAGTGTCAGGTTCCCCGCGGAGCTCGTCCCGCGGATCCCGGGCCCGGCTCGGGCCGTCGTCCGGAACGCCGTCTGGACGTTCGGGCACGCGACCTCGTTCGCGCGAACGCTGCCCGACTTCCTGATCCTCGGCGCGCAGAAGGCCGGAACGACCGCCCTGTATTCGTACCTGCGCCGCCACCCCGAGATCGGCGGCCCGGTCTGGAAAGAGGTCAGCTACTTCGATCGGCACTACCCCCGCGGGACCGCCTGGTACCGCGGCCAGTTTCCGCTTCGGAACGACGGCCGGATCGCGGGTGAGGCGAGCCCCGGATACCTGTTCCACCCGCTGGCGCCCCAACGGGTGAGGGAGACCGTGCCCGACGCGAAGCTCATCGTCCTCCTCCGCGATCCCGTCGACCGCGCGCTCTCGCACTACCACCACGAGGTTGCGCTCGGGCGTGAGCGGCTCTCGTTCGAGGAGGCGATCGACGCGGAGCCGGAGCGGACGCGAGGCGAGGAGGAGCGCCTCCTGCGCGAGCCGGGCTACTTCAGCCACGCCTGGTGGGACTACACGTATCTGGCACGCGGAAGGTATGCCGAGCAGCTCGAGCGCTGGCTCGCGCTCTTTCCGCGCGAGCAGCTGCTCGCGCTCGCGAGCGACGAGTTGGCCGCGGAGCCGGCGCAGGCGCACGGCCGCGTGCTCGAGTTCCTCGGACGCTCGCCGCGCGAGCTCGAGTCCTACCCCC
The DNA here is from genome assembly GCA_046723355.1 of Actinomycetota bacterium. Classification (GTDB taxonomy): domain Bacteria; phylum Actinomycetota; class Thermoleophilia; order Gaiellales; family Gaiellaceae; genus 13-2-20CM-68-14. Next base: position 3,644 of record JBKOUJ010000129.1, on the reverse strand, counting down.
GGGTGTACGAGCAGGACTACGCCGAGATGAGCCCCGACACCCGGCGGCGCCTGGCAGCCGAGTTCGCCGGGCCGAACGCGCGCCTTTACGAGCTGCTCGGCCGCGACTTCGGCTGGCACTAGTAGTCCCGGATGGTCGCGGCCGTGCCGATCACGATCTGCGGCGACGCGGCCGGGTCGAGCCAGCGCAGCACGGTGACGAGCTGCGGCCGCGGAAGGCTGACGCAACCGAGCGTAGGGCCGCCCCTCGCGCTGACGTGCAGGAAGATCCCCGAGCCGCGGCCGGGCACGATCGGATGCGAGTTGTAGTCGACGACGGCGAGGAACCGGTACGAGATGGGCGAGCGCGACATGTCTTCGCTCGTGATCCGGAAGGGCGGCTTCGTCCCGCAACGGACGTGGCGGAAGCGGTTGTAGAACGGCGAGCGCGAGTCCTCGACCCACCAGTCCCCGCAGACGATCCGGCGGTAGCGGTAACGCACGCCGGGGTTCGGCCCGACGCCGTACATGACCGGCTGGATCGCGAAAGCGCCGGCCGGCGTCGTCTTGTCGCCCTCGCGCTTGTTGTCGGAGACGCCGCGGGCGCCGAGGTGTGCGGTCCACGGCCCGTCGACCGCGATCCAGCACTCGCCGGACTTGCGCCAGAGGCGCAGCGAGGCCGTCGTCGAGCGTCGCGCCGCGGCGACCACCGTTACGAGCTGCCTCGCAGAGCCGGTCGAGGCGAGCTCGTTCGCGAGGTTTGCGGGACAGTCGAGCGGGCGAGCCTCGCCGGGGCTGCCGGCAGCCGCGAGGCTCGCCGCCAGGAGCACGCCGATAGCGAGCGCTTTCACCACGTCGCGCAGAGTACGCTCGGAGGCCGATGAAGGCGCTGCTGCTTGCGTTCTTCGCCCTATCGGCGGTTCACGCGCCGCCGTTCGCGTCCAGCGTCTCGCGTGTGACGGCCGCTCAGCTTCCGCACTCGTGGCATCCCGGCTGCCCGGTGGGACCGTCGCGCCTTCGGCGCGTCCGCGTCGCGTACTGGGGCTTCGACCGCCGTGCCCACACCGGCGCCTTCGTCGCGAACGAAGCCGCGGTCCCTGCGCTCGTACACGTCTTCTCGCGCCTCTACACCGCCCGTTTTCCGATCCGCCGCCTGCGCCCGATCGACGCCTACGACGGCAACGACGAGCGTTCGCTCGCTGCCGACAACACCGCTGCCTTCAACTGCCGTTACGTCGTCGGTCCGGGGCCCCGGCGCTGGTCTACCCACGCGTACGGCGAAGCGATCGATGTCAATCCGGTCGAGAACCCGTATCTGGAAGGCGGCCGCGTCCACCCGCGCGCCGGCCGGAGGTACCTCCGCCGCTCGCGCGTGCGACCCGGGATGGCGACCCCGGGCGGCCGTCTCGTCCGCACCTTCGCCGCGGTCGGGTGGAAGTGGGGAGGACGCTGGACCGGCTCGCCGGACTACCAGCACTTCTCCGCGACCGGCGGCTGATCATTCTTAGGACGCTCTCACGAAGATCGGGCCGCGTCTGCGTAGACTCCGGGCCGGGTGAAGAGCCTGCTCGCACTCGTGCTCCTGGGAGTGGTCCTCTCGGCGGGCTCGGCTGCCGCTCGGCCACAACCCGTCTTCAGCGTGCAGCGCTCGCTGGGTCCGGCCTCCGCGAACGCCACGGAGACGAGCTCGAACTGGGCGGGGTACGCGGTCACGCACCGCAAGCCGTTCGCAAGCGTCACCGGCCGGTGGGTGCAGCCGGCGGCGACGTGCGGCGCCGTCGACTCGACGTACTCGGCCTTCTGGGTCGGGCTCGGCGGCTTCGCGTCCAACTCGTTCGCGGTCGAGCAAACCGGGACGCTCGCCAACTGCTCCGGCGGCTCGGCCTACTACACGGCCTGGTACGAGCTCTACCCGAGGCCGCCGGTGATGGTACGGATCGCCGTCCGGCCTGGCGACTTGCTGTCCGCCACGGTCTCGGTTGCGAAGAAGAAGGTGCTGATCCGGCTCAAGGACATCACCACCGGCAAGCTCTTCACGAAGAAGCTGCGGATGAACAGGCCTGACCTTGGTTCGGCGGAGTGGGTCGCCGAGGCGCCGAGCGGCTGCGATCTCACCGGCAACTGCTCGACGCTGCCGCTGACGAACTTCGGAACGGTCTCGTTCTCCCACGCGAGCGCGATCGTGAGGGGCCACAAAGGGCGAATCTCCGATCCCGTTTGGTCCGCGACGACGATCGAGCTCCACAGCGACGATCCGACCCATCCCTCGATGGCCGGCGCGAACGCGATCCCGGGCGCGCTCGGCCCCGACGGCGGCTCCTTCGCGGTCACCTGGCAGCAGCCGGCCGGCCCATAGTGCTCTGGCGTGTGCTTCGAGCTCGACTCTGACCCCCCGGTCGCGCGGATCGCCGGCGCGGCGGTCTCGCACGACGACCTCGTCCTCGACGCGGCCGACGGCAACCGCTTTGCGGCTTTCGAGGCCACGCCCGACGAGCCGAACGGGATCGGGGTCGTGATCCTGCCGGACGTCCGCGGCCTCTACCGCTTCTACGAGGAGCTCGCGCTGCGGTTCGCCGAGCGCGGCTACCTGGCGATCGCGATCGACTGGTTCGGCCGAACCGCCGGGGTGGACAAGCGGGGCGAGGAGTTCGAGTATTCGGAGAACACGGCGCAGACGACGCAGCAGGGAATCCAGGCCGACATCGCCGCTGCGGTCGAGCACCTGCGCCCGCGCGCGCGAGCGATCTTCACGGTCGGGTTCTGCTTCGGCGGCCGCAACTCATGGCTCGCGGCCGCGAGCGGACACGGCCTCGCCGGCGCGGTCGGCTTCTACGGGATGCCCGGTGATCGCGGCGACGGACTCCCGGGTCCGATCGACCGCGCTGCGGAAATGGAGGCACCGATCCTCGCGCTCCAGGCCGGCGCCGACCAGCACATCACCGCCGAACTGAACGACGCCTTCGACCGCGCGCTGACCGACGCCGGTGTCAAGCACGAGGTCGTGTCCTACGAGGGAGCCCCGCACGGCTTCTTCGACCGACGCCAGGAGGACTACGCGGAGGCGTCCGACGACGCCTGGCGCCGGGTGCTCGACCTCCTAGACCGCCACTCCTAGACGGGCGGCTGCGGCGGCCCGCCGTCGGTGTCGCGGTACCGGTAGACGATCCGGCCGCGCGTCAAGTCGTACGGCGACAGCTCGAGCTTGATCCGGTCGCCGATCAGGATCTTGATCCGGTGGCGCCGCATCTTGCCCGCCGTGTAGCCGAGCGCTTCGTGCCCGTTGTCGAGCGCGATGCGGTACATGCCGCTTTTGTAAGACTCGACGACCTCGCCGTCAACCTCGATCTTCTGCTCCTTTTCGGAGATGCCGCACCTTCCTTCGCGGGTGATGAGCGCGCGCGGGGCGAGAGTCTCGCCCGCGCGCGCGTGAACTGCCGTAAATCAGCCGACGACGCTGACGTTCCGGGCCTGCGGGCCCTTCGGGCCCTGCTCGATCTCGTACTCGACCTTCGCGCCCTCGGTCAGGGTCTTGAAGCCCTCGCCGCTGATCGCGCTGAAGTGAACGAAGACGTCGTCGCCGCCGTCTGCCTGCGAGATGAAGCCGTAGCCCTTCGCGTCGTTGAACCACTTCACGGTTCCGCTTGCCATTTCCACCTCCCTGCTCCT
>JBKOUJ010000162.1:0-15750 GCA_046723355.1 Actinomycetota bacterium | reverse complement strand
ACCTCACTCGGATGTCGTCGCGGGAGGGTCGAGACTGGTTCGAGCAGCTCGCCGCGGATCCGGAGCGGGATCCCAACGCTCCGTTGACCCCGCGTGAGAGCTTGATCGCTCGCCAAATTTTGAAGGAGATCCAGGCGCGCCTGGGATTCCTGGTAGACGTGGGGCTCGATTACCTTACCCTGGACCGCACGGCGGGCACGCTCTCCGGCGGCGAGGCGCAGCGGCTGCGGCTCGCGACCCAGATCGGCTCACAGCTCGTGGGGGTGCTCTACATCCTCGACGAGCCGTCGATCGGGCTCCATCAGCGGGATAACGGGAAGCTGATCGCGACTCTCGACCGGCTCCGCGACCTCGGCAACACGGTGCTCGTCGTCGAGCACGACGAGCAGATGATGCGCGCAGCCGACCATCTCGTGGACATGGGCCCCGGGGCCGGCGAGCACGGCGGCCACGTCGTCGCGCAGGGCCCGGCCGCGCTCGTCGAGCGAAATCCCGATTCGGTCACCGGTCAGTTCCTCTCCGGCGAGCGGGCGATCGCCGTGCCGGAGCGGCGGGCCGACGACCACGGCTCGTTCTGGGTCCGCGGCGCGACGATGCACAACCTCAAGGACATCGACGTCGAGTTCCCGGTCGGCAAGTTCGTCTGCGTGACCGGCGTCTCGGGCTCCGGAAAGTCGACGCTCGTGAACGAGATCGTCTACAAGGCGCTCGCGAACCGCCTACATCGGTTGCGCGTCAAGCCGGGCGACCACGAGTCGGTCGAGGGGATCGAGGTCTTCGACAAGGTGATCGACATCGACCAGTCGCCGATCGGGCGCACGCCGCGGTCGAACCCGGCGACATACACCGACCTGTTCACGCCGATTCGGGAGCTCTACTCACTGACGCCGGAGGCGAAGGTGCGCGGGTACAAGCCCGGCCGCTTCTCGTTCAACGTCCGCGGCGGCCGCTGCGAGACCTGCAAGGGCGACGGCCAGATCAAGATCGAGATGCACTTCCTGCCCGACGTCTACGTCCCTTGCGAGACGTGCAAGGGAGCGCGCTACAACCGCGAGACGCTCGAGGTGCGCTTCAAGGGCAAGTCGATCGCGGATGTGCTCGACATGTCCGTCGAGGAAGCGCTCGCGTTCTTCGCAAAGATCCCGAAGCTTCGCCGCAAGCTGCAGACCCTCCACGACGTGGGACTCGACTACATCAAGTTGGGCCAGCCGGCAACGACGCTCTCTGGCGGCGAGGCGCAGCGGATCAAGCTGGCGAAGGAGCTCTCGAAGATCGCAACCGGGCGGACGCTCTACATGCTCGACGAGCCGACGACGGGCCTGCACTTCGCGGACATCGAGAAGCTGCTCGACGTCCTCCAGCGGCTCGTCGATGCGGGCAACACCGTGCTCGTGATCGAGCACAACCTCGACGTGATCAAGCAGGCGGACTGGCTGATCGACCTCGGGCCGGAGGGCGGCGAGGCCGGCGGCGAGATCGTCGCGACCGGGACGCCGGAGCAGGTCGCCGCCGTAGAGGAGTCCTTCACGGGCCAGTTCCTGCGCGAGCTGCTGCCCGCCCACGCCGCCGCAGCGGCCTAGACCCTGAGGCCTACTGGTCGGTGCCGGCGCGCTGGCTGCCGGAGAAGGTGTAGCTAACCGTCGACGACTGGTTCTGGAGCGTGTTGCCCGCGCCGCTCGGGAACGTGAGCGTGACGCGCAGGTGATCGGTAGAGCCGGCCGTCAGCGTCAGGTTCGAGAGGGCGATGGCGCTGCCGATCAGCGCCCGCGAGGCGAGCACCGTCGAGGTCGAGCCGCCGCACGTGTAGGTGTAGGGCGGGCCGGCCTCAGTCCAGGCCTGCGAGCACTTGTCGATCGCGATCTGGAGGCCGTTCGTCGCGTCGGTGTCGAGCAGGGAGGAGGGCGACGCGCTCGTCGTCAGGGTCGCCGAGGCGAAGGAGATCGTGCCCGAGTAGCTGAGGTCGATCGCGCGCTGCATCGTGTCGCCCGGCGCGATCGGGCTCGCGCCCGTGCCGAGGCGGCTGAACGGAGCGGTCAACGAGAGGGTGCCGCTCGCGATCGTGTTGCTCGTGCTCGTCGAGCTCGTGAACGTCGCGAAGGTGCCGAGGCCTGCGATGGACGCCGCCGCACCGAGTGCCGCAAGCGAAAGCAGGATCTTTCTTGCACGGAAGGAGGCTCGCCGCATGATGGTCTTGTTTTCGGCCGCGACGACGCGCCGCCCGTCACTCGAGGGGGGGTTTACGGAGGTCAATCGAGGTAGTAGGTGAAGGTCGCCTGCATCTGGTCAGTGACCGACTTGACGCAGGACGGGTTTTGGCCCCCGCCGCAGAGCGGCGCGTTCCAGTAGTACAACTTGATCGTCATGCTGTTGGCCTCGGCGACGGTGTCGAGGTTCGTCAGGTTGACGGTGTCGGTCTGCCACGTCGTCGCGCTGTTGTTGCAGGACAGCGCAGTGGCCTGCGTGTTTCCGCCGTGGGTCTCGACGAGTGTCGCTCCGTTGTAGACGTCGAAGTAGTTGCAGAGCGTGCCACCGCTACCGGGCGCTGCCGAGTCGCGCCAGACGTTCTTCAGCGTGACGCCCTGGACGACTGCGCCTGCCGGAAGGTCCGCGTGGTCGAACGTGAACTGGAGGTACCTCGAGGTGGACGTATTCGCCGAAGGCCAGTTGCTCGCGTCGGTGTAGATCGTGGCCGCGGCGCCGGTTCCTTCGGCGTTCGCGAGCGCCCAGGTTGTCGTCGTCGCAGTCCCGGTCGACTGGTCGGTGACCGTTCCCTCGAACAGCGTCCAGCTCGAGTAGCTCGTTCCTGTCACGGTTGCGTACTCGATGTTCCACGCCTTGGCGCCCGTTTCGTATCCGAAGACCTTGATTCGCAGGTCGTTCGCGATGTCGGTCGAGGTCACGTATGCCGAGATGTCCTCGTTGACGACCCGGTAAGTCGTCGCGGTGCTGCAGAGCGGGCTCGCGGAGTGGTCGAGCGTTCCGAGGAGGCTGTCGTTGGAAGCCCGCCGCACTTCGATCTTGTAGATGCAGGCGTTACCGGATCCGCCGCCGCCCTTGCTCGCGTACTTGATGTTGAAGTTCACACTCGAGGTAGGCAGCCCCCCGGGGCGTGGGCTGTTGAAGTCGATCTGGTAGAAGCGCGACGCCGAGAACGCGCTCGCCCAGGCGCCGGTCACGGCGGCGGTCGCGTCGTCGTAGTCGAGCTGATCCGATTTGTTCGCGGCGGTGCCGCTGCTCGCGTCGCGGAGGTCGCCGGGATACGTCGAGCGTGGTCCGGAAAAGATCCGCTTCGTCGTCACCGACATCGGCCCGCCGGTCGTCGACGCGGTGAAGCCCGCGACTGCGAGCGAGGTGACGACGAAGGCTGCCAGAGCCGAACCGAAAATCGCGGCGCCGCGCCGAAGGGAGCGGGGTTCACACCAGGGGCGCCGGCTGCGAATGCGCATCGGGCACCTCCTCCGCGTCGCCGTCGTCCGGATCGGTCCAGATCCGCCGGAGCGCCAGGAGCACGAACGCGACCGGAGCGAGGAAGACGGTCAACAGCCGCAGCAGCGGATTCCGCAGCCAGACGATCGTCCAGCCGAGCTCCGGGACGGCGAACCGGACCCGCCACGCGGTTTTGCCGTCCAGGCGGGCCGTGAACTGATCCCGCGCATCGTTGGCATCCCCTTTCGTGCGGACAACCGGGTGCTCGCCGCCGCGGACGACCTGAACGATCCGATGCGTCTGGACGTGGTGGTCGCCGTTCGGGACGTGGATGCTGATCACCTGGCCGACGCGGACGTCGCGCACCGGCTCGGGCGTCACGACCAGGAGGTCGCCGGCTCCGAAGCGGGGCTTCATGCTGTTCGAGAGCACGGTCTCAGTGCGGTAAAGGCCCGTGTGGGGGAGAAGAGCGAGGAACAGAAGCGCTGTGAACGCGATGCCCAACAGCGCGCGCAGGGCCAGGTCGGCGAGCGACAGGCCTTCTCCGCCGAGGCGCGGCCGGAGCTCCGTGTGCGTGCCCGGCTCGACCGGTGTGATGGCCACGGCTACTTGTTGGTCGCCGCGCGCTGCGTGCCGGTGAACGTGTACTGAAGCGTCGAAGACTGGTTCTGGAACGTGTTGCCGGCGCCGCTCGGGAAGGTCAACGTCACGCGCAGGTGATCGGTCGTGCCCGCCGTGAGCGAGCTGAGGTTGTTCAGCGTCACGCCGCTCTGGATCACGGCCCGCGAGCTCAGCACCGTCGAGGTCGAGCCGCCGCAGGTGTACGTGTACGGAGGCCCGGATTCCGTCCAGGCCTGCGAGCACTTGTCGATGACCATCTGAAGCCCGTTGGTCGTGTCCGTGTCGAGGAGCGAGCTCGCGGTGGCCTGCGTGGTCAACGTCACCGAGGCGAGGTCGAGCGTGCCCTGGTCGATCAGGTCGACCGAGCGCTGAATCGTGTCGCCGGGCCCGATTGCGCTGGCGCCGATGTTGAGCCGGTTCGTCGACGCGCCTGTCGCGCCGAGCGCGATCGTCACCGTGCCGGAGGCGACGGTGTTGCTCGCGGACGTCGAACTGGTGAAAGTCGCGAACGTTCCGAGCCCAGCGATGCTCGCGGTTGCGCCGAACACGGCCGCGGTCGCAAGCAGCTTCTGTGCACGCGAACGCCGCCGAAGCCGGCCGGCTGGCCGCAGGGGGTTTCGGGGGGCTCGCCAGGTCATCCCGTTGCTTCGTAAATCAGGGGTCGTTCAATCGGCAGGATCAGGCGTTAACTTGAGCGCGGTTGCATACGCTTCGCTCGTGAACACGCGAGCCGAGCCTTCGCGTCGCGACGAATCCGCCGAGTGGTGGCTGCGAGCGCTCCTCGTCGCCCAGGCCCCGCGGGCGGTTTTCGCGGAGCTGCGCGACGACTCGCGCGAGGCCGCCGAGGACCGTCAGGACGTGGTCGCTGCGATCGCCTTCTTCGTCGGGTTGGCGCTGACGCTGCTGACGGCGCAGGCGTCCAACTTCGCCGACGATCCGGCCAGGAAGGGGATCGTCATCCCGGTCTGGCTCTTCATCGCAGGTCTGCTGGTCGGCGTCGTCAACTACTGGCTCGCAGGCGGGGTCCTCTATCTGGCACTCGATTGGCTCGGCGCGAGGACGAGCTACCGGCAGGCACGCCACCTGCTCGCGTTCGCGGCCGTGCCGCTGGCCCTCTCGCTCGTGCTGCTGCCGGTGCGGCTGGCGCTCTACGGCGGCGACATCTTCCGAACCGGTGGCTCGGACGCCGGTTCCGCCGGACACGACTTCCTGGCGCTCGCCCTGGGGTTCGCGGTGTGGTCGCTCGTGCTCCTCGCGATCGGGATCCGCGTGGTCAACCGCTGGAGCTGGGGGCGGACAGCGGCCGCCGTTGGCCTCTTCGGCCTGCTCGTCGCGCTGGCCGACCTAGCGCTGAGCGTGCTCGGCGGCTAGGAGGGACTGGTGTGACGCCGCTCGTCGTCGGGGTGCGATGCTCGTTCGAAGGCAAGGACGCAGGGAGCGTCAATAGCTAGAAGCTATTGGCGCGACTGAGGACGCCGCATCCGGGCGAGCAGCGCGGCCCGACGGCACAGACTGCGTCGCACTAGGCCCTCCTAACTCGGCGTCGAAGTCCGCCAGTTCCTCGTCCGGAATCGAGTAGGTGTGCTGCTCCTCGGGGAACCGCCGCTCGCGCACGTCGCTCGCGTAGCGCTCCAGAGCCCCGCGGATCTCGGTGGCGAGGTCGACGTAGCGCTTGACGAACCGCGGCGCCCGGCCCTCGTAGAGGCCCAGCAGGTCGTGATAGACGAGCACCTGGCCGTCGGTCGCGGCGCCGGCGCCGATTCCGATCGTCGGCACGGTCAGTGCTTCGGTGATCCGAGCCGAGACGGCCTCGGGGACCGCCTCGAGCACGATCGCGAAGCAGCCGGCGCGCTCGAGCGCGAGCGCGTCCTCGTAGAGCCGCAGCGCCTGTGCCGACGTTCGTCCCTGCGCCTTGAAGCCCCCGAGCACGGTCGCCGACTGCGGCGTCAGTCCGACGTGGCCCATCACGCCGATCCCGGCGCCGGTGATCGCGCGCACGCGCGAGAGCGACGGGCCCGCGCCTTCGAGCTTGACGACGTCGGCGCCGCCTTCCTTCACGAAGCGAACCGCGTTGTGAACCGCGTCCTCGTCGGAAGCCTCGTAGGTCCCGAACGGCATGTCGCCTACGATCAGCGGCCGCTTGGCGGCGCGCGCGACGGAGCGGGTCAGGAACAACATCTCGTCCATGGTCACGGGGACGGTCGAGTCGTGGCCGAGCACGACCATCGCGGCTGTGTCGCCGACGAGGATCAGGTCGATCCCGGCCGCGTCGGCGAGCCTTGCCCCGGGCGCGTCGTAGGCGGTGACCATCACGATCTTCTCGCCGCTTCGCTTCATCTCGGCGAGCTCCGGGAGCGGCAGCTTCCCGGCAATGCGCGGGCGAGTGCTCATGCGGACTCCTTCGATTCGAGGACGACATTGTCGATCAGGCGCGTGCCGTCGATCCGGACGGCTGCGGCGAGAACGGGCGGGTCGAAGTCGGCGACTTCGACGTAGTCGACGTCGAGCCCGGCCAAGAGCTCGCGCGCGCTGGCTGGATCGCGGGTCGCGAGCGCACGGGGTAGCGCGAGGGCGCGCTGCCGCTGCTCGGCGGACAGGTAGGCGTTTCGCGATGAGAGCGCCAGCCCGTCTGGATCGCGCACGGTCGGCACGACGCGGATCTCGACGGCGAGGTCGAGATCGCGGACCATCTGCTTGAGGACGGCGACCTGCTGGGCGTCCTTCTGGCCGAAGTAGGCGCGATCGGGGCGGACGATGTTGAAGAGCTTCAGGCAGACCGTCGCGACGCCGCGGAAGTGGCCGGGCCTGTGCTCGCCTTCGAGCCGCCGGCCGAGCTCGTCGACGTCGACCCAGGTCTGGAACCCTGGCGGGTAGAGCTCGTCCGGCGCGGGAGTGAAGAGGACATCCACGCCGGCCTCCTCCGCCAGCCGCGCGTCGCGCTCCTCGTCGCGCGGGTACGTCGCGAGGTCCTCATCGGCGGCGAACTGGGCCGGATTGACGAAGAGGCTGGCCACGACGCGATCGTTCTCCTCCCGCGCCGCGCGGAAGAGGGCGACGTGGCCCTCATGGAAGGCGCCCATCGTGGGGACCAGGCCGACCAGGCCTTCGCGCGGCTCTGACCGCAGTTCCGCGATCGTCCGGACGATCTTCACCCGCGCGTCGCCTCCGCCAGGACGTCGTACAGGGATTCGAGGTCGGGGCGCGCCGTGCGGATCGCCTCCCGGTGGGCGGCGACCGTCTCCCAGTCGCCCCGCTCGATCGGCCCGGTGAGCTCGAAGCCGTTCTCGATCGTCCGCTGCATCAAGGGGACGAGCGCCTCTGGCGGCGCGCTGGCGGCGTGGAAGAGGTCGGAGGCGACCTTGTGCAGCGTGACGAGGTAGTTGGATGCGATCGCTGCGCCCGCGTGGTAGAGCGGACGCGCGTCGTCGGCAAGCTCGAAGGGGTTCAGCCCGAGCAGGCGGGCGAGCGCGAAGCCTCGCTCCCGCGCCTCGTCCGACTCGGCCGTGACCGCCGCGAAGGCGCCGTCGAGCTGTTCCGGTCCACGGGAGCGCGTGAACGTCTGGAGTGGGTGAAGGCCGAAGCGCCGGGCGTGCGGGTCGAGCGCGGCGAGCGGCGTGCCGCCGCTGACGTGCGCGATCCAGCCATGTCCCGGGGACAGACCCCCGGCCACATCCCGGATGGCCGCGTCGGGAACGCACAGGAGCGTCAGCTCGGCGTCGTCGTGGCGAAGCTCGACCCCGCGCTCCTCGAGACGCGAGGAAATCGCCGAGCCCACACGGCCGCGACCGATCACGTTGACGGCTTCGAACATCACTTTGCTCCAGTTCCCTAGCGGATACCGGGCACCCAAAGCCTAGCTGGCTACAGGTATCGTGGCGTCCCTCTCAATGCGGCCTCGGGGTCTCATCCTCCTCATCGCGCTCTGTGCAGCGCTGGCCGCTTCCCCTGGCGCGCCGGCCGGCGCGCGCGCGGTCTTCGTCCCCTGCGGGCTGTACGGGCTCCAGTGCGCGACGGTGAACGTGCCGCTCGATCGGAGCGGCGCGACCCCCGGCACGGTCTCCCTGCACGTCGAGGAGCTGCCCGCCGCGGGGACGCCTCGCGGCGTCCTGTTCTTCGTCGCGGGCGGGCCAGGACAAGCTTCGTCCGGCACCTTCCAGCTCGGCCCGAACGCGATCGACTGGCGCGGACAGTTCCCCGGCTACACGCTGGTCGCCTTCGACAACCGCGGGACGGGGAAATCAGGCGTCCTCCGCTGTCCGGAGCTCCAGGCTGATCCGTTCGCGTCTGGCGCCCGAGCGCAGGCCCTCACCGCGAAGTGTGGGACGGAGATCGGCCCCAGCCGCGCCTTCTACTCCACGCGGGACCACGCCGACGACATCGACGCGGTGCGCCAGGCGCTCGGCGTCGACAAGATCGCGCTCTGGGGCACGTCCTACGGCACGCAGCTCTCGGTCGCCTACGCGCTGACATATCCGAGCCACGTCGACCGGCTGCTCCTCGACTCGGTCGCCGACGCGCAGGGCCGCGACCCGTTCGCGCTCGACGACCTCCAGCAGATGCCGAAAGGCCTCGCCTCGCTCTGCTCGGGCGGCATCTGCAGGGCGGCAACGTCGAACTTCGTCGGCGAGGTCGCGAAACTCGCGAACCGGATCGCCGCGCACCCGCTCAAGGGGAAGGTGGCCAAGGCCGCGGGTGGGACGAAAACCGTGCAGGCGAACGGCATCGACTTCCTGAGCGGGGCGCTCCTCGATACCGACCTCAACGCAGGCCTTGCCGCCGAGGTGCCGGCAGCAGTTCATGCGGCGCTCCGCGGCCGCTTGCGCCCGCTACTCCGGCTCGTCGAGCTCGACCGCGAGAGCTCCGCCACCCCTGCGGAGGACCTGAGCATGGGGATGTTCACGGCCACCGTCTGCGACGACGGGCCGTTCCCCTGGGATCCGGAAACGCCGCTGGCGCAGCGGCCGGCCAAGCTCGCCGCGGCGCGCAATGCGCTTCCGAGCGGCTCGACCGGGCCGTTCGGCGTCTGGGCGACCGATCTCGGTCCTGCGGCGACCTGCCTCCTCTGGCCGCCCCAGGCGCGCCGCCCGGGAATCGGCTCCGGGCCGTTGCCGAACGTGCCGGTTTTGGTGTTCGAGGGTGAGCGCGACTTGCGGACGCCTCTCTCGAACGGTGCCGCGCTCGCGGCCCGCTTCCCGCAGGGGCACCTAGTGACGGTCCCGGGTGTGGGGCACAGCGTCCTCGGCACGGACCTAACGAGCTGCGCGCAGAACGCGGTGGCGACGTGGCTCTCGGGAGCCGTGCCGCCCTCGCGCTGCCCGCGCTCGCCGCTGCTCGTCAATCCAATCGGGGCCTTCCCGGGCTCCGTAGCTTCACTGGGCCCGCGCGTCCGCAGCCGCACGCTCGCGGCGGTCTCGAAGACCGTGCGTGAGGCCGCGGCGTCCTGGGCGTTCGCGCTAACCGGGTTCGGCGGGGCGCATGCGATCCCGGGGCTCTACGGCGGCTCGATCCGCATCGCCGGGACGACCTTCAAGCTGAAGCGGTACAGCCTCGTCCCCGGGGTGCAGGTCAGCGGGAGCCTCCAACTCCACAGGCCGGATAGAGGCGCGATACTCCCCGCGAGGTTCGTCGGATCGCTGCGCATTCTTGGGCCGAAGGCGGCGCACGGCCGGCTGTCCGTCGGTCCCAAGGTGCTCTCCGGCATCCTCGGCGGGCAGCGCGTTCGCGGGCGTAGCTAGACCGCGTTTGCGGCTCGTCCGGCGCTAGGCCTACACTCCGGCGGCGATGCCGATCTATGAGTACGTGTGCATGGAGTGCGAGTCGCATTTCGAGGAGCTCGTCCGGAACGGTCACGACCCCGACTGCCCGGACTGCGGCGCCGCGAACGTGCGGAAGCAGTTCTCCGTGTTCGCCACTCACGGCACCGCCGAGCAACCAAGCTTCGGCGCGAGTTCTGGAGGCGGTTGCTGCGGCGGGAGCTGTGGCTGCCACTGAGCTAGCGGCGCTCGCGGCCGAGGTCGCAGGCTGCACGAAGTGCCGCCTCGCGCAGGGGCGGACCCAGGTGGTCTTCGGCGTCGGCGATCCCGCTGCGGATCTGATGTTCGTAGGCGAGGCGCCGGGCTTCCACGAGGACCAGCAAGGCAAGCCGTTCGTGGGTCAGGCAGGCAAGCTGCTCGAGCGGTTGCTCGCCGGCATCGGCCTCGAGCGCGAGCAGGTGTACATCGCGAACGTTCTCAAGTGCCGCCCGCCCGGCAACCGCGACCCCCAGCCGGACGAGATCGAGGCCTGCGAGGGCCACCTCTTCCGGCAGATTGCGTTGATCGAGCCGAAGGTCGTTGCGACGCTCGGCAACTTCGCGACGAAGCTACTCTCGGGCAAGCCGACGGGGATCACGCGCGTGCACGGGGTCGAGCAGGAGACGACGCTCGGCGGCCGGCGCGTCCTGCTCTACCCGCTCTACCACCCGGCCGCAGCGCTCTACACGCCGGCGATGCTCAAGGTGCTCGAGGCCGACTTCGCGAGGCTTCCCGAGCTGCTCGGCCGCCTGATCGCACCGCCCGAGCCTGTGCCGACGCTCGCGCCGCTCGCACCCGAGCCTGCGGTTCAGCTCGGCCTGTTCTGAGCGGGCTCGCGCTCACGTCCTCGTCTCCTGCCGAGACAGAAGCTGTCGCTGGGCGTCTTGCCCGCCGGCTGCGCACCGGCGACGTCGTCACCGTCTCGGGCGAGCTCGGTACCGGCAAGACGACGTTCGTCCGCGGCGCGTGCCGGGCGCTCGGCATCGAAGGCCCGGTCACGAGCCCGACCTTCACGGTTGGCCACCGGTACCCCGGAAACCCCGATGTCTCGCATCTCGATCTCTACCGTTTCCAGGGCTTTTCCGCGGCGGAGTGGGGTGACCTGGAACCGTACTTCGAGGACGCGATCTGCTTCGTGGAGTGGCCGGAGGCGGCCGCGGGAGCGCTCCCGCCGGTTCGTGTCTCGATACGTTTGTCGCACGTGGATCGAGAACGCAGGACGATCGAGCTTTCGAGCGACGAGGCCCCGCTCCTCGCGGGAGTTTCCGGCGATGCTGACGCTTGCGTTTGACACCGCGACGAGCGTCGCCTCGAGCGCGCTCGTCCGCGACGGCGCGCTTGTCGCCGAGCGCGCGTCCATGGCGGTTCGCGTGCTCGCGGACGCGGAGGAGCTGCTCGAGCGGGCCGGCGCCGAGCCGCGCGAGCTGAGCCGCCTCGTCGTCGGAACTGGTCCGGGCAGCTTCACCGGCGTCCGGATCGGGCTCGCGGCGGCCCGCGCGCTCGCGTTCGCTCTCGAGCTGCCGCTCGCAGGCGTCTCGACACTCGACGCTCTCGCGGCCGGTGCGCCCGGCGCCGTCCCGGTCGTCGACGCGGGCCGGCGCGAGGTCTTCACGCTCCTCGACGGAGCTCCCGTCGTGACCGCGCCGGGAGAGCTCCGGCCCGAGCGCGGAACGACTTGCGTCGGCGACGGCGCCGTCCGCTACCGCGAAGTCCTCGAGTCGCTCGGCGCCGAGATCCCGCCCCGCGACAGCGAGCTCCACGTGCCGCGCGCCCACTTCCACGCCGAGCTGGCCCGCGAGTTCGTTGATCCGGACGCCGTCGAGCCCATCTATCTGCGACTCCCGGACGCGGAGCAGGCGCGATGAAGGAGATGACGCGGGTTGAGCTCCGGAAGCTCGAAATGCGGGACCTGAACGCGATCGAGCGGATCGAGCGCGCCTCCTACCCGACACCCTGGTCGCGGTCCATGTTCGCGAGCGAGCTGGCGAAGCCGTCGTCGATCTGCATCGGCGCCTTCGACCTGGAGACGCACGAGCTGGTCGGCTACCTCGTCATCTCGCGCTACGTCGACGCGTGGCACGTGATGAACGTGGCGGTCGCACCGGGCCATCGCCGGCGCGGGATCGCGACGACGCTGCTCGAGCGGCTTTTCGAGCTGACTGCCGGCCGGGGCCGGCGCGGCTACACGCTCGAGGTCCGGGTCTCGAACGGCGGGGCGGTCTCTTTGTACGAACGGCTCGGCTTCAAGGCGCGCGGCATCAGGCGCGGGTATTACACGGACAATCGCGAGGACGCGTTGATCATGTGGAAGGACCCCATCGCCGAGCCGGACGACGCGTGACCCTGTTCCCTTCGGCCATTCCTGGGGTCAGACCCCGGACATGGCTTGAACGTCCCGGGCGCCCGACTGAAGACACGTTTCCGCGCGATCGGCGTCACAAACGGCCCTGTTTGGGGTCAGACCCCGGACGGGGCCGAAACGGACCGTGATTCTTGGCATCGAGACGTCGTGCGACGAGACCGCCGCGGCGGTCGTCACCGTTGACGGCGAGATCGTTGCCAACGTCGTCTCTTCGCAAGCTGATCTCCACGCTCGGTTCGGCGGCGTCGTTCCTGAGGTCGCCTCCCGGCGGCATCTCGAGCTCGTCGTGCCGGTGCTGCGCGAGGCGCTCGACGAGGCGGGTGCGGAGCTCGGGGAGGCCGAAGCGGTCGCGGTCACGCAGGGGCCGGGCCTCGTCGGCGCGCTTCTCGTTGGCCTCTCGGCCGCGAAGGCCGTCGCGTGGGCGAACCGGCTCCCGCTCGTGCCGGTCGACCACCTACACGGCCACGTTGCATCCCTCTACCTGGAGCCGAACCCCGTCGAGCCGCCATTCGTCTGCCTGCTCGCGAGCGGCGGCCACACGCTGCTGGTCGACGTCGCCGAACGGGGCGACTTCCGCGTGCTCGGAACGACGCTCGACGACGCTGCGGGCGAGGCGTTCGACAAAGGCGCGCGCCTGCTCGGGCTCGGCTATCCCGGCGGGGCGGCAATCGACAGACTGAGCACGCGGGGCGATCCGGAGGCGTATGCCTTCCCCATCGCGCGCGTGCCCGGGCTCGACTTCTCGTTCTCGGGCCTGAAGACGGCGCTTCTCTACGCCGTCCGCGAGCTCGCGGACGGCGAGCTCGAGCGCCGGCGCGCCGACCTCGCCGCCTCGTACCAGCAGGCGATCGTCCGCGCGCTCGTCGGGCGCGCGGAACAGGCCGCCGAGCAGACCGGGAGGGCGAGGATCGCCGTCGTCGGCGGGGTTGCGGCCAACTCCGAGCTGCGCGCCGCGCTGCCGGACGCCGCGTTCGCGCCGCTGCCGCTCTGCACCGACAATGCCGCGATGATCGCCTCGGCGGCGCGGTACACCGAGGCGGTCCCCTTCCCTCGTTATCTTGCTCTGGATGCGTATGCGTCTCGTTAGCGGCCGGGCGGCGCCCTTCGTCCTCGCCGCACTCGCCGGGCTCGCGTTCGTGATCGGCGCCGGGGGCACGAGTTCGACGGCTCACACGCTGTCCTCGTCCGCGGGGGCCTGGCGCGGCCTGGCCGGAAGCGCGCGGCCGCAGGTCGAACTCGGCCAGCGTGTGATCGTCGTCCTCAAGGCGCCGTCGCTTGCGCAGCGTGTCGCCGCGGCCGGCGGACGCGCGACCGACTCGCAGGAGCGGCAGTGGACGACGGCGGCGCTCGCGGCGCAGCAGCAAGTCCTTGCGACGCTCGCGCAACACGGGGTGCAGGTCCGAGTGGACTACTACTACTCGCGCGTCATCAACGGCTTCTCAGCCTCGCTCGACTCCGAGGCTGTGGCCCTGCTCGAACGGGAGGCAGAGGTCGCCGGCGTCTACCCGGTCAGGGCTGCGTACCCGGCGACGATCTCCTCGGAGCTGCTTGCAAAGGACGAGCTCGCGCGCGGCGGTGCCCACCGGCCCGAGATCGTGCTGCCCGGCTTCGACGGCCGCGGCGTCACCATTGCACTGCTCGATACCGGCGTCGATCGCGCGCAGCCGTTCTTGCGTGGCCGAGTGCAGGACGGGATCAACATCCTCAGCGACGGCGACTTCAAGGCCACCGCGGCGACCAAGCCGGACGACGCGACGAGGCTCGAGCGCCACGGGACGGAGATGGCGGGCCTGCTGGTCGGCGGCGGCGGGCCGTCGAGGCTTTCGGGTGTAGCGACGGGCGCCTCGGTGCTACCGATCCGGGTCGCCGGCTGGCAGCGCGACGCGGGCGACGGCTGGGCCATTTACTCGCGCACCGACCAGCTGATCGCAGGGCTCGAGCGTGCCGTCGATCCGAACGAGGACGGCGACGCCCACGACGCCGCCAGAATCGCGCTCGTTCCGCTTGCCGCGCCGTACGCGGCTTTCGCGGACGCGCCGGATGCACGCGCTATCGAGGGGGCGCTCGACCTCGACACCCTCGTCGTCACCGCTGCCGGGAACGACGGTCCGGCCGGCCCGGCATTCGGAAGCCTCTCGAGCCCTGGAGCCGCGCCGGCCGCGCTCAGCGTCGGCGCAGCCGACCTGCGCACGCAGACGGAGCAGGTGCGCGTGGTCGTCCGCACCGGGCTCGACGTTCTCGTCGACCGGCTGCTCCCGCTTGCGGGCGCAGTGCTCCCGCGGCACGCCCGCGAGCTGGCACTCGCAGCTCCGCGCAAGACAGGGTCCGGCCCGGGGCCCAACGGCTTCCTGTCGGCCCCGTCCCTCGGGTCCTTCTTCAGCGCGGGCAATAGCGTCGTCGCCGGTCGAGCTGCGCTCGTCCGCGCAGGCGACGATCCGATCACAGCCGTTGAGAACGCAGCGCGCGCGGGAGCGGCGGCTGTCGTCCTGTACGGGACGGCCATCCCGGCCGGCGGCCTCGGTCTCGACGAGAGCGTCCCCGTACCGGTCGTCGCCGTTCCCGACGACGTCGCGAGCACCGCGCTCAGCGCTCTTGCGCGCAGCGAGCATCCGGCGCTCTCGCTCGGGGCCACGCAGGTGGCGGGGAACGGGAACAGCAGCGAGATCGCTCCGTTCTCGTCGCGCGGGCTCGCGTTCGACTGGCGAGTGAAGCCCGACCTCGTCGGGCCCGCCGTGGCCCTGATGACGGCCGAGCCGTCGGCCGCCGAGGACGGCACGGCGGCCTACGGAACGGTGAACGGCTCCAGCGCAGCTGCTGCGACGATCGCGGGCGCCGCGGCCCTGCTCGCGCAGGCCCGGCCCGACCTCGACGCGCAGGCCCTTCGGAGCATGCTCGCCGGCTACGCCCAGCCGTTCCCGGACGCGCCGGTGACGGCACAGGGCACCGGGCTCGTCGACGTCGGCGCCTCGGCGGCCGCCGAGGTCGTGACCGATCCGACCAGCCTCGCGTTCGGTCCGGCTGCGCGCCCCAACTGGAGCTCCGTCCAGAAGGTGAAGGTTCGGAGCATCTCCAGCCGGCGGCTCTACCTGCGCGTCGCGCTGCCGCAGACCGGCGGCGCCGGTCTAGCCCTGACCGCGACGCCCGCCATCTTCCGGCTCGAGCCGGGCGGCGAGGTGACGATCCGCGTGAAGGCCTCGTTCGCGGGAACGCCGACGCTAGGCCCACCCGCCGCCGGGACGATGCAGATCAGCTCACGCGCGACGTTGCCGCTCCGAATCCCGTGGACGATCCCGTTCGGCCGCTCCGACGCGCCGCTCCTCTCGGAGCTGCAGCTCTCGAAGAAGATCTTCAAGCCCTCCGACACCAGCCCCGCGGTCCTGTCCTTCCGCGCAGGGGGCCTCAGCGCCGGTGACGGCGGCAACCAGGTCCAACCCGTCGGGCGTCTCGACATGGTGCTCACGAACTCCAGCGGCCTTCACCTCGGTTTGCTCGTGCGCATGCGCGACCTGCTGCCCGGCAGTTACGCCTTCGGCCTGACCGGCCGCGACC
>JBKOUJ010000074.1:0-6469 GCA_046723355.1 Actinomycetota bacterium | reverse complement strand
CCGCAGTCGGCGCTCGCCGAGACGGAGATGCGGGAGGCTCTGGGCGAGGCGATCGCCCGGCTGCCGGAGCGGGAGAAGCTCGTCGTAACGCTCTACTACTACGAGGAGCTGACCCTGCGCGAGATCGGCGAGGTGCTGGGGGTCACCGAGTCCCGAGTCTCACAGCTGCACACGAAGGCGATCCTGCGCCTGAAGGCTCGCCTGGCCGGCTCGCCGGCCCGGGAACCGTTGAATCGCTGAGACATCGCCTAACACTTGTAGAGCGGACTCGTCTCAGTTGAATGGCTCTCCTAAATGGGAGTAGTCTCGCCGTGTGGAGAGGGGTCCACATGCGGTTGGGTCTAAAGAAAGGATGGAATAACGTGAAGCATCGAGCACTGCTCGTCGCGGCAGCGTTGATCGGCGCGACTACGCTCGCGGTATCGCTGAGCGTTGCGGCAGCCGGGACCAGCCCGGCCAAGCAGGCGTCGCCCGCCCGCACTTCCGCGACCGCGCCGCCGCCACCGAAGGTGCCGGGTGCGGCGGCCATCAAGGCCAAGTATCACGGTCAGAAGATCACGTTCGTGGGCGACTCCGTGGGCGGCCTGCACGCCCGCGATCTTGCGCTGGCGGCGCGGTTCAAGAAGGACACCGGGATCACCGTCAACGTCGTCCCGCACCCGACGGCATCGGACGCGTCGTACGCGCAGCTCGCGCGGAACTTCTCGTCCAAGTCGTCGTCGTTCGACGTGATGATGGTCGACGTCGTCTGGCCGGGAGCGTTCGCGCCCTACCTCGTGAACCTGAAGCCGAAGCTCGGCAAGGCGTCGAAGGCGCACGTGGCCGGGATCATCCAGAACGACACGATCAACGGGAAGCTCGTCGCGATGCCGTGGTTCGGGGATTACGGAATCCTCTACTACCGCACCGACCTGCTCAAGAAGTACGGCTACAGCGCCCCGCCGAAGACCTGGAACCAGCTGTTCCAGATGGCAGCCAAGATCCAGAACGGCGAGCGGAAGGACAACGACAGCTTCTACGGCTTCGTCTTCCAGGGGAACGCCTACGAGGGCCTGACGTGCGACTCGCTCGAGTGGCTCGCGTCTGCCGGCGGCGGTCACTTCATCGACGGCGGCAAGGTCACGATCAACAACAAGAACGCGCAGACGATCCTGGACGCGGTCCGCACGAACCTGAGCAAGATCTCGCCGAAGAACGTGACGACGTTCCAGGAAAACGAGACCCAGACCGCGTTCACCACCGGCAACGCGGCCTTCGCGCGCAACTGGCCGTACATGTATGCGAACGCGACGAAGTCGGATTCGAAGGTCGCCGGCAAGTTCGGCGTCACTGTCCTCCCGCACGGCGCCAAAGGCGGGTCGGTCGGAACAGTCGGCGGCTGGCAGCTCGCGGTCTCGAAGTACTCGAAGCACAAGGGCGCAGCGATCGAGTTCGTCCGCTACGCGACGAGTGCGCCGGTCGAGACGTGGAACGCCACTGCGTGGTCGCTCGTCCCGACGCGCGTGGCGGTTGCGAAGAACAAGGCCGTTGTCAAGGCCAACCCGTACCTGAAGCCGGCCATCGCCAGCGTGCCTCGCGTCACCCGTCCGGCGAAGTTCCTGAAGGGCAAGTACAACGCCGGCTCGAAGGTGATCTACCAGGGGGTCAACGAGATTCTCCGCGGAACGCCCGCGAAGAACGTTCTCCCCTCGATCGAGTCGAAGCTCAAGCGACTGCTTCGATAGCACCGCCGAACTAGCTTGAAATGAGGGAGGATGGCGTCTGTCATCCTCCCTCTTCGTTCATGACCACGGTCGCCACACCCGCACGCCTGGCACGACGCCTCCGGCGGCGCCCGAAGCTCCAGCGGCGGCAGACGCGGCTCGCATGGCTGCTGCTCCTGCCGGCGCTCGCCGTCGTCGCGTTCGTCGCGCTCTATCCACTCGGCAAGACGATCTACCAGAGCTTCACGGACCAGGAGTTCCTCGTTACCGAGCCGACCAAGTGGATAGGCCTGCAGAACTACAAGGACCTCTGGCACGACACGGATTTCCGCCACTCGGTGTGGGTGACGATCAAGTTCACCCTCATCACCGTGACGTTCGAGTTCGTGCTCGGCCTGATCATCGCGCTCGTCGTCAACTCGAGCTTTCGGGGCCGAGGCGCCATGCGGGCCGTGATGCTCGTGCCCTGGGCGATCCCGACCGTGGTCGCCGCTCAGATGTGGAAGTGGATGCTCGACGACACGTTCGGCGTCGTTAACGACCTCGGCAAGAAAGCGCACGTCTTCTCGCCGTCGAACCCGCCGTCGTGGCTCACTGACCACCCGCTTGTTGCCGTCTCGGCGGTCGATATCTGGAAGACGACGCCGTTCGTCGCGCTGCTTCTCTTAGCCGGGCTACAGGTGATCTCGCGCGACCTCTACGAGGCCGCCGCCGTCGACGGCGCGAACAAGGTGCAGCAGTTCTTCCGGATCACGCTGCCGTTGCTGTTGCCGGCGATCCTCGTGACGCTCATCTTCAGGACGCTCGACGCGCTGCGTGTGTTCGACGTCTTCTACGTCTTCTTCGGCAACCGGCCGGACACGCAGACGATGGCCGTGTACGACCAGAGCACTATCGTCGGTGACGGCTTGGTCGGGTACGGCGCCGCGATCAGCGTCGCGATCTTCCTGATCATCTCGCTGTTCGTCGTCATCTACGTGACGGTGATGCGGGTCGGAGACCAGACGTGAATACGGTCGCCGAGGCCGCGAAGCGACGCGAACGCGCCCGAGGCCGCGCGCTTTGGCGCACGCCCGTCGGCCGCTACGTCCCGAAGATCGGCTTCTGGCTTCTGATCCTCGTGATCTTCTTCTACGCGCTGTTCCCGTTCTACTGGGCGATCCGCTCGGCGTTCACGCCCGAAGGCCGGCTGTTCGATACACCGATCCAGTACTTCCCGTCGCATCCGACTCTGGACAACTTCCGCGAGATCTTCAGCACCTCGTTCTTCACTCGAGCGCTCCTGAACTCGACGATCGTCGCCGGCTCGGTGACGCTGCTGTCGCTGGTGATCGGCTCGCTGGCGGCGTACGCGCTCGGCCGCTTCCGCTTCCGCGGCCGCCAGGGAGTGCTCTACCTGATGCTCTCGATGACGATCTTCCCGCAGATCGCGATCCTTGGCGCCCTCTACACCACGATGAAGGACTTCCACCTCTACGACACGCTCGGCTCGCTGATCTTCAGCTACCTGATCTTCACGCTGCCGTTCACGGTCTGGGTGCTGACGAGCTTCATGCGCGCGCTCCCAGGCGACCTGGAGGAGGCGGCCTACGTCGACGGCGCGACCCCGCTACAGGTCTTCTACAAGGTTCTGCTGCCGCTGATCGCGCCCGGTCTCGTCACGACGGGCCTGCTCGCGTTCATCTCCGCCTGGAACGAGTACCTGTATGCGATCTCGTTCATCCAGTCCACGGACAAGTACACGGTGCCGATCGCGATCACGTCGTTCGTGGGCAAGACGGGCAGTACCTTCGACGTGCCGTGGGGCCAGATCATGGCGGCGACGGTCGTGGTCACACTGCCGCTGATCACGGCCACGCTGATCCTGCAGCGGCGCATTCTCGCGGGTCTGACCGCGGGCGCCGTGAAGGGCTAGACGGCCTCGCCCGTTTCCTTGTCAAAGAAGTAGAGCCGACTGGTATCGACGGCGAGCTCGACCTCGCTGCCCGTCGCGATTCGCGAGCGCGGGTCGATCCGTGCAACGAGCCGGCTGCGGCCGTCGGCCTCACCGCCGAGCGTGACCTCGGCGTCGGCGCCGGCATCCGCCGTGACCCCGCTCGAGACCATGGCGGGCGCGTCGCTGCTGAAGTAGACAAGCATCTCCGAGCCGAGCGGCTCGATCAGGTCGGATGTGACCTTCACGCGCCGGTCGGGCGGCGCGTCCGAATCGATGCTCGCGTCCTCGAAGTCCTCGGGTCGGATGCCGAGCATGACCGTCCGGCCGACGTACTGGCTGAGGCCGGAGCGGTTGCGGGCCAGTTGGTCGTCCACCGTCAGCGTGTGATCGCCGAACTTGACGCTGAGGTGCCCGTTCTGCTGCGCCAGCTGCGCCTCGACGAGGTTGATCGACGGCGAGCCGATGAAGCCGGCTACGAACTCGTTGACCGGCTGGTCGTACAGCACCTGGGGTGTGTCGACCTGAAGAAGGTGGCCGGCGTTCATGACGGCGACGCGGTCGCCCATCGTCATCGCCTCGACCTGGTCGTGCGTGACGTAGAGCGTCGTCACGCCGAGGCGGCGCTGGAGCTGGTGGATCTCGGCGCGGAGCTGGACGCGAAGCTTTGCGTCGAGGTTCGAGAGCGGCTCGTCCATCAGGAACGCCTGCGGCTCGCGGACGATCGCGCGGCCCATCGCGACGCGCTGCCGCTGTCCGCCCGAGAGCGCCCGCGGCTTGCGCTTGAGGAACTCCTCGATCTTGAGGATGTTCGCGGCGCGGTGGACACGCTCGTCGATCTCGCGCTTCGGCGTCTTCCGGAGCTTCAGGCCGAAAGCGAGGTTCTGCTCGACCGTCATGTGCGGGTAGAGCGCGTAGCTCTGGAAGACCATGGCGATGTCGCGGTCCTTGGGGGTGAGGTCGTTGACGATCCGGTCGCCGATCCTGATCTCCCCGTTCGTGATCTCCTCGAGGCCGGCCAACATGCGGAGGGCCGTCGTTTTCCCGCAGCCCGAGGGGCCGACCAGGACCACCAGCTCGCCGTCGTCGATCTCGAGATTCAGGTCGTGGACGGCCTGGGTGCCATCGGGGTAGATCTTGTCGACCTTGTCGTAGGTGATCTCCGCCAAACCCGTCCTCCTCTGTCAGGCCGAGCTTAACCCGGTTTGGTCTCGATGGCGATCACCTCGTCGCCCCGTTCGTAGGCGAGGGTGTCGGGCTCGGCGTCGAGCAGGCGGAAGGGCCCGAGGCCCTTACGGCGCGCGATCAGTCGGCAGTAATGCTGGAGGAGCGAGTCCGGGTCGGCGCGCTGAGCCTCGACGTTCCGCTCGGCCGGGTCGACGGCCGGCAGCCAGGGAGCGCCGGTCGTGAAGCCGCCGGTCGGGGACGTGTCCCACTGCATCGGGTGGCGCATCGGATCGCGGCCGGCCCGGTCGTAGGGCGGGTCGGCGCCGGGGCCGTTCGCCAGGCCGATTTCGTCGCCCTGGTAGATGAACGCCGTCTCGGGCAGCGTGAGCAGCAGCGTCGCGGCCGCGCGGACGTTGGCGGGGCCGAGGCGCGTCGCGAGTCGGTCGAAGTCGTGGTTCGACATCACCCAGGCGACCCGGCCGAGCTCGGCGGCCGGCGCGATCGCCTCCCGGAGCCGGGCCGCGTCCCACGGGGCGAACAGCAGCTCGAAGGCGAAGACGAGGTCGAGCACCTGGAGATAGGGCGGGTACTCGCAGGTCGGCTGATAGACCTCGCCGACGAGCAGCGCATCGTTGGCGGCCGCTCTGATCGTACGGAGGGCGTCGATCGTCTCGGGCCGGTGGCCGGAGTAGACGCGTTCGAGCTTCGCGGCGTCGGGACGCAGTGGCAGCGGGAAGTCGCCGCTCGCGGGCGGGTCGTCGCGCAGGCGCTCGTCCTTGATCAGCTTGTCGATCGCGTCGAGCCGGAAGCCGTCGACGCCACGGTCGAGCCAGAAGCGCACGATGCCCTGGAAGGCCTCGACGACCGCCGGGTTCCGCCAGTCGAGGTCGGGCTGCTCAGGGTAGAAGCTGTGCAGGTACCAGCGGCCAGTCAGCTCGTCGCGGCTCCACGCGGGGCCGCCGAACGCGGACACCCAGTTGTTGGGCGGCCCGTCGACCGGCGACCAGATGTACCGGTCCGGGTGCTCCCGGAACCACGGGTGCTCGATCGAGGTGTGGCAGGGAATCAGGTCGAGCAGGACGCGAAGGCCGCGGTCGTGCGCCGCGGCTACGAGCTCGTCGAAGTCTTCGAGCGTGCCGTAGGCGGGCGCGACGTCCGTGTAGTCGGAGACGTCGTAGCCGAAATCGGCGAGGGGAGACGGGTAGATAGGGGAGAGCCAGAAGGCGTCGACGCCCAGCCAGGCCAGGTAGTCAAGCCGCTCCGTGATCCCGCGCAGGTCGCCGGTCCCGTCGCCGTCCGAGTCCTGAAACGAGCGCGGGTAGATCTGGTAGACGACCGCGTTGTCCCACCAGCCCACGGCCGCGGAGGATAGAACCCGCCGCTCGGGCCGTGTCCAACCCGTGACGAATCTGTGACTTTCCTTCCACACCCGACCGTTGCAGGCAGTCCAGGTGGACAGTCCACTTCGGAGCACCGAAACCGCTTCGAACGAGCGCCGGGTCGAAGATAAGATCGTCCGCGCCAACGAACCGAGGAGGAAGCCCGCCAGATGCCCGTCGAGCCCGGAAAGATCCGCAACGTCGCCGTCGTCGGCCACCGCTCCACGGGCAAGACCTCGCTCGTCGAGGCGATGCTCTACCAGGCCGGCGCGATCAACCGGCTCGGC
>JBKOUJ010000152.1:0-2530 GCA_046723355.1 Actinomycetota bacterium | reverse complement strand
CAAGGAAGTGCTGGGCGAACAGCTCGGCGTCGACGAGAACGAGATCACCGAAGAGGCTTCATTTCAGGAAGATCTCGACGCCGACTCGCTCGATCTCGTCGAGCTGATCATGGAGCTCGAAGACCAGTTCGGGATCAAGATCTCTGACGAGGACGCGCAGAAGATCCAGACGGTCGGTCAGGCTGTCGACTACGTCTCCTCGCACCAGTAGCCGAAGCTCGCTCGGCCGTTTGATCGACGAGCTGCCCGAAGAGCGGCTCGAAACCGTCTTCACCCACACGTCCTGGGCGCCTGACCGCGCGTCGTCGTACGAGCGACTCGAGTTCCTCGGTGACAGCGTCCTCGAGCTCGCGATCGCTCGAACGCTCTACGACAGCTACCCGGACTTCTCGGAGGGGCGTATGGCAAAGGTCCGTTCGCACGTCGTCTCGCGGGCCAGCTGTGCCGTCGTCGCCGGGGAGCTGGACCTGGGCTCGCGCCTGCGAGACCGCGGACGGCGCCTGATTCCCGAGGAGGAGCTCGAGCGGCTGACCAAGAACCGCAACGTTCTGGCAGCCCTGCTCGAAGCTTCGCTTGCCGCCCTTTACCTCGAGCATGGCTTCGAGAAGATCGAGCCTTCGGTCGTCGACGCGTTCGCGAGCCGTATCGAGTACGCGCTGACGAGCCACGTGGACTACAAGACCGAGTTGCAGGAAGCGCTCGCGCGGCGGGGGCAGTCGGTGAGCTACTCGGTCCTGAACGCCGAAGGCGCGCCGCACGACCGCACCTTTACGTGCGCGGCAACCGTCGACGGCGAACAAGTCGGCGTCGGACACGGGCGCTCGAAGAAGGCTGCCGAGCAGGCTGCGGCGCAGGAGGTTCTCGCGAAGCTCGGGGTCTAGGGACTGGTCCCCTGTGGGGACAGTCCCTTGGGCATCCGCCGTCGCCGCTAGCGTTCGGCCGGCGTGCACCTGAGCGCGATCAAGCTGCGCGGCTTCAAGTCGTTCCCCGACCCGCTCGAGGTCCGCCTCGAGCGCGGCGTCGCAGTGGTTGTCGGCCCGAACGGCTCGGGGAAGTCCAACGTCGCCGACGCTCTGCTCTGGGCGTCGGGGTCGCTCTCGCCTTCGGAGCTGCGCGCGGAGAAGCCGGACGACGTCCTGTTTGCCGGCGCGCCGGGGCGCTCGCCGGCGGAGTGGTGCGAGGTCGAGCTCCTCTTCGACAACGCCGACGGCCAGTTCCCGGAGCTCGAGTTCAGCGAGATCGCGATCACGCGCCGGCTTCACCGCGGCGGCGAGGGACAGTACCTCGTCAACAAGGCGTCCGTCCGGCGGACGGATCTCGTCGAGCTGCTCGCGGACGTCGGCCTCGGCGGCGGCCACAGTTCCGTGATCGGGCAGGGCAGGGTCGAGGAGATCCTCTCGTCGAAGCCGGGACAACGCCGCGCGCTGCTCGAGGAGGCGGCGGGGCTCGGCAAGTTCAAGGCCCGGCGTCATCGGGCGGAGCTGAAGCTCGCCCGTGTGCATGTTCAGGCCGAGCGCGCCCGGGACCTCGAGGCCGAGGTTCGCAAGCGGCTGCGGCCGCTCGCGCTCCAGGCCACGGCGGCCGAGCGGGCGGAGAAGCTGAAGGCCGAGATTGCATCTATCGAGGCGCGGATCGCCGAGCTCGAGCTCGAGGAGTTCGCCGCCGCCGCTGCCGAGATCGACGAGCGGCGCACGGCTGCGGCGCTTGCGAGGAAGACGGCGAACGCGAAGCTGGAGGAGCTGCTCGTCGAGCGCAACCGCGCCGAGGAGGACCTCGCGGATGCAGCCGGCCGTCGAGAGCAGGCGACCGCCGCCCTCTACCGGCTGCGCAGCGCCGCCGACCGGCTGGAGCTGCGGCGCGAGGCGGCCGACGCGCTCGTCGAGCGGCTGCGCGCCGAGCCTCTTCGGCTGCCCACCGTCGACGACGAGCGGTTGCGCACGGCGCGCGAGCGCCTGGCCGCGGTCGAACGTGCGCTTGCCGAACGCGAAGGGCTTCCTCCCGCTGCGCGGGCGCTTGCCGAGCAGGGCGCCCGGCTCGCGCTGTCCGAGCTCGCCGTCGAACCGGGGCAGGAGCGCGCCGTGGCGGCGGCGCTCGGCCCGCAGGCCTCGGCGCTCCTTGCGGACGACGTGCAGGCAGGCCTGGCCTTGCTCGAGCGGGCTCGCGCGGCCGGCCTCGGGAACCTGACCGTCCTCGTCAGCACGAAACCGGCCGAGCTGGTCGACCGATACGCGGTCGTCGCGAAGGACGAGCTGCTCGCGTCGCCGGTTCCCGCCGTCACGCCCGAGGGCTTCGGGTACGACCCCGACCGGGGGGAGCTGTGGTTCGCGGGCGAGACCGCAGAAGCGGTCTGGCTCGAGCTCGAGGCTCGGCGCCGGGCACTGGAGCGCGAGGTCGAAGAGCTCCGGGCGAACCCGTCCGCTCCGCCCCCGGCCGCGGACCCGGGGCTCGTGCGCGCGGGCGAACGGCTCGTCCAGGCGCTCGCCGGGGCCGCGCAGGCGGGGCTCCGATTCGAGGCGGCACTGCGGGCGCG
>JBKOUJ010000160.1:0-23694 GCA_046723355.1 Actinomycetota bacterium | reverse complement strand
CCTCGGTGGCGCCGCGCTCCCAGGCCTCGCCGCAGCGGCGCACGATCTCGTCGAGCGGGACGAGGTAGGGCGCGCCTCGCAGGTTGGCCGCGAGCTTGCCCTTCGAGAACGCGCAGAAGCCACAGCGGAAATAGCAGACGTTCGTGTAGTTGATGTTGCGCGTGACCACGTAGGTGACAGCGTCGCCGCACACCTCGCGCCGAAGCGCGTCGGCGGCAGCGGTGACCGCGCGGAAGTCGGTCCCGCGGGCGCGGAAAAGGTCGGTCGCATCGTCCTCGTCGAGCTCGACGCCTTCCCGCACCTTCGCCAGCGCCTCGGCCACGGGCTTTGACACTTTCGGCGCAGAGCCGTTTCCCACCGGTGCGGATTTGCGCGTTACGCTCGCTGCGGGGAGGAGGATGGGTGGACCATCCAACAGCGCGGCGGCCTGCGGCGCACGCTCGCCGTCAGCCGCCGCTCCTGCCGCCCACTCGTCCTCGCGCGCAAACCCCTCCGAATCCGCGAGCGCGAGCACGTCGGGCGCCACGGTGGGATCGATCCACCGCTCGAGCTCGGCGACGTACTCAGGATAGACCGCGAGCCGGGGCGCCAGCTCCAGCCCTCGCGACCGCGTGGCTTCGCCCAGCCGCTCGAGCTCCGGCCACGGCGCCTCCGGGTTGACGTGATCGACCGTCACCGGCGAGACGCCGCCCCAATCGTTGATGCCGGCATCGAGCAGCCTCGGGAAGTCGGCATAGCTCAGGTTCGGCGGCGCCTGGATGTTCCAGTCGGCTCCGAGCAGCAAGCGTGCCGCCGCGCACGTCCAGAGCAGCTCCTCGAGCGGCGGCTCGGGCGCAGCCGCCATCCGCGTCCCCGGCTTGGCGCGGAAGTTCTGGACGATCACCTCCTGGACGTGGCCGCCGCGTTCACCAAGCTCGCGGATCGCGAGGAGCGCCTGGACCCGCTCGGGCCGCGCCTCGCCGATCCCGATCAGGATCCCGGTCGTGAACGGCACTCGCGCGACTCCGGCAGCCTCGATCGTCGCCAGCCGTGCGGCGGGCAGCTTGTCCGGAGATGCCCAGTGCGGCCCGCCTCGCTCCGCGAGCCGCTCCGCAGTCGTCTCCAGCATCAGCCCCTGCGAGACGGAGACGTGCCGGAGCGCGCGAGCATCCTCGACCGACAGTA
This sequence comes from Actinomycetota bacterium, assembly GCA_046723355.1. GTDB lineage: Bacteria > Actinomycetota > Thermoleophilia > Gaiellales > Gaiellaceae > 13-2-20CM-68-14. Next base: position 22,530 of record JBKOUJ010000160.1, on the reverse strand, counting down.
CGCCCGGGTTCAGGTGCGGAAGGAGCCCCGTCTCCTCCAGGACGAGCTGCGCGCAGTGCGCCAGGTATTCGAGCGTCGTGTCGCATCCCAGCGCGGCGAGCTCGTCCCGGGCGACGCGGTAGCGCAGCTCCGGCTTGTCGCCGAGCGTGAAGAGCGCCTCCCGGCAGCCGGCTGCCGCCCCCGCGCGCGCCACTTCCAGGACCTCGTCCTCGCTCATGTAGGCGCGCTCCCCCCGCCGAGGCGGCCGCGCGAAGGTGCAATAGCCGCACACGTCGCGGCAGAGCTTCGTCAGCGGGATGAAGGCCTTCGGGGAGTAGGTGACGAGCCGGCCGTGACCGAGCTCCCGCAGCCTGCGCGCCTCGCCCGCAAGGCCCTCCCACGGCTCGTCGACGAGCTCGAAGGTCTCCGCGGCGGCGAGTGGCCCAACCACGGCGGGAGCTTACGCGCGAAGCCGCGTTAGCCCACGCGGTTCAGCGGCCCGAAGTAGACCCAGCGCCCCTTGTGGTAGCGCTCGAGGCGGACCTGCGCGATCGGGAAGTGGTCGGCCGATGTCGTCCGAACCACGATCCCGGGCAGCACGAACGGGTTGCTGCGTTCGTTCAGGTGGGTGATCGCCTTCATCACGCCCGCGCGAGTCAGGTTCTTGCCGGCGTGCCTGAGCGCGTCGACCAGCGTGTACGCCGAGGCCATGCCGTAGACGTTGTAGACGTCTGTCAGTCCCTGGCCGCCGTTGTACTTCTTCAGGATCGTCCGAAAAAGCGCCACCGACTTGTCCTTCTTCCATTGCGGATCGAGCGGGTCCTTGAGGAAGGCGATCGAGATCGAGCCCTCCGTCTGCAGCTTGCTGCTCGCCAGGCTGGCGATCGTCATCGTGTTCGTGGCGCTCGAGACCGCGTTGACGAAGACGAGCGGGCGCCACCCGAGCACCCGCGCCGACGAGTAGGACTGGATCGCGAACTTCGGCGTCGCGAACACCATCAACGTGTTGATGCGCTTCGCCTTCAGCCTCGCGATCTGCGACTTGACGTCGGTGTCGGTGACGTCGTAGCCCTGCTTCGAGACGATCAGCTTCGCTTTCTTGCCGAGCGCGTGCTGGAAGCCGGCGATGAGCTCTTTCCCGTAATCGTCGTTCTGGTAGAGGATCCCGATCCGGGCCTTCGGCCGTGTCTTCGCGATGTAGTGGCCGTAGATCGCCGCCTCACCCCAGTACCTCGGCTGGTAGCCGATCGTCCACGGGTACTTCTTGTAGTCGCTCCCCCAGGCGCTCGCGCCGCTCGCGACCAGGAGCTGTGGGACCTTCAGCTGGTTCAGGTACGAGCGGACGGCGAGGTTCTGCTCGGTGCCGAGCGTGTTGTAGATCCCGAACACCTTGTCGTTCTGGACGAGGTCGCGCGTCTTCTGGATCGTCTGCGACGGGTCGTACGCGTCGTCTTCGTACTTGTACTTGATGCTCCGCCCGAAGACCCCACCGTGGGCGTTGACGTACTTGAAATACGCGTCGGCACCCTTCGCGACCGAGGCGTAGGCGGACGCCGGCCCGCTCAGCGGGGTCGTGCCCCCGATCAGAATCTGCTTCGAGGTGACCCCAGGCGTCGCGGAGCCTCCCGCCGAGGCGGCGGAAACGATCGCGAGCGCACTGAACACCCCGATGAGGACACGGCTCTTCCTCATTGCCCTTCTTGAGACCGAGTGTACAACCGCCTTGTTAGCGGCTCTGCCAACTTCGCCAGGAGGCCGCCGAGGCCGGTCGGCAGCAGGATCATCACGAGCACGATCGCCGCTCCGAAGAAAACCGAGGGAGCACCGGGCGCGCTCGAGAGGTTGTCGGCCCAGCTCGGCATGAACTGGATGAAGAGTGCGCCGAGCGCCATCCCCGCGAGCGAGCCGAGGCCGCCGACCACGGCGCCGACGACGAGCAGCAGGGACTTGTCGAAGAGAAACGTGCTCGGGCTGACGAACCAGTTAGAGACGAGCACGAACAGCGACCCGCCGACACCGGCGTAGAAGCCGCTGATCCCGAAGGCGAGAGTCTTGTAGAAGGCCGTGTTGACTCCCGAAGAGGCCGCCGCGACCTCGCTGTCGCGCACGGCACGGAAGGCACGGCCGATCCGGCCCCTAACCAACAGCCACGCCGCCCCGGCGAGCACGAGTCCTATCCCCCACGTCAGGTAGTAGAGGAAGTCGTTCGTGGCGACGGTCAAGCCCAGAACGTGCACCGAGCCGAGCGCGCCGGTGGAACGGTTCAGCGCCTTGTCGAACAGGTTGATCCCCGCGCTCCCGCCGGTGAGGCCGGAGAACTTCTTGAGAAGCGCCGGCATCGCCACTCCGAACGCGAACGTCGCGAGCGCGAGGTAGAGACCGGAGAGACGAATGGCCGGCAGGCCCAGCAGAAAGCCCGCGGCCATCGCTACGAGCCCCGCGAGCGGAATCGTCCAGAGGTCGCGGAAGCCGTGGTCGGCGGTCAGGATCGCCGTCGTGTAGGCGCCGACCGCCATCAAAGCGCCGTGGCCGAGCGAGATCTGGCCCGTATAGCCGGTGAGGAGGTTGAGACCGAGGATCGCGATGAAGAAGCAGCCGGCGCGTGCGAATTCGGCCGCGCGCGCATCGCTCAGCCAGTGCGGCAGCACCACCACGAGCGCGACGGCCGCCGCAGCGACGAGGACGCCGGCAGCGATCCGCGCCCCGCGCCTCATACCCGCCTAACGGCGCCCGTGCCGAGCAGACCCGACGGCTTCACGAGCAGGACGACGAGGATCACGGCGAGCGCGGCTGCCTGCCGCAGGTCCGTGCCGATCCATGACACGTACGTCCCGAGGAGGTTCAGGAACACCCCGAGGGCGAGGCTCCCGATCACCGCCCCGAGCGCGCTGTCGATGCCGCCGAGCACGGCCCCCGCGAAGGCGTAGAGAAGGATCGGCTGCATGAAGTTCTGGTCGAAGCTTCCGAGCGGCGGCGCCGCCATCAGCCCGGCCACAGCTCCGAGCGCTGCGGCTAGCCCCCAGCCGAGCGCGATCGTCCAGGTGACACGGATCCCCGTCAGGCGGCTCGACTCCGGGTTCAGCGCCGCCGCCCGCATCGCCAGGCCCACCTTCGTGAACCGGAAGAACAGCCAGAGCAGCAGGACCGCGAGCAGGGAGACGCCGATGATCCCGAGGTCGGAGATCGAGAAGGCGACGCCCGCGAGCCGGATCGGGCGCGTCGAGAACGCGTTCGGCATCGACTTGACCTCGGGCGACCAGATCCAGAACGCGGCGCCGTTGGCGACGAAGAACAGCCCGATCGTGACAATCGCGATCGTCAACACGGGCCTCCCCTCGACCGGGCGGATGACGGCCCGCTCGAGCGCGATTCCGCCGGCGAAGGATGCCGCCACCGTAAGGGCGAAGGCCGACCAGTACGAGAGGCCGTGCTGGGTCAGCGTCCACGCGACGAACGTCGAGAACATCGCCAGCTCGCCCTGCGCGAAGTTGATCACGCCCGTGGCGCGATAGATGAGCGCGAGCGCGACAGCCAGCGTGGCGTATGTGCCGCCGGACGAGAGCCCGGCGACGACCTGTTGCGCGACGCCTGCCCAGTCGACCGCGACGATCATCAGTAGCCGAGGTACGAGCGTCGGACGGACTCGTTCCGCTGCAGCGCCGCGCTCGGCCCGTCGACCGCGACCCGCCCGACCTCGAGCACGTAGGCACGGCTCGACGACGCGAGCGCGAGGCTCGCGTTCTGCTCGACGACGAGCACGGACAGCCCCTCCTGCTCATTCAGCTCGCGGACGACCTCGTAGAAGCCGGCGACGACAAGGGGCGCGAGCCCGAGCGACGGCTCGTCGAGCAGCAGGAGGCGGGGGCGCTGCATCAGCGCCCGCGCCAGCGCGAGCTGCTGCTGCTCGCCGCCGCTCAGCGTTCCGGCAGCCTGCCGGCGCCGCTCAGCGAGGATCGGAAAGCGCCGCAGCACACGCTCACGGTCGGCCTTGACGCCGGCACGGTCCCGTCGCACGTGCGCGCCTAGGCGGAGGTTCTCCTCCACCGAGAGCTGCGCGAACGTGCCGCGACCCTCGGGCACGTGCGCGATCCCCGCACGCGCAACGGCCTCCGGACGGCGTTGGAGCCGCTCGCCCGCGAAGACGATGTCGCCGCTGGTGCGCACGGTCGCCGAGATCGCCCGCAGCGTGGTGGTCTTGCCGGCGCCGTTCGCGCCGAGCACGGCGACGATCTCGCCTTCGCCCACCGAGAGGTCGACCTTGTGGAGCGCCTGCAACGGCCCGTACCGCGCGGCGACTCCGCGCAGCTCAAGCAGGGGCATGTTCGGGCCGCTCGCTGCCCAGATACGCCTCGATCACCGCCGGATCGCGCTGAACCTCCACGGGCGCGCCCTCGGCGATCTTGCGCCCGAAGTCGAGAACGTGGACGCGGTCGGCGACGCCCATGACCAGATTCATGTGGTGCTCGACCAGCAGGATCGTCAGCTCGAACGACTCGCGGATCCGCCGGATCAGGCCGGCGAGCTCCGCCACCTCCTCGTGGCTGAGCCCCCCGGCGGGCTCGTCGAGCAGCAGCAAGCGGGGGCGCGAGGCCAGGGCCCGTGCGAGCTCGACCCGCTTCAACGTCCCGAAGGGCAGCCCGGCCGCCGGACGCATGGCGACGCTCTCGAGCCCGAGCTCGGCGAGCAGCTCGGCCGCCGGCCGGTCGCCGCGCGCGTGGCTTCCGACCTCGACGTTCTCGAGCACCGTCATGCTCGGGAAGAGCTCGACGTTCTGGAACGTCCGCGCAATGCCTCTGCGGACGATCCGGTAGGCCGGCGTTCGCAGGAGGCTCTGGCCGGCGAAAGCGATCTCTCCCGAATCCGGACGGTAGAGGCGGGTGATCAGGTTGAAGAGCGTCGTCTTGCCGGCGCCGTTCGGGCCGATCAGCCCGGCGATCTGGCCCTGCTCGACGCCGAGCGAGACGTCGTCGACTGCGACGATGCCTCCGAACCGCTTCGTCAGGTGCTCGACCGAGAGCAGGACCACGGCGGGGGTACCTTAAGGCGGCAGCAGGCTCCCCTCTACCTCCGTGATCGGGGCCCGACACGCGAAGCGCTCGCAGACGTACAGCGCCGGGCGGCCGTCGACTAAGTCCTTGCCGACGAGCAGGGGCACGTCGTCGTCGGGCCCGAACGCGACGACCGCGTTCGGGTCGAAGCCGGCCAAAGCGGCCTCGGCGATCTCGTCGTCCGGCCGGCCAATCACAGCCAGCTCCCGCGGCGGCGCCAGGTAGAGGTCGAGCGCGGAGAGCGCGTGGCCGAAGGCGCTCGGCGCGCGCGGGATCGCGTCGCGGATCAGGCGGAAGACGCCTGCCGCGTCCCGCTCGAGCTCGTCGTCGCCCCAGATCCGCCCGAGACGGACCAGCACGAACGCCAGCATCGAGTTCCCGGAGGGCGTCGGGTGGTCGTCGAACTCCTTCTTGCGGGCCACGAGCTGCTCGCCATCGGCCGGCGACAGGAAGAACCCGCCTCGCTCCTCGTCGGCGAACAGCTCCACAGCCAGCCGACCGAGCCGGTTCGCCTCGCGAAGCCAGCGCAGCTCGCCGGTCGCGACGTGGAGCTCGTAGAGCCCGTTCGCGACATCGGCGTAGTCCTCCAGGTAGCCGGGGTTGCTCGCACGTCCCGCCCGCCAGCTGCGATGGAGGCGGCCGTGGTCGTCGGAGAGCGGGCCGAGCAGGAACTCCGCAAGCTCACGGCCCACATCGAGCAGCTCGGGACGGCCGAGGCGGCGCCCCGCCTCTGCGAGCGCCGCTAGCGCCAGCCCGTTCCAGGCCGCGATCGCCTTGTCGTCACGGAGCGGCTTGGGCCGCTGCTCGCGCACCTCGAAGAGCCGGCGCTTGAGCTCCTCGTCGAGCCCGCCCCGCAGGATCGAGCGGCCGTGCTCGAACGGCTCGAGCAGCTCGGCGGGGGCGCCCTCGTCGGCGGTCCATGTGAAGGTCAGCCCCTCGACGCCTTCCGTGTCGGCGTCCTGCGCCGAGGCGAACCCGCCCTCGGGGAGCCGCAGTTCGCGCAGCATGTAGTCGATGGTCGCCTCGGCGACCTCGCGGTAGCGCTCCTCGCCGGTCACCACCCAGGCATGGAGGTAGACCGGCGCGAGCAGCGCGTTGTCGTAGAGCATCTTCTCGAAGTGCGGGACGAGCCACTGCTCGTCGACCGAGTAGCGGTGGAAGCCGCCGCCGAGCAGGTCGTACATGCCGCCCGCGGCCATGCCGTCCAGTGTCGTCGTGACCATCGCGAGCGCGTCCGGGTTGCCGCGGACGTGCATGCGCAGCAGAAACTCGAGCACCGACGCCGGCGGGAACTTCGGGGCGCCGCCGAAGCCGCCCCACTCCGGGTCGAACTGCCCCTCCAGCCCGCGCACGGCCTCGCTGAGCAGCGACTCGGTCAGCGGCTCAGCGGACGGCCGGACCGCCGCGGACTGCCGCAGCGCCTGGACGAGCGCGCTTGCCTGCTGGGTGACATCGCCGCGCCGCTCACGGTAGGCGTCCGAGACGGCGACGAGCACCTGACGGAAGCTCGGCAGCCCGTGCCGCGGCTCCGGCGGGAAGTAGGTACCGCCGAGGAACGGCTCCCCGGATGGCAGCAGGAAGACCGTCATCGGCCAGCCGCCATGGCCGGTCATCGCGACGACGGCGTCCATGTAGAGCGAGTCCAGGTCGGGGCGCTCCTCCCGGTCGACCTTGACGTTGACGAAACGATCGTTCATCAGCGCCGCGGTCTCCTCGTCCTCGAACGACTCGTGCGCCATCACGTGGCACCAGTGGCAGGCCGCATACCCGATCGAAAGCAGAATCGGCTTGTCCTCGGCGCGCGCGCGCTCGAGGGCCTCCGTCCCCCACTCGTGCCAGTCGACCGGATTCTCGGCGTGTTGGAGCAGGTATGGCGAGGTCGCCTGTGCGAGCCGGTTCATCTCCGCGAAGATAGTTGCGCGTGAGACCGCTAGGAAACGTCCGTGTCGTCGACGTGACGGTCTCGCTCGCCGGGCCGTACTGCACGCAGCTCCTCGGCGCCCTCGGCGCGGACGTGATCAAAGTCGAGCGACCGGGCGCCGGGGACGAGACGCGTGCCTGGGGCCGCGGCGGCGAGAGCCCGCTTTTCCTAGCCGCGAATGCGAACAAGCGCTCGCTCGCGCTCGACCTCTCGACCGAGCAAGGACGAGACGTCGCCCTCCGACTCACCGACGAGGCCGATGTCTTCGTCCAGAGCCTACGGCCGGGGCTCGCCGAGCGCCTTGGCCTCGGTGCCGCTGAGCTTCACGCGCGGAACCGGAAGCTCGTCTATTGCTCGATCGGCGCCTTCGGCCACAAAGGGCCGCTGCGCCAGGAACCGGGTTACGACCCGCTGATGCAGGCGGCCGCGGGGATCATGAGCGTTACCGGCGAGGAGGACGGCCCGCCTGTCCGAGTCGGCTTGTCGCTTGTCGACCAGGCGGCCGCCCTGTGGGCGGCGCTCGGGATCCTGCTCGCGCTGGGCGAACGCGACCGGACCGGCGAGGGCAGCACGGTCGACGTCTCCCTCTACGAGGCCGCGGTCTCGCTAATGGCGTACCACGTGATCGACTACCTACGCACTTGTTCGATTGCGGGTCGCCATGGCACTGCATTCCCACTGATCGCCCCGTACGAGACCTTCGAGACGAACGACGGAGCGCTGATGATCGCGGCGGGAAACGACCGCCTGTTCGCGCGGCTCTGTGACGCACTCGGACTCGACGAGCTGACACGCGACCAGCACTTCGCCACCAATCCGGCGCGGGTGGAGAACCGCGCCGAGCTGAAATCGCGGCTGGAGGAGCGGCTTCGGCGGGAACCGAACGAGGTCTGGCTCGATCGGCTTTCAGCCGCGCGCGTCCCGGCCGGCCCGGTCAGGGACGTTGCGCAGGTCGCCGACAGCGAGCAAACGCGGGCACTCGGGCTGTTACAGAGCGTCGGTGGTTTGGAGCTCGTCGCGCCGCCGCTGTCGTTCAACGGAGAACGGCTCGTGCACTCGACTGCTCCGCCCGGGCTCGACGCCGGGGCCGAGGAGGTGCTCAGCGAGCTGCGAGATGGCCCGTGACGTCCCAAGTCCCTCTAGTACCAGCCCGTTGACGCCGGTGACCCGGATGCCACTCACGGCGAGCACGATAATCGGCCTCGTGCAGCTCGAGACCGAGCGGCTCGTGCTCCGCCTCCCGCGGCGGGACGACCTCGACGCTTTCGCCGAGCTCTTCGCCGACCTCGAGGTCGTCCGTTACACGGGCGGCATCACCAAGAGCCGGGCCGAGAGCGCCGAGGCGATCGACTTGATGCTGCGCCACTGGGACGAGCACGGAATCGGCCTGTTCAGTGTCGTTCGGAAAGAGGACGAGCGTGTGCTCGGTCGCGTCGGGTTCCTGCTCTGGGACACCGACACCTGGCAGCACGCGATGCGGCAGGCCCCCGGCCCGAGGACCGAGACCGAGATCGGTTGGACGCTCGCGCGCGAGCATTGGGGGCGGGGTTACGCGACCGAGGCCGCCACCGCGGTGCGCGAACTCGCGCTCGGGAAGCTCGGTCTGCAGCGCGTCGTCTCGTTGATCCAGCGCGGCAACGACGCGTCCGTCCGCGTGGCGGTGAAGCTCGGCGAGACGCTCGAGCGCGAGGACCTGCCCGGTCCCTTCAAGGCGACGGTCGACCTCTACGCGCTGACCGTCGACGGGCCCGCGCGGTAGACCTGGCCTTCGAGTGTCCGGTCGAGCACGCTCTCGAGCCACTGCGACACCTCGACGAGCGCGTCGAGGTCGACCCCCGTCTCGACCCCTTCGCCCTCGAGCAGGTAGACGAGGTCTTCGGTCGCGATGTTGCCGGTCGCGCGTGGCGCGTACGGGCAGCCGCCGAGGCCGCCGATCGACGCGTCGAGCACCGTCGCGCCCGCCTCGAGCGCTGCGAGCGCGTTCGCGTAGCCGGTGTTTCGCGTGTTGTGGCCATGGAATCCGGCGGCGCCGACGCGCTCGACGAGCGAGCGAACAGCGGACGGCGTCGCGACGCCGATCGTGTCCGCGAGGACGATCTCGTCCGCCTCGAGCTTCGCGGCCAGCTCCCCGACCGCGCCCGGATCGACCGCGCCCTCGAACGGGCAGCCGAAGGCGACGCTGATCGTTGCCGTTGTCGGACGGTCGGCCTGCGCAAGGATCCGTTGGACGCGCTCCGTGGCCTCCGCGAGCGTCGCGTTCCCGTTGCGCAGGTTGAACGTTTCCGTCGCGCCGAGCGTGACGTTGACGCGGTCGAGGTCGGTCTGGCGTAGCCGCTCGAAGCCCTGCTCGTTGAGAACCAGGCCTGCGTACTCGACGCCGTGGCGGCGCTCGATCCCGCCCGCAACCTCCTCTGCGCGCGCCATCTGCGGCACCCGGTCGTCGCGGACGAAGCTGACCGCCTCGATCCGCGGCAAGCCGGACGCGGCGAGCCTGTTGACGAGATCGGCACGAGTCGCCGGCGCCACGGTGTCGCGCTCGTTCTGGAGCCCGTCGCGGGGGCCCACGTCGCAGACGATCACGGCCATCTAAAAACCGTACGCGCTGACGTGCTCGACGCGGACCTGGACGAGCAGCCGCTGCTCGTCGGGCCTCGCTGTCCAGCCCTCGCCCGAGTACTTACGGGCCATCTTGTCGATGTGCTCGTCCGCACCCTCGGTCGTCATCTCGGCACGGCCGCGCACGGCAACCCAGCGATAGCCGTCGCCGCGGTCGACGACGAGCACACCGACGCGAGGGTCGCGCTCGATGTTGCGTGGCTTGACGCGCCCCGCTGCCGTGTTGAAGACGACGTGCTCGCCGTCCCAGTCGATCCAGACGATGCTCAGCTGCGAGGAGCCGTCGGGATTTGCCGTCGCGACGGTCGCGAAGTTCGGTTCCTCGAATAGACGGGCGTGCTCGGCGGTGAGCCCGGGCACGCCTAATCCAGGCCCGCCGAGTCCACCTTCTCGGGCTTGATGCGAACGGTGATCCGCTGCTCGTCGGGTGAACGCCAGGGGTACTCGTCCTTGCCGAGGTACTTCTTCGCCAGGCGGTCGATCTGCTCGTCCGCGCCCTCGGTCGTGATCTCGACCGGGCCGCTGACCGAGACCCACTCGTAGGGATTCTCCGGATCGACGACGGTGATCGCGGCGTGCGGGTTCTGGCGGAGATAGCGCTCCTTCGCTCGCCCGACCGCCGTGTTGAAAGTGACGACGCCGTCTTCGGCGTCCACCCAGACGACCGTGCTGTGCGGCGTGCCGTCGGGACGGATCGTCGTCACGGTGCCGACGTACGGGTGCTCGACGATGAACTTGCGCTGCTTCTCCGTCAGCTGGGCCATTGAGCCTCCTGGATCGCTCATCCGACGGAAACGCCGCCGGCGGGTGGCTTCTTCCCGGCTGTGACCGTACTAACCGGCGAGCGGCGACGTGCCGACAAAGGGTCATGCGGTCGGTCACGTTTGCGCTGCTGGCGATGCTTGCCGTGTTGGGGGCGCTGCTGCATCGCGGAGCGGCCGCGCAGGCCAAGCCCGGCGACCCGCAGCTGAGTGCGATCGCCGGCGAGCTTTCCGGCCGGTCAGTGACGATCCGCTGCGAAGGCCTCTCGGGCACGCTGACAGACCCACGCGGCGAGTCCGGCCGGACCGAGTTCCTCGGGCGCAAGCCAGTCTCGGTCTCTTACCTGCAGGAGGGGGTCTGCCAGACGCTCCACGCCTACGCGCGCTCGCGGAAGAAATGCCTGCTGCCGTGCGAGCGGCCGCTCGACGTCGCGTGGTCCCTGAACACGCTCGCGCACGAGTCCTACCACCTCGCCGGAATCCGCAACGAGGCGAGGACGGAGTGCGCCGCGCTCCGGGCGATCGGCTTCGTCGCGCGCAGTCTCGGCGCCTCGCCCGAGCAGGCCGGCGTGCTCGCCGCCTACTCGTTCGCGGAGCTTCCGCGCCGGATGCCGCCCGAGTACAGCTCCGCGGGCTGTCGGGACAACCGCTAGCTGATCGCGACCATCCGCTCGATCGCGCCGCGAGCACGGGCGGCGATCTCGGGCTCGACCTCTACCTCGAACTTCCAGTCGCGGAGCGAGTCACGCAGCTTCTCGAGCGTGATCATCTTCATGTACTTGCAGATCGCCCGCTCGGAGACCGCCTCGAAGCGCTTGCCAGGCGCCTCCTTGTTCAGTCGGTGGAGGATCCCGGTCTCGGTCGCGACGAGGAAGCGGCTCTTCGGCGAGTCCTTCGCGAAGTCGATCATCCCCTCGGTCGAGAGGATGTGCGTTTTGTCGTTGCCGAAGGCCATGCACTGGCTCGCGCAGCCGCACTCGGGGTGAACGAGCAGCTCCGCGTCGGGCGCGTCGCGCTGCCAGCGTTCGATGTCGTCGGGGCGGATGCCGGCGTGGACGTGGCACTCGCCGAGCCAGATCGTCAGCTTTCGGCCGGTGACGCGCTCCAGCCAGATCCCCAGGAACATGTCCGGCAGGAACAGGATCTCGCGGTCGAGGGGGATCGCCTCGATCACCGCCCTCGCGTTGCCCGACGTGCAGCAGTAGTCGCTCTCGGCCTTCACCTCGGCCGTCGTGTTCACGTACGAGACGACGACCGCTCCCGGGTGCTCTTGCTTCCACTCCCGGAGCTGGTCGGCCGTGATCGAGGCGGCGAGCGAGCAACCGGCGTCGAGGTCCGGGATCAGCACGGTCTTGTCGGGCGAGAGGATCTTGGCGGTCTCGGCCATGAAGTGGACGCCGCAGAAGACGATCGCCTCGGCGTCGGTCGCGGCGGCCTCACGCGAGAGGCCGAGCGAGTCCCCGACGAAGTCGGCGACGTCCTGCACCTCGGGCACCTGGTAGTTGTGGGCGAGGATCACGGCATCCCGCTCGCGCGCGAGAGTCCTGACCTCGTCCTGCATCGTCGGGGCGACAATTGTGGTCATGCGACCTCCATGGAGACATCGAGGGCGCGCGCGGAGTGCGTAAGCGCGCCGATCGAGACGAAATCGACGCCGCTCTCGGCGACCGCCCGCACGTTGTCGAGCGTGATGCCGCCGGAAGCCTCGAGCGCGCGTCCGTCGGCAAGCGCGACCGCCTCAGCGAGCTGCGAGGGGCTCATGTTGTCGAGCAGGATCATGTCCGCGCCTGCTTCGAGCGCCTCCCGCACCTGGTCGAGGGTGTCGCACTCGACCTCGACCTCGACGCCCGTCGCCTTCGCCCGCTCGACGGCGACGCCGATCGAGCCCAGCACGCGCAGGTGGTTGTCCTTGATCAGGATCCCGTCGTCGAGCCCGAGGCGGTGGTTCGTCCCGCCTCCGCAGCGGACGGCGTACTTCTCGAGCGCGCGGAGCCCGGGCGTGGTCTTGCGCGTGTCGAGAATCGTCGCGCCCGTGCCCGCGACCGCCTCCACGTAACGGCGCGTCGCGGTCGCGATGCCCGAGAGCCGGCCGAGGACATTCAGCGCCAGCCGCTCGCCGCCGAGCAGGGCCCGCGCATCGCCGTCGAGGCGGGCGACCTCCCCCTCCGTCTCGTCGCCGTCCGCCGCGAGCGCCTCGAAGCGGACGTTCGGGTCGAGCTCGGCGAAGACGGCGTGGACGAGCTCGAGGCCGCAGACGACGCCGCGCTCCTTGAGCAGGATCGCCGCCTCGGCCGTGGTCCCTTCGGGCACGACCGACTCGCTCGTCAGGTCGCCGTCGCCGAAGTCCTCGGCGAGCCACGCGCGGACGTCGACGGCCGTCAGCTCCATGCCTCGAAGACGGCCTCGCGGCCGAGTCGTAGGACGGTGTGCATGCCGTCGAGCTCGGAATTCTCGTGCGGGAAGTCGACGCGGAAGTGGCCGCCGCGACTTTCCGTCCGCGCGAGCGCGCTGCGGGCGACGAGGCGGGCGACGGGATGCGGAGAGCCGACGAGGCCTTCGAGCCCGGAGCCGTCGCGGACGAGTCCCGCGTCGCGCCACATCGCCTTGCGCAGGCCCGCCGTGACCGGGCTCCGCGCAGCCGCGGTCGGCGGTGGGTCGAGCGGGCGCCGAATCACCGGCTCGGAGGTGGAAGCAACAGCGGCGCGCCGTCCGAAGACGAGGCACTCGAGCATCGAGTTCGAGGCGAGCCGGTTGGCGCCGTGAACGCCCGTGCAGGCACATTCGCCGGCGGCGTAGAGCCCGGGCAGCTCGGTCCGTCCGTCCAGGTCAGTGACGACCCCTCCCATCGTGTAGTGCGCCGCCGGAGCGACGGGGATGGGCTCGTCTTCGGGATGAAAGCCCGCCTCGACGAGGCGGCTCATCAGCCCGGGAAAACGCGCCCGGTCGACGGGGCGGAGATCGAGCATGGCGACGCCGCATGCATCGACCGCGCGCGCGACGACGTCGCGGGGGGCAAGCTCATCGGTGAACCGTTGCCCCTGCTCGTCGACGAGCAGCGCTCCCGCGCCGCGCAGGGCTTCGCTCAGGAGCAGGCTCCGGTCGGCCAGAGTCGTCGGATGGAACTGGACGAACTCGAGGTCCGCGACCGCCGCGCCGGCGCGGTACGCCATCCCGATTCCGTCTCCGACTGCTCCGGGCGGATTCGTCGTCCGTTCCCAGAGGGCGGCGGCGCCGCCGGTCGCGAGCAGCACGGCCCGGGCCGGGACGTTGCGGCGCGTGGTCACGACTCCGATACAGCGGCCGCCGCTGACCCAGAGCTCGAGCGCGAGCTCGTCCTCGCTGATCTCGATCCGCGGCTCCGCCAATACCGCCTCGGCGAGGGCGCGCGCGATCCGTTGCCCGGTCGCGGCGCCGTCGACGCTGAAGACGCGCGGGCGCGAGTGGCCGCCCTCGAGCCCGGGCTCGTCATCGAACTCGACGGCCAGCTCCAGGAGGTCGGCGATCCGCGCCGGGGCCTCTTGCGTGAGAACCTCGGCTGCGCTCGCTCGCGAGAGGCCGCGGCCGGCCCGCAGCGTGTCCTCGGCGTGCAGCTCCGGGCTGTCGCCGGTCCGGGTCGCGGCGGCGATACCGCCCTGGGCGAGATAGCTCGACGAGGCTCCGATCGGCCCCTTGGAGATGACGAGAACCCGACCTTTTCGGGCTGCGGTCAGCGCCCCGAAGAGCCCGGCGATGCCGCTGCCGACGACGACCAAGTCGTAGCTGTATCGGGATTCCAGTGCCATACGCCTCTCGGTCCGGTAGGTTTTCGCCTCAGAGTTGAAAACCTCGTGCCCATCCTACCAGTGACCGTGACTCAGGCAGCGAGGGAGCGGCCGACCCATGTGGCACTCGCGGTCGTGTTCCAGGTGCGGGCGGGAGTGCTCGAGATCCTGCTTTGGGAACGGGCCAAGGAACCGTTCCTCGGCGCCTGGTCGCTGCCGGGCGGTTACCTCGAGCCCGGCGAGACGCTCGAGCAGTCGATTCGCAGGCACCTGGCGACGAAGGTCGACGTCCGCGAGGTGGCGCACCTGGAGCAGCTCGAGACCCTGAGCGATCCGCACCGCCATCCGAGCGAGTGGCAGGTCGCGACCGCGTACCTCGGCCTCGTCCCGACCGGCGTCGACCCGGAGCTGCCCTCGGACACCGCCTGGCACCCCGTCTCGAATCTCCCGACGATGGCGTTCGATCACCGCGAGATCGCGCTGGCCGGCCGCGAGCGCCTGCGCGCGAAGTTGTCGTACACGAACGTCGGCTTTGCGCTCGCCCCGCCGGAGTTCACGATCTCCGAGCTCCGCGAGCTCTACGCGGCGGCGCTCGGCCACGATGTCTCGGCGACGAACCTCCAGCGCGTGCTGCTCCGCCGCGGAGTCATCGAGACGACCGGCGAGCGCCGCAGCCCTGGCCGCGGGGGCGGTCGGCCGGCCGCGGTCTTTCGCTTCAGCGCGCCGCGGCTCGAGGTCACCGACGAGTTCGCCGTGCTGCGGCCGCCGGCCCGGCATGGTTGACGCGGGCTTGCTCGCTCCGTACCCTGCGTTGCGACCCGCGACCTAGGAGGTGCCTCAATGCAAAAAGAGCTGTTCATCTCCGCCGGTCGCGTGACGCTCCTCTAGGCGCTTCCGCGCCGGCTGACTCGTAAGGCGGGCCGCCGCGCGGTCCGCGACGGCTGCATTCCAGAGAGGAGCATCGAAGTTGAGCGAATCGCTCATGCGCCTCGGGTGGACGCCCGAGCGCGACATCGAATTCGAGCAGCACCGCGAGGACGGGCTCGTGCCTGCGCGCGTCGCGGTCGAGCACCGCAGCGCCTACGTGCTGTACGGCGGGCAGGGTGAGCTGCGCGCCGAGCTGTCCGGGCGCCTGCGCCACGAGGAGATCTGGCCGGCGGTCGGCGACTGGGTCGCCGTCCGGGCGCCGTCGACGATCGCGGCCGTCCTCCCCCGGCGTACGGTGTTCTCCCGCAAGGAGCCGTGGCTGGCGGCGAAGGAGCAGGTGCTCGCGGCGAACGCCGACACGGTCTTCGTGACCACCGCGCTGACGCCGACGGACTTCAAACCGCGGCGCCTCGAGCGCTACCTGGCCACGGCCTGGGAGAGCGGCGCAGAGCCGGCGATCGTCCTGACCAAGCCGGACCTCTGCCACGACGTCGCCGCCGCGTTGCTCGAGGTCGAGGCGATCGCCTTCGGCGTGCCCGTGCACGTCGTGAACGGGCTCACCGGCGAGGGCGTCGCCGAGCTCGGCGCCTACCTCGCCGGGAACCGCACCGTGGCGCTGCTCGGCTCGTCCGGAGTCGGCAAGTCGACGATCGTGAACCGACTGGCGGGTGGCGAGTTGATGCCGACGGCCGAGATCGGCGAAGACGGCCGCGGCCGACATACGACTCGGCACCGCGAGCTGATCCCGCTCGCTAGAGGAGGGCTGGTGCTCGACACGCCCGGCCTGCGGGAGCTCCAGCTCTGGGACGTCTCGCAGGGCCTCGAGCAGACGTTCGAGGACGTCGCCGCGCTGGCCGCTGCCTGCCGCTTCGCCGACTGCGCCCACGAGCGGGAGCCGAGCTGCGCGGTCCGACAAGCGCTCCGCGACGGCTCGCTCCCGCGCGAGCGCTTCGAGAGCTGGCGCAAGCTCCAGCGCGAGCTTGAGCGGCTCGAGCGTCGCCTCGACGCCCGCGCACGATCCGAGCACTCACAACAGATCAGACGGGAGGCGCGGCACCGACGGCGGACGCAACGGCCCCCGCGGCGTCGGATCGGCTAGCTCAGAGCCTCTTGGATGCGCTGCTGGAAGTCGGCGATCAGCCGCTCGCTCTCGGGCAGCAGGCGGCCGCGCTCGATCAGCCCCGTCGCGACACCGCGCTGGACGTTCTCGACGAGAGCCCTGTCCTCGGCGCCGACCTGGCCGTCGAACTCGAGCAGCTCGGCGATCCACGCCTCGTCGGTCGCGGGGCCGAAGAAGTAGTCGAGGAAGCGCTCCGTCCGCTCCGGGCCGGCCGGCAGCACGGGGCCGATCGACAGGTTCACCCGGCCCGGGAAGATGTTGATCATCGTGTTCGGCCAGAGGAAGTGGAACTGGCTCCGCGCCACGTCGCCTTCCGTGTCGAGCCCCGCGCCGTCGGCCCGCACCGGGCCGAACTGGCTCGAGAACGACCCGTCGAGCGCGAGCTCGTACGCGTCGGGCGAGACGTCAACGAGCGCGCTGAAGCCCGGATGGGCGACCGCGCAGTGGTAGCACTCGAGGAAGTTCTCGGCGACCAGCTTCCAGTTCGCCGCAAGCGCCGACTCGGATCGGCTGTGCAGCTCCAGCCGGTCGACGTCGACGCCCGCTGCCGCCACGAGCTCCGGTAGCTCGCCCAGCACCTGGGCGAGCGGCGCGGCGTCCGGGTCCGGGTTCACGAACACGAACGGCCCCCAGATCCCGACCGACGCCGGCCGCAACGAGATGTCGTCGGTCTCGAACCCGGGCTCGCGGGCCGAGCGCGGAGCCGCCTTCAGCGCGCCGTCGAGCCCGTAGGTCCAGGCGTGGTAGGGGCACTGGAGCGTCTCGCGGGCGTGCGCGCCCGTGGCGATCACGGAGCCTCGATGCCGGCACACGTTCAGGAACCCCCGCACGACGCGCTCGCGGTCGCGCGTCACGACCACAGGGAGGTCGCCGACCCAGGACGCGAAGTACCCGGCTCCGTCACCGAGCTCGCCGAGGTGGCCGACGTACTGCCACGCCCGCGCGAAGATCCGCTCCCGCTCTACGGCGGTCAGGGCCGGAGCGGTGTAGGCAGACCACGCCAGCGTCTCGGGCACGGGAACAGCCTACGCGGCCGCGCCAAGCCGTTTTTACAACTCGAAAACGAGCAACCCCTCGACCGAGGGACAAAGGCGACGCGAAGCGGGCCGATCCACACGGCAACGCGCACAGAAAGGAGACTGGACGCCGTGCGGCCGGCGTCACCCCGCCCATGGCCGCAAAGCTCACCACCCTTTCGGCGTTCATCGCCACCGCAATCCTCCTCTCGACTGCCACTCCCGCCGCGGCAGTCCCCAACTCACCGCTTCCGACCCCGTCCCTCCTGACCCCCACGTCCGGGGCCGTCCTCGACGCCGTCCCTCCCTTCGCCTGGACGCCCGTCACGGCCGCCGATCACTACGAGTTCCAGATCGCCGCCGACGCCGGCTTCAACTCGCCGGTTCTCGGCAGCGGCTCCGATGACTTCACGACTCAAAACACGCGCGCGACGCTGCTGAAGACGGTCCCGAACGGGACGTACTACTGGCGCGTCCGCTCCGTCGGCAAGGACGGCTCCGTCTCGCCCTGGACCGCGGGCCGCTCGTTCCGGAAGGCGTGGACCGCGGCGGCAACGCTGCAGTCGCCGGCCGGCGGCGCCGGGCTCTCCTTCGGTACCGACCCGCTCAAGCTCGGCTGGTCGCCGGTGCCGGGCGCCGTGAACTACCTCGTCTCGGTCGCAACCGATCCGTCGTTGGGATCGCTCTCCTTCCACACGACCGACGACCCGACCGGGATCCCCAAGGTGCAGGCGAACTCGCTAGCGATCTCCATCGCGCTCGCCACCGGCACGTACTACTGGGGCGTGACCCCTGTCGACGCCGAGGGCAACCGCGGCGCGCCGTCGCCAGTCGCATCGTTCTCTTGGTCGTGGCCGTCGACGACGACGCCCACCGTCACCGACCTCAATTCGACCGACCCCGAGGTCTTCGACCCGAAGTTCTCGTGGAATCCGGTCGCGGGGGCCGCCAAGTACGAGATCGAGATCAACTCGTCGTCCGACTTCGCGCTGGGCTCGAAGGTGTGCTGCTCCGCGACGACGATCGCGACCTCGCTGTCCCCCACGACTCTCCTGAAGGACAACGTCTACTACTGGCGCGTCCGCGCGTACGACCCGGACGGGAACGCCGGCGTCTGGAACTACGGGTCGCCGTTTACGAAAACGTTCGACAAAACCGCGCCGGCCGGGCCCGTCACCGGGAGTGCGATCAAGAACCTGCACATGCGGGACAACGCCACCGACGACACGGTCACCGCTGACGCGGATCACGATCTCTCGAACGGCTTCCAGACGACTGTGCCGGTCGTCTCCTGGAACTCCGTGCCGGGCGCATCCAGCTACGAGGTGCAGGTCTCTACCTGGAACGGCTCGACGTGTTCTCCGGTGGTGCAGACCGTGAAGACGTCGGTTCCGTCGTGGACCCCCCTCGGCCCGCCGCCGGCGGCAAATCCGGCCAGCACGCGCTTCCCCACCCCGGCCGCCGATCTTCCGGCGATCACGCCCGGCTCCTACTGCGTGCGCGTCAGCGCTCGTTCCGACCGGGTCGGCCTGGACGAGGTGTTCGGCGATCCGGTCTACCTGAAGAACGGGAACACCGACGACTCTTCGCCGAACCCGCAGGCGCCCGCGTTCACGTGGACGGCCTATCCGAGCGGCGGCGCCGCCGGATGCACTTTCGGTGTCCTCTATCCGTGCTCGAGCGACTACCTCGCGCCGCAGTTCGGCACCGTCTCCGCCAACACGCCGCTCTTCACCTGGAACGCGCTCAACGGAGCGCAGAGCTATTTCGTGGTGGTCTCGAAAGACCAGAACTTCAGTAACGTCGTCGACGAGGGTTTCACGAGGATCCCGGCCTACTCCCCGCGCGCCGGCACATCGAAGCCGACCACGTATCCGGACGAGACGACGAGCTACTACTGGATGGTCCTGCCCTCACCCAACCTCAACGGGTCGAACCCGAGCCCGATCGACGTCGCCCACTCCAACTACGACAACTTCCAGAAGCAGTCGACGCCGCCGTCGTTGCTCGGCCCCTCGAACGGGACGACTTTCTTCGACCAGCCGACCTTCCGCTGGTCGCCCGTGCTCGGCGCCCGCAAGTACGAGTTCCAGGTCGCCCAGGACCCGAGCTTCGGCAGCCCCATCGACGACGTCACGACCGATGCGAGCGCGTACTCGAGCAACACGACCTACCCCGCCGACACGATCCTCTACTGGCGTGTCCGCGCCTCCGACGAGAACGGGGTCGGCCTGACCTGGTCGGCCACGGGCACGTTCCAGAAGACACTGGCGGCACCCGTTCCGAGCCCGACGAACGACACCGCGGGCCAGTACCTGCCAGTTTGGACGTGGAGCTCGGTGAACGGCGCCGTCTCGTACGACCTCTCGATCGACCAGCCGGACGGCACGACGCGGACCTTCACCGACTTCCGGATGCCGGCGACCTCGTTCTCGAAGCTGACCGGCACGGGCGTCTTCCACTGGCGTGTCCGGGCCGAGTTCCCCACGCAGGGCACCGGCACCACCACGCCGGGCCCGTGGTCGGTCTCGTCGCCCTTCACGCGCTCGATCGGCGAGCCGGTCGGGCTCAAGACCGACGCCGGCCCTGACCACGTGCTGCTCTCCTGGGCGCCGAAGCTCGGCGTCAAGCAGTACAAGGTGCAGGTCTCCGGACGGCCCGACTTCGCGATGACCGTCGAGAGCGTCCTGACCGACAACACCGCCTACGCGCCGAAGCTCTCCAACGTCGCGTACCTGAGCGGTAACCAGCTCTACTGGCGCGTCGCGGGCGTGGACGCGGACAACAACGTGGGCGACTTCTCGCCCGCGCAGCCGCTGAGCCTCTTGCCGAAGCTGAAGATCTCGGTCAAGGGCAGCCTGCGCAAGAAGCGCCGCGGCCGGGTCACCGTCACGGTGAGGAACGCTTCCGGAAACTGGATGCGCGGCGTCAAGGTGCGCGTCACCGGCGCGGGCGTGAAAGCCCGGCCGCAGTCGACGAACGTCCTGGGCTCCGTGCGCTTCACGCTCCGACCGACCAAGCGAGGACGGGTCCTCTTCACCGCGCGGAAGTCCGGCTTCCAGTCGGCCGGAATCACCTTGCGCGTGAAGTAATCCCATACGTGGGCAGGGTCGCGGCCTTCGGCTGCGACCCGCCCGCGCGGTAGGCCAGCAGTCCGGCCACCAGCGCAGCGGAACCGACGTACAGCGAGCTCGCCCACGGCGAGCTGCTGTCGGTTCCGGACAGGAGCCCGTGGCCGAGGGCGAGGCCCCAGACGGCGAAGTTGAGGTAGAGCGTGCGGCGCCAGAAGCGGTAGGAGAGGCGCTTGCGGTACCGGTTCGCGATCGCGAGCGCGAGCAGCAGCTCCGCGCCGACGACGCCGAGAGCCGTCGCGAAGGGACGGTAGGACGACGCGCCGGGGACGAGGAGCTGGCCGAGCGAGAACGGCATGTACGCGTCCGCGAACAGGGTCAGCACGTGCAGGGAGAGGAAGGCACCCGTGAGCACGCCGGCGAAGCGGTGGACGTCCTCGACGGCGAACCGCGGCCAGGCCCGGGACTGCGCCCGGCCCGAGAGCAGCAGGCCGAGCAAGACGCCGATCGTCAGCAACGCGAACGCCGTCATCCCGCTCGCTCGGGCGAGGTACCACTCGAACAGCGTCATGCAGTTATGCCGCCCGAGCCGGCTCGAGCGCCTCGCGCCAGGCCTTGTTCGCGACTTCGACGCCGGCCGTGCGGAAGCAGCCCGCGAGGCCGTGCTCGTCGAGCCAGGCCGGCCCCTCGTCGCCGAGCAGGAACGCCGCCTTCGCGGCGACGTCGGCTTCGACGCAGCTTCCTGCGGCGACCGTGACCTCCTGCCACGGCGAGGTCGACGGCCTGCCCGTGCGCGGGTCGATCAGGTGGTGCTGGACGGCGCCCCCGCGCAGCCAGCGGCGCGCCGTGCTGCCACTCGTCGCAAGGCCGCCGTTGCGGAGCGTCAGCGAGCCGCCGCCCGGGAGCCCAACCGCGGCGGCCCCCCGCACGCCGACGTCGCCGCCCGCGGCGACGAAGCCGTCATCCGCGAGCTCGTTGACGGCGGCGTCGACCGCAAGCCCCTTGACGACGCAGTTGAGGTCGAACTTCGTTCCGGGATAACGGAAGACGAGCCTCCCGGCGATCCGGACGTGCCGCCAGCTGCCCAGAGCCGTCGGCCTCGGCGGAGGCCCGTCGCCGGCGAGCTCAGTGAAGTCGCGGTCGTAGCCCGCCGCCTCGATCGCCGCGCCGAGAGTCGGGTCGACGAGGCCGTCGGTCCGGCGCGCGGCGTCGAGCGCGAGCGCGAGCACGCGAACGAAGGTCGGCGACGCTGCGACGAACTCGGCGGCGCCCGCGTTGACGCGGTTCAGCTCGCTGTCCGGGCGGAACCGGCTGAAGGTCTGCTCCAGCGTGGCGAACAGCTGCTCGATCGCCTCGAGCTCGTTCGGCGTCCCGCCTCCGACGACGACCTCGGCTCCCATGGCTCGGAAGCGCTCAGGAGACATGGGTCTGCACCTGGGGCTGGCTCGTCGAGGGCGCGATCGAGAAGTCGTCCGAGCTCTCGTCCTGGGATTCTGAGCTCGGCGCGGTCGATGAGGAGCCGGCGGTGCGGCTCGTTCGCACGGTGTGGCCCGAATGCGTGACGCGGGCGAGCGCCCCCGCGACCACCAGGCCGGCGGCGGCCAGGACGGCGAGCGCGCGCTTGACGCCGCCCGCCCGCCGTCGTGCCGACTCGATGCGGGTCACTGCTACCTAGATCCTCGGCCCGTCGAAACCGGTGTCGTCACCGTGCGGCGGGCCACCGTCGAAGCGGCGGAAGCCGAACCGAGGCGCCTTCCCGTTCACGAAGTCCTTCGTGCGGGTCTTGATGTCGCTCAGGATCGAGTCTTCCTGCGACTTCGTGATCCGGCCTGCCTTGACCGCGGCATCGAGATGCTGCCTTGCGTCCGCGACGATGGCATCGACGAGTCCGTCGACCGACTTGTTCTGCGCCTTGGCGACCTCGGCGAGCGTCTTGCCGCTCTGGAGCTGCGTCCGCAGCTGGTCGTCGGTCAGGCCGAGGTAGCTCGCCGCAGCGTCGAGACCGCGTCCGAGCATGCCGAACATGTGGTGGCGCATGCCGAGGCTGGGGCTGCCGAAGAACGGCAGGTCGCCGGATTCGATCCGCTGCTTGAGCTCTTCGCCCTGCGCCTTCGTGAGCCGGCCCGCGGCAACGGCTGCCTCGACACGGTTCTCGAGCGCCTTCTTGAGGGCGGAGGTGAGCGCACCCGGGGTGACCCCGAGCTGTTGCGCCGCGTCGTTCACGACCGCCTGGTTCTCCTGGTGGGGCGAGCCGCCGAGGTGGTCGGCGGCAAGCGCCGCGCCGCCACCGGCGACCGCGAGGCCCGCGAC
>JBKOUJ010000130.1:0-6485 GCA_046723355.1 Actinomycetota bacterium | reverse complement strand
GCCGGTCCGGGAAAGCGGCGAGAGGCCAGGATCTTCAAGCCGCGGCTATTCTTGTCTGCGCTGCGCGGTGGCGGTAGCTCAGTTGGTAGAGCCCCGGGTTGTGGTCCCGGTGGTCGGGGGTTCGAGTCCCCTCCGCCACCTAGCCGCAAAAAGTCCGGCCCGCTTCGCGGGCCATGTCGACTTTTTGCGGATTCGCTGTCGTTGCATCCGGTTGTGAGCCGCGGCCGCGCATGTCGGCCGCGGCACCGTCAGCGGATCGAATCAATGAGTCTGTCGGCAGGCTTCCAGATCTCGGCCTTCGCGCCCGGGCTCTCGCCGAGGACTGATAGATGCGTTGCTTTGAACGTGCGCGTCGACTTGACGACTATCAGCTTGATCCGGGACGCGGGAACGTCGGCCAGTTCGAGGCGTGCGAGGATTACGCGGGCGCCGGCGCCGTCGACGTCCTTGTCCTGGTCGCCGACCATCATCACGACCCTTAGCCTCGAGTCGAAACTCCGCAGCGAGATGAGGCGCTCGCCTGGGGCGTGGACGGCCGGGTAGACGAGGAGCGCCAGCCGCGGCTCGTGCCCATGCGCGGCGAGCCAGGCGGAGTAATCCGTGGCCAACCGCCCGCCCCGCGAATAGCCGATCACCACGACCGGCACGTGCGGATTGCCCAGCCGCCGTCGCGCGCTCGCCAGCGCGGCATCGATATCCGGGTACGGGTTGGTCGAGACCCCGACCTCGTAGCGTGGATAGACGACGTCGCTACCTTCCGCGGCGAGGTGCTTCAGCCAGTCGACGTGGTTCTTCGGCGTCTCCTCGACCGGTCCGCCGTAGCCGTGCAGGAAGATGACGAGCGAACGGGGCTTCCCCTTCGCGGCGTAGAACCAGACCTCCCTGGGGCCCTTGCCGAGCGGCCCCTGCTGCCGGAGCGCCGGCAGCTGCGGCGCGGTCGAGCCACCGCAGCCGGCAGTGAGCCCGACTGCGGTGGCCAGCACCAGAACCCGTCGCACACTCGGTTAGACGTGCGACGGGCTCTCCGGATGGTGGACTAGCTGGGCGTCGCCTCGGTGTGAATCGCCTGCTCGGTCTTCTCGGCCGACTCCTCGTGCTTGCCTTCCACGAACTCCTCGACGATCTTCGCGTTGAATGCCGGTAGGTCGTCCGGCTTGCGGCTGGAGACGAGCCCTGCGTCGACGACGACCTCCTCGTCGACCCAGTTGGCGCCGGCATTACGAAGGTCGGTCTGCAAGCTCGGCCACGACGTGATCTTGCGGCCCTTCAGCACGCCGGCCTCGATCAGCGTCCACGGTCCGTGGCAGATGACGCCGATGGGCTTGCCGGTCGCTGCGAAGTCGCGGATGAACGCGACGACGTTCTCGTCGGTGCGGAGCTGGTCCGGGTTGGCGACGCCGCCCGGCAGGACGAGGCCGTCATAGTCGTCGACCTGTGCTTCCTCGGCCGTCTTGTCCGGCTTGAAGCTGTCGCCCTTGTCGAAGTGCTGCCAAGCGTGGAACTCCTCGTCCTTCATCGAGATCAGCTCCGGCTGCGCACCGGCCTGCTCGACGGCCGTCCACGGCTCGGTCAGCTCAACCTGCTCTACACCTTCGGTTGCGATGAACGCGATCTTCTTCCCCTGTAGCTCGTTGGCCACGTCGACCTCCTCGGGGTGGTTTTCGGATCAGTACGGCGGCCCGGGCGGCGGCTCTTCCTCGACGTACGTCGCGCGCCGCCGGGTCGGCCAGTAAGTTCGCCGTCGGACGACTGTGCCGTCGGCGTACGGGTCGGGCCCAGGCCCTGCGCCCCAGAAGCCCGGTCCCCACCAGCTGTTCCAGAGGATCAACGAGAGCACGAAGAGGATGAAGCCGACCACCATCAGCACGATGCCGACGACGTCGACGTCGACGCTCCCGCCGCTCGAGTTGACGCCCCAGGTCAAGATGGCGCCGACTCCCATCAGGATCAGGCTGAGGACGATTCCCATGAAGGGTGTTTTTCCCCGCCCCGCGGATCGAAACTCATGCGCCTGGGAGGATTCGAACCTCCGACCAACGGCTTAGAAGGCCATCCCGGCCGACCTGTGCCGATTCGCCCGAACGTGCGCGAACCCGTATGAACGCACGGCTTGCGCGGCTTCGTCCGGCCGAACGCTGCATCGCTCCACGAGCCCGATTTCGGGCGTTTGGGGCATGAATAGGGCACGATGCGGCTGTCGCCGGAGATGGTCGTCCCCAGGCACTGCGGGGGCAGGTCAGCTCGGCCTCTGGGTTTAGTACCCGGTGATCTTGAGCGTTCTGCGGTTGTGCGCCCGAGACGAACCCCGAGTTGACCCCTGGCCGAGTTCGTCGAGCTGTACCTGAAGAGACACGCCGCGCTCGTCCGCAGCCGCACGATCGGCACGCTGCGC
Source organism: Actinomycetota bacterium (assembly GCA_046723355.1). Classification (GTDB taxonomy): domain Bacteria; phylum Actinomycetota; class Thermoleophilia; order Gaiellales; family Gaiellaceae; genus 13-2-20CM-68-14. The sequence continues at coordinate 4,093 of JBKOUJ010000130.1, read as the reverse complement.
CAGCGCCTGCGCGCTACCTGACCAACGCCTACGGCCACGTGCCGCTTAGGGACCTGGAGCGAATGAGTGGCGAGCTGGCCGACTGGCAGAGGACGTTGCCGCCTCGCTCGCGCTACGGATGGTCTCGGCGGTGCGCCAGGCGCTAGAGGCCGGGGTCCGCTGGGGATACCTGAGCGTCAACCCGGCCAAGCTGGCCGGGCGCAACCCTCAGCCCCCCGGCCGGTACGCGTCTACACGCTCGCCGAACTGCACGCGATCTCGGACGAGCTATCGGAGTCGTACCGGTCCCTCCCGGCCTTCGTCGCCGCGACCGGGCTGCGGCCGGAGGAGTGGGCCGCAGTCGAGCGACCCAGGCACCCTGAACCGCGACCCCCACGCTGATCCACATGTCCCGGTGACATAGTCGTCAAGATGCGCCCCGTGAACAAGCAGGCACGACCGGGCCTGTGGGTCTCGGGCATCTCGGCCTTCGCGAGATATCTCGTACGGAGCTTCCTCCGCCGCATATTCGACAAGCGCGTCGCGTGGACGCAGGTCCACGCCTACAACCGACCGAGGATCCAGTTCGGCGCGATTCCGATCGAGCCCGGTCTCCATGTGATCGCTCGCGATCATCATCCGCGTTTCACGAGCGTGCACCGCAGTCTTGTGGCGTGCACGAAGAACCCGACGGAGATGCTCTTGGAGCTCGCGCGATACAAGGGCGAGCGGTCCGAGCTGACTGTTAAACACGACCCGTACGGGGCCGAGGCGCCAGCCCCGATCGCTGCGGCAGACGATTTCCACAAAATCAGAACCGGGCGCGCCATGGGCGAGCCGCCTCCGTGGAACGCCGACCGTTTCGAGTCCCAACGCTTCTTGTACTTCCTCGTTCGTGAGCTTAGGCCTGATCGGGTGCTCGAACTCGGCACGGCACACGGCCTCAGCGGCCTCCACGTGCTGGCTGCTTTCGAGGAGAATAAGCATGGCCATTTGCATACCGTGGAGATCGATCCGACTCGCCGGGAACTCGCGGTCCAGGCGTTTGAGCGCTTCTTCCCTCACAGCACACGATGGACGAGCATCGAATCAAGCTTCTCGGGGGTCCTCCCGCGACTCGCACAAGAGCTCGACCCACTCGACCTGGTTTTTGAGGACGGACCGCATTCGCGCGAGGTCACACTTCAAGCATTCGAGCAGACGATCGATTGCCTCAGGCCCGGCGGCGTCTACGTCGTCGACGACATCGCTTTCGACCGCGAACAGGAGAAGGGCTGGGTCGCGATCCGCAATGATCCCCGCGTCGAAGCCAGCCTGGAGATCAATGCTCGATTCGGCCTCTGCTTCCGGGCAGCGAGCTGAAACCGGGCCAAGGTCCGGCATTCCTCCTTTAGCAGGCGATACTGGATGCCTGCCGAGGGCAGGCGATCGAGCCTCATGATTGGCCTCGGTACGACGATCCAACGGTCTCCACTGCTCGCCGATGCCGAGAGCATTCCCGGGCCCGCGATGCGCCAGCGTCTTACGGCCGACTGCCGGGTCGGTGTACGCGTACGTCTGACGGCGTAGATCCAACGAGCGTTTGTGCTGGCGCGGCTGCCGACGCTTGGCGTAGGTGGTTGATGGCGAGAGCTAGGCGCTCCTGCTGGGGGGTCAAAACGACGTCGGTCATGCGGTTTGGGGCACTAGCGGGGCACGACGGAAGCGGCGAGCTACTTCGCCAGCAGCCGCGAACCCGCTTGGTTACTGCGATGCGCCTGGGAGGATTCGAACCTCCGACCAACGGCTTAGAAGGCCGTCGCTCTTCCGCTGAGCTACAGGCGCGTGGCTTGAAGCGTAGCGGGGTTCTGAGCTAGTGCCTGACGCCGAAATCGGCGGTAACGACCGTTACGGCGTCGCCGTTGTAGACCCCGGGGGCGCTGGTCGAGTGGAAAGCGCCGAGGCCGATCTCGCGCCAGCTACGGCTGAGCAGGTTGACCCGGTGCTCCGGACTGTTCATCCACAGCCTCAGCGCTGCGCCCGAATCGATGTCGGGCGTCGAATAGAGGATGTTCTCGCCCGCCGACCATCTGCTGTAGCCGCGGTATGGGTAGTAGCTCGCGATGCGCTTGAAGAACGAGCTGCCGTCTGCAGACTCGTGAGCGAAGTACCCCTTCTGCGTCATCGACGCCGAGTGCTGGGCCGCGGCGGCGGTCAGGCCGCGCGAAAGCCGCAGCCGTCGCAAGCCGTGGCGTGCGCGCAGGGTATTGATCTGGCCGAGGAGCTGCGACTCGAGCGTCGAGAGGTGAACACGAGCGGCGTTCGTGCTCGACGGCGCCCTCTGTGCGACTGCACGGGGAGTCGCAGCGTGATTCGAGGGTGCGAACGCGATCGCGGCCGCGGTAAGGCTTGCGAGTACGGGCGGCACGGTCCAGACATCGGCCGTGCTCCCTCGTTTAGGTCTCCCCCGTTCGAGGGATGGCGGGGGCCGCCGCCCTGCGCTCGCGCCGGTGCAGCAGCCAGTCCACGACCACGACCTGGAGCGCTCCGGCGACGGGAATGGCGCCCAACGCGCCGAGGATGCCGGCGATCTCGGCGCCGATCAACACCGAGATCAGCACCAGCAGCGGTGAAAGCTGCACGGTGCGCCCGTACACGACCGGCTGGAGAAAGTGGTTCTCGATCTGCTGGTAAACGATGAAGAAGATGACGACGACGATCCCGGCCGTGATCGAGTGGATGAAGGCGACCGCCCCGATGATGATGGCCGCGATGGTCGCGCCGGCCAGCGGAATCAGGTCGAGGATCCCGACGAGCAACCCCAGCGCCACGGCGAACGGAACGCCCATGATGATCAGCACCAGCGTCGTGAGGCCTCCCGCGATCACGCTGATCACGAGGTTTCCCGTCACGTAGCCGCCGACCGTCCGGTAGATCTGATTGCCGACGTTCCGCCAGCGAGGTTGCGATTCCTCGGGGAGCAGCCCGTAGAAACGCTCGACCCACTTCGGTCCTTCGAGCAGCATGAAGAAGGTCAGGAAGGCGATCGTGATCGTCGCGACCACGATCGTGATCACGCTCTTCGTGAACGAGACCGCGGCGCCGGAGAGGCCCAGAACGTTGCCCACTCCGCGCTTGTGGATTGCGTCTCTGATCTTCTCCGGGAGGTGGTACTTCGTCTCGAGGAAGCCGAAGCGACCCTTGCCGTGGCTGATGTCATGGACGTAGTCCGGCACCTTGCCGACGAACTCGCTGACCTGATGGACGACGGTCGGAATGAACAGCGCGCCGAGTCCGGCGAGCGCGGCGAGCACGAGGAGGAACGTGAGGGCGGACGCGTACCCCCGCCGGCGAATCCCGTGGCGCTGGAACCAATCGACCGCCGGGTTCATGGCGAGGGCGAGGAAGACGGAGATCAGGATCCAAACGATCACGTGCCGCGCGATCCAGATCACCTCGAGCACGACCGCGACCGCAACGGTCGTGCCGAGCACGGCCAGGATCGTGCGCACAGGGAAGCGGACGAGCCGCTCGGGCACCACGCGACAAGGATCGCGCGACCGTCGGACGGTCAGTTGTCGCGTTCCGCAAGAATGCTGGGCGCGTGAGCCTGCGAGGTGAGCCGATCGAAGCGACCGCGAAGCTGCCCGACGGGCGCGAGGTTCGTGTCCGGATCGGTGTCCCCGACGACTCGTACATCGCGAAACGCGAGTTGGACACCGTCGACATCGAGCTCTTGCTCGTGGGCGGCAATCATCTGGCCGCGGTCAACACGGTCCTCGAGGCGAGTCAGGTCAGCGAGGCGCGCGAGCTCGCACGCGAGATCGTGGCCGGCCTCGAGTCGGGCAAGCTCGAGCCGACCGCTGGGGCGCTCGAGCCGCTCGCGGATCAGCCTCGCTAGGTCGGCAGGTCGAGCCACTCGACTCTGTCGAAGCCGCAGATCTCCTGAATCGAGCCATAGATCGTTTGCGCGATCTCCCTGCTATGCACGTCAATCCGGCAGGTTCCGTAGGGAAGCTTGTTTCGCCGCTTCTTCTTGGTATACGGCGAATAGTGATTGACCGTCGATTTGCAGAGCGAGGCTCGCGGTAAGCCCGCCGTTTCGAGCCAAAATTCCTCGATTTGGCGTTGTCGC
>JBKOUJ010000030.1:0-1812 GCA_046723355.1 Actinomycetota bacterium | reverse complement strand
GGCGTTCGTCTTCTGAGCGTCCTTCTCGACCTTGATCATCCCGCGCCAGACCGCGGTCGCGTGGTCGCGCAGCGCCCCCTTGAAGGCGAAGTCCGAGGTCGTGTTCGGGGCGATGTGCTCCTGGAAGGTGTCGTAGTCGAGGTGCTGCTCGCCGTCGGCGAAGTAGGCGCCGGTGACGCGGGAGGTCGCGCCGCGGCCGGCGAGGTCGTTCTGGATCCGCGTCTTGCCCTTCTTCGAGCCGAAGCCGCCGGCGACCCAGTCGAGCTCGGCGTCGCGGTCGACCTGCGCGCGGTGCGCGGCGAAGTGCCACGTCTGCAGAGACAGGTTCTGTAGCGAGACGTACTCGACCTTCGCACCGTCGCCGACGAAGAGCTCCGAGACGGCGTTCGAGTAGCCGCTCAGCTCAGGTGATTGGGACACGAACTCCTCGACGACGCTGAAGCGGCTCTCGGGCTCCGCGACGACGAGCAGTCGCCAGAAGAGCGCGCCGGCCTCATGCGTGTTCGCGATCCTGACGTAGAGCGGCGTCTCGAGCACGAGGCCGCGAGGGACATGCACGAGCAGGCCGTGCTCCCAGAGGGCGGCGTTGTGCGCGGCGAACTTCTCGTCGGCGCCGACGAGCGTGCCGAGCAGCTCGTGGTCGCGGAGCGGCTCGAAGGTGACGCCTTCTGGCGCGCGCTCGATCTCGATCCCGTCCTCGGTCGCCGTGGCCAAGCCGGCCACGTCCAGCTCCAGCATGCTCGCGCCGGCCTCTCCCGGGGTCTGACCCCGGACGTGGCCGTTGGAGACGAAGGCGTCCGGATCGAAGCCCTTCAGGTCGGTGAAACGCCACGGCTCGTCGGTCGCGGTCGGAAACGGCAGGGCGCGGTAGCGCTCGAGCAACTCAGCTCGCACGGCTGCCTCTTTCGGCCCCGTCCGGGGTCTGACCCCAAACAGGGCCGTTCGTGCCGAGAAAGCGCCGGGTTCGCAACGCGAGCCCGGAGTTAGCCGACCGACCCTTCCATCTGGAGCTGGATCAGGCGGTTCATCTCAACCGCGTACTCCAGTGGAAGCTCCTTCGTGATCGGCTCGACGAAGCCGGAGACGATCATCGCCGCCGCCTCCGCCTCAGAGAGGCCGCGCGACATCAGGTAGAAGAGCTGCTCCTCGCCGATCTTCGACACCGTCGCCTCGTGGCCGATGTCGACGTTGTTCTCGTCGATGCTGATGTACGGATAGGTGTCGGTGCGCGAGTCCTCGTCGAGGATCAGCGCGTCGCAGACGACCTTCGACCTCGCGCCTTCGGCGCCCTTGGCCACCTCGAGCAGCCCGCGATAGGACGCGCGGCCGCCATTCTTCGAGATCGACTTCGACGTGATCGTCGAGGTCGTCTTCGGCGCCACGTGAACAGCCTTCCCGCCTGCATCCTGGTGCTGCCCCTGGTTCGCGAACGCGATCGAGAGCACCTCTCCGTGCGCTCGCTCGCCGAGCAACCAGATCGCGGGGTACTTCATCGTCAGCTTGGAGCCGAGGTTCCCGTCGACCCATTCCATCGTCGCGTCCTTGTAGGCGACGGCCCGCTTGGTGACCAGGTTGTAGACGTTGGTCGACCAGTTCTGGATCGTCGTGTAGCGACAGCGGCCGCCTTCCTTGACGATGATCTCGACGACCGCCGAGTGGAGCGAGTCCGTGGTGTAGATCGGCGCCGTGCAGCCCTCGACGTAGTGCACGTACGCGCCCTCGTCGACGATGATCAGCGTGCGCTCGAACTGGCCCATGTTCTCGGCGTTGATCCGGAAGTAGGCCTGGAGCGGCATCTCGATCGAGACGCCC
>JBKOUJ010000163.1:0-3057 GCA_046723355.1 Actinomycetota bacterium | reverse complement strand
CCCTCCTCGACCTCGTGGTCGATCCGCGCGAACGTCAGCGTGAACTCGTAGTCCGAGAAGCTGATGTTCGCGAAGTTCGCGTACACCCCGGCGAGGTGCTCCGGGTCGAGATGGATGTTGAGCTGACGCTCCTGGGCCTCGTCGTCCACGCGCCTACGATACTAGTCGCCCTGTGGACGGCTTCAGCCCTCGCCGGCTCGCTCTAGGTGTCGCCGCGCTGCTCGTCCTCATCACCGGGGGCGCGATCGGCTTCCACTCCTCGCTCGACGAGACCTGGCTGCAGGCGTTCTACCGCGCCGTGGTCACGGTTTCGCTGGCGGGCCTGGACACGGTCCCGAGCAACGACAACGCGAGGATCATCTCGATCATCCTCGTCATCGTCGGCGTGACTATCTTTGCCTTCGTCGCGACGACGCTGGTCGAGGGCATCGCCCAGGGTGTCCAGAGCGGCAGGCTGGCGGAGAAGAGGAGGCTACGGGCGATCGAGCGGCTGCAGGACCACTACATCATCTGCGGATACGGCCGCGTCGGGCAGCGGATCGCAGAGGAGTTCCGCCATGCGGGCGCTCCGTACGTCGTGCTCGACTTCAGCGAGGAGTCGATCGAGGCGGCGCGCGAGCATGGCGACTACTTCATCGAAGGAAACGCGACCGACGACGACGACCTCGAGGAGGCGGGACTTGCGCGGGCGCGGGGGGTCGTCGCGGCCTCGGACTCCGACGCCGACAACCTCTACATCACGCTGTCTGCCCGAGCGGCGCGTTCCGATCTGCTGGTCGTGGCGCGCGCATCGAACGAGGACGCGGCGCGGAAGCTGCGCCTGGCCGGCGCCGAGCGGGTCGTGCAGCCTTACGCCGCCGCGGGACGCGTGATGGCGAACCTGATGCTGAAGCCGCAGGTCACCGCGTTCGTCGACGTCGTCACGACCGCTGCGAACGAGACGGACCTGCGTTTCGAGGAGCTCGAGATCCCGCCCGACTTCGCGCAGGCAGGACACACGATCGGGGAGCTCCGAATCCGCGGGAAGACCGGCGCAGTCGTCATCGCCGTCCGCAAGCGCGACGGGCACTTCGAGACGACACCCAACCCAGACATGGCCCTCGAGCCGGGCGACGTGATGATCGCGGCCGGAACCGACGAGGAGCTTCAGGCGCTCGAGGAGCTGTTCGCCGCGCAGACCGTTGCCCGTAGCTGATCCCGTTGCGGCTCTCGCCGCCGAGCTGACCGAGGTCACTGGCGCGCCGATCGAGCTCGATCGCCCGAGCGACCCGACGCACGGGGACTACGCGACCAATGCCGCGCTGCGGCTCGCTGCGGAACGGGGCCGGCCGCCGCGCGAGCTGGGCGAGGAGCTCGCCGCCGCTGCCTCGGCGCTGCCTGCGGTCGAACGGACGGAGGTCGCCGGCCCGGGCTTCGTCAACCTCTGGCTGACGGACGCCTGGCTCGGCGACGCGCTCGCGGCGATCGTCGAGCGCGGCCGCGATTTCGGCGCCGAAGAGCGCGAGCGGCCGGAGCGCGTCCAGGTCGAGATGGTCTCGGCGAACCCGACCGGGCCGATCACGGTTGCGCACGGGCGGAACGGCGCCGTCGGCGACTCGGTAGCCCGCCTCCTGGAGTTCGCCGGGCACCAGGTCGAGCGCGAGTACTACTACAACGACTCCGGCGGCCAGATGGACAAGTTCCGGGCCTCCGTCGAGGCGAGGCGGCGCGGAGAGGAGCCGCCTGAGGACGGTTACCGCGGCGCGTACGTCGACGAGCTGGCGGCGATCCCGGTCGATCCGGTGCCGCGCATGCTCGAGCAGATCGAGCAAACGCTCGACCGCTTCCGTGTGCACTTCGACTCCTGGGCAAAGCAGAGCGAGCTCGAGGGCCGGTTGGGTGAGTACCTGCCGCGACTCGATACGTATGAGAAGGACGGCGCAGTCTGGGCTCGCTCGTCCGAGTACGGCGACGACGACGATCGCGTCCTGATCCGTTCGCCCGAGCTCGGCGGCGGCCCGACCTACCGCGCCGCTGACGTCGTCTACCTCGTCGACAAGCTGGAGCGCGGCTTCGACCGCGCGATCTACGTGCTCGGCGCCGACCACCACGGCACGCGCAACTGGTACGCGGCGGTTGCCCGCATGCTCGGCTACGACCCCGAGCGCGTCGAGGTGCTCATCTACCAGCTCGTCCACCTGACGAGCGGCGGCGAGCAGCGCAAGATTTCCAAGCGGCGCGGCGACGTCGTCTTCCTCGAGGACTTCATGGACGAAGTCGGCGTCGACGCCGCGCGTTGGTACCTCGTCAACCGAGGGCCCGATCAGACGATCGAGATCGACGTCGACCTCGCGGCCGAGCGAACCCAGAAGAACCCGGTCTACTACGTCCAGTACGCGCACGCCCGGATCGCCGGGATCCTGCGCAACGCGGGCGGGGCCTTGGTCTCCGCGTCGCCTGCGGCGCCGCTCGCGCCCGAGGAGCGCGACCTGATCAAGCGGCTCACCGAGTTTCCGGCGCTCGCGGCCGAGGCGGCGGAGCGGCGCGGCCCGCAGGCGATCCCGGTCTACGCGATCCGCGTCGCCGACGACTTCCACCGCTTCTACACCGAGCACCGGGTGCTCGAGACCGAGCAGCAGGCTTTCCGACTCGCGCTCGTCCGCGGGACGCAGTGCGTGATCGCGCGGGCCCTCGATCTCGTGGGAGTGGAAGCCCCCGAGCGGATGTAAGAATCCGCGCATGGCCGTCGCGCAAGAGCAGAGCGGCAGGCCGGGCGCGCCCGTTCGGCCCGATCGGAACCTGGCGCTCGAGCTCGTCCGCGTCACCGAGTCGGCCGCGATGGGCGCAGGCCGCTGGGTCGGCCGCGGAGACAAGGAGGCCGCCGACCAAGCCGCCGTCGACGCGATGCGGGCGATGCTCGACTCGGTCTCGATGGATGGCATCGTCGTGATCGGCGAGGGGGAGAAGGACGCCGCGCCGATGCTCTACAACGGCGAGCAGATCGGGGACGGAACCGGTCCCCAGGTCGACGTCGCGGTCGACCCGCTCGAGGGAACGCGGTTGACGGCGCTCGGCCAG
>JBKOUJ010000091.1:0-16446 GCA_046723355.1 Actinomycetota bacterium | reverse complement strand
GCGTACAGGACGGCGAGTGTCGCGAGGCTCGCGGTCGCGACCTGAACGAGCCGCATTCGGCGGGCCGCCCACGCGATGAGCGCCGACGCGGCGGTGCCGAAGACGGCGATCGCGATGTAGGTAGCGGGCAGCCACTTCGATCCGTATGCGTCCAGGAAGAGCGCGTTCGCGGGGACGACCAGGAGCCCGAGCATCACTCCGAAGGCGAGCGCCTGCGCGGTCAGCAGAGGGATCACGGCGTGCACAGGCGAGGCGCTCACGGCGTCTGTTCGTCGAGTTCTGTCCTTGCGCGCAGGCGTGACACGAGCTCCTCGATCACCCCATGTGCGAGCTCGGGCCACTCGACGAGGAGCTCGTCGAAGACCGGCTGATCGACCCGCAGTACGAGCGTCGGCTCCAGAGCCGTCACCGAGGCCGATCGCGGCGCGGGCGCCAGGACGGCCAGTTCGCCCACGGTGTCTCCGGGACCGAGCTCGCCCAGGGCGCGGCCGCCGCGGTGCACCCGCACGCGACCCTCGACGATGGCGTAGAGGTGCGCCTCGACGGCCCCCTCTTCCATCAACACGTCTCCCTCGGTCGCGCGCTCCTCAACGGCAGCTTCCGCCACGGCCGCCAGAACTCGCCCGGGAATGCCGGCGAACATCTGGACGCGGTGGAGTGCCGCGACGCGCTCGACGAGTCCGAGCGAGCCCGCCGACGACGACCCGACGTCCGCCATGGCCCTGGAACGTACTCAGGATCGACGGTGAAACCAAGGCGCCGCATGCCTACACTGGATCGATGGCGGACGTTGTCCCGTCCAATTCGGTCGAGTCCGCTGCGGTCGACCGCTGCCTCTCGAGAGACCTCAGATCGATACTCGAGGAGAGGTTCTGGCGCCCTGTCGAGGAGGTCTCCACCCTCGAGGCGGTCTCGGCCGACGGCTGGGTCATCTCGACGCTCGGCTTGCACCCGGCGCTCTTCGCGGATCACGGGATCGTCCACGTGCGCGACGTCGCCGCGGGCGTCGTCGAGCTCGCGCCCACCGCCGACGGCACTCTCTTTCCGCCCCGGCCGGCCGATCGGCAGGACTTCGTCGTCGGGCTCGCGGTCCTGATTGCGTACATCCACGACGCCGGGATGCATGATCCGACACCGGAAGGTCGGCGGATCCACGCGCTCCATGCGGCGCAGATTCCGTTCTCCGGTGCGATGGACGACGTGATCGCCCAGCTCCTGGCATGCGGTGACCCGGTCGTCTCGCGGATCGCCGCAGTGAACGCCGTCGCGCCCTTCCGTGTCGCGAACGACGTCGTTCTTCGTGAGCTGATCTCCCTCGCCGTCGGTCACAGCAAGTCGACGGTGCAGTCCTCTCTCTACGCCGACTATGCGGGTTTCCGCAGGGCGTTGCAGCGCGCAGTCCTGATCGGGCTCGACGATCATCGCCGTAACGGTGCCGGCCTCGAAGTGGACGGCGACCTGCCGCGCGAGCTCTGCTCGAATGCGCGCTGGTACGGCAATCCTGCTCTCGAGGCGTATGCCTGGCTCGACTCGCCTCATCCCGCACATAGGGCGCTTGCGGAGGACGCCGTAGACGCGGTTCGGCTCGTTCGCGCGGCCGATGCGCTGCGCCAGCGCGGGACCACGTTGCGAACCGCCGCGGGCTACGAGGTCTTCATCGACGTCGAGACCGGTGAGGCCGTCTTTTCGCTTCGTACGGCCGACGGCGAGCGGCTGCTCCTACTCCGCGTCGACAACCCGCTCAGCGCCGGCGAGGCCAACATCCGGAAGGCGGAAGTGACGCCGAAAGGGAATCTGCGCATCTCGTTTCATCGTGGCCGGTTCAGTTCCCCCGCGGCTGCCTCGGCCGCGTGCGACGCGACCACACGGGTCGTAGCCGACATCGGTGCGGATGTGCTGGGGGCGTTCGACGTCCGGCGTCCGTCGCATGACCTACCCGCTCCGACACGTGTCGCCGGCTCGATGCGGGTCGAGCTGGAGCGCCCAACCGACGAGCCGGCGTTCGCAGAGACGGTTGCGGCGGCTCTTGGCCGCCTCGACCCATTGCTTTGGGCGCGGGCCTCCGTGGTCGCCGATCTCGAGAACACGTCCCCCGCCGAGCGGACCCGGTATCTCCAGGGGATCTCAATTCCCGCCGACAGCGACGAGGCACGCGAGATCTGTGAGGCGCTCGGGGCCCACGGCATGCGAATCACCGGGATGGACCGCCGCAAGGCGTTCGAGGACGTTCGGCGCGTCCCAGTCGTCGAGGGCGAGGTGTTGGTGGAGGCGGGTTCGCCCCCGGCGTTCGTATACGTCCCCGTCGGGTGCAGCCTGCGGATCGAGCGGCTCGGCGGCTACCGGGACGTCGAGGAGCACTCGTGGATTCCGATCGGCGTCACCGGCGTCGTGCGCCGGGCCGAGCGCAACAGCACGGTGATCGCCGCTGAGCCCGGCGAGGTGTTGATGATCCCCGGTGAGCTCTTCGCGCGCGAGTGGTTCCGGCCGTACCAGCAGGGCGAAGTTGCGGATCTCTTCGCCGAGGTCACCGTCGGAAATCCGGCCGCTTCGCGGCCATGACGATTTCCGCCGGTTTCGTACTTTGACGCGGTTGTGTGCCGCGGCCGCGCAGGTCGGCCGCGGCGACGAACGTTTCCTCGACAATGAGCCGCGACGCGCCATCCGAAGCTGACCGAACTGTGAGTTCGCGCCGGTTGCTCGGAAGGTCAGCCGTTATCACCGGTGCCGCTAAGGGCATCGGCCGGGCCACGGCGGAACTGTTCGCATTGGAGGGGGCGAGGATCGTGGCGGGCGACATCGACGGCGAGGGGCTCAACCGTCTCCGCGACCGCCTGGAATCTACGGGCGCTGAGTTCGCGGCTGTGGTCGGTGACGTCTCGAAACCCGGAGACGCGAAGAGAATGATCGAGGCGGCCGTCGACCGCTACGGACGGCTCGACATCCTGGTGGCGAACGCGGGCATCATCCCTCTGCGGACGATCGTCGAGGCCGGCCCGGCGGACTGGGACGAGGTCATGGCCGTTGACGGGCGCGGCATGTTTCTCAGCTGCAAGTACGCGATCGAGGAGATGCTGAAGACCGGCGGCGGCTCGATCGTCTGCCTCTCCTCGATCTCGGGAGTAGCCGGCAGAAAAGACAATCGACCTACGGGCCCGCGAAGTTCGCCGCCACCGGGCTCGCAAAGCATCTGGCGGTCGAATGGGCTGATAAGGGCATCCGCGTTAATGCCGTCGCGCCCGGAACGATCAAGACGGAGCGCGTACTAAGCTTGCCGGACGAGCCTGGCGGAAGTGAGTACATCGAGGAGATCGAGCGGATGCACCCCATGGGCCGACTGGGCGAGCCTGAGGAAGTCGGCCAGGCGATCGCCTTTCTCGCTTCCGACCAAGCGTCGTTCATCACGGGCGCGATCCTGCCGGTCGACGGTGGCTACCTCGCGCGCTGATCCTCAGCATTCCTGTAACCACAGGGATGGTCTTGACATAAAGAGAGTGAGATGGACCGGTTCGAGCAGATCTACAACGAACATCGCGAGGCCGTGCGGGCGTTCGTGCGTCGGAGAGCTCCCGAGTCGGTCGTCGACGACGTTGTGTCGGAGACGTTCCTCGTCTGCTGGCGCAGGCTTGACCGGGTGCCGGCTGAGCCGCTGCCCTGGTTGTACGCGGTGGCGCGTAAGACGCTGGCCAACCAGCGTCGGAGACTCGAGCGCGACGAACGTCTAGGCGGGCCTCGGCGTCCGTTGCCGCGGAGCCGGAGCCCGTCGGATGCGGCCGGTGATGGTCTTCCCGCCGCTGGTGCAGTTCGCGGGCTTCGCCGCGGACGGCGTGGCCACCGTCCGCGGCGTCGACTCCTCCGGCAACCCCGTCGTCTCGGCACCGGTAAGCGAGAACCTGTTCGCTTCAGCAGCGCCTGGTCCGTTCCCGACGGTCGTTGCGATCGAGGCGCTTGACGTGAACGGCAACCTCCTCGCGACAGAGCGCCGCTCCGGTCGCTGAGAACCCAGCGCGTCGCTACGCAAGCGGCCGCGGCGTGGCGTCGACCTTTGGGATCGAAACGCGAGCGATCGTGCTGAACGGCGACGGGTGGCAGGCCTGGCAGATGTTCACGTCGCACGCGACCGAGAGGAACACGTACGCCTCCTCGGGCGTGAAGGCCCACTGGTCGACGAGCAGGCGGGCGGCTTCTTCGCAGGCCTCCTGAATCGCCTCGCGGACGTCGCCGCCCGCTGTGCCGTGGGCGACCCAGCTGGATTCGAGCTCGGTCACGGGCCAGGTCGCGTGCTTGCCTTTGAGGAGGCCGAACCGCGCTGTCACCTCTCCGGCGATCTCGACGCCCGTGCCGCAGATCTCCCCGTCGCCCATCGCCGCGTGCATGTCGCCGACTGCGAACATCCCGCCGGGCTGGCGCACCGGGAAATAGATCCGCGAACCCGGCCCGTGTAGGTGGTTGTCGAGGTTGCCGCCGTGCCGTCCGGCGAACGCGTTCGAGATCGTCTCGCCGTCGGTCGCAACGCCGACGACGCCGACCATCGGTCTCAGCGGGAACGAGATCCGGTCGGTCATCCGCACGGTGTCGCCCTCGACCTGGAACATCTGGGTCACCGGCGAGCGCACCTGGCCGATCAGTTGGCCGAACCCGGGGATGATCGTCGCAACGCCGCCGGCGACCGGCTTCACCTCGAGGATCTCGACGATCAGCGAGTCACCCGGCTCTGCGCCGCGGACCGCCACCGGGCCCGTGGCCCCGTTCACGCGCTCGAAGTCGATTTCCGTCACGAGGTCGCTCTCGCTCTGGATCTGGCCGGTGAAGCAGTCGTTCGTCTCGAAGGTCACGACGGCCCCGGGCTCGACCTCCAGCACTGGCTCCATCTCCGGTCCGAAGCCCCAGACGACCTGGTCGCGCGTCACCACGTCGGTGCTCACAGCAGCCACAGCTGCATCTTGACCGTTTCGGGTAAATGAGGGCAGATGGCCCGCAGTCGATTGATCGCCGTTCCGCTCTTGTGCGGGACGGTCGCCCTGTTTCTGGCCGCAGCGCGAGCGGATTCGTCTTCGCGGCCAGAGCAGATAACGCATGGTTGTCCCGGCCGGTTCACCGGCTACGACGTCCGGCCGACGTCGCTCGACAGCGTGGTCGCGGTCGCCCGACAAGTCGCGATCGACCACGTGATCGCGCATTACCAGGGTCACGCAATCAGGCGGGCGGTCGCGAATTACCCCGTTCTCGCAGTCGTGGAGCTGGACACGGCGCCCATCCTCCCGGCCCAGCCGACGCTCAGGCGAGTAGCCGCGCGTCGATGCAGCATCCACACTGCGCAGGCGTCGTGGGCGGTGATCTTCACGGACACCGAGTCGCCTGTTTGTTGCACGAAGGACGTCCGCTTCGTCGTCCATCTCAGAAACGGGTGGTGGGTCTTCTAGGCCGATAGTCTCGCGGCGTGGCCGAGGCTGAGCACGCAAGCGTGGTCCAGCGCGATCAAGTGCCCGTGATGTTCAAGCGTGTGTCTGACGACCAAGCCGCGATCTCTCGCGGATGGGCGGAGGCGGAAGCAGCCCTGGGCTCGCTACGCGGACGCAAGTTCTACGGCGTGGTCGACAAAGCGAGCGGCGAGTACAGGGTGTGCGTTCAAATGCGGGAAGACGACGATCCGGCAGAGCACGGACTGGAGATCGGGACTATTCCCGGCGGCCGTTATGCGCGCGTTCGCCTCAGTGGCGACCCGCCGGCCGTGTACCAGCTCATCGCGCCGGCCTTCAAGAGGCTGGCCGCACGACCCGACCGGGATCCGAGTCGTCCCGAAATCGAGTTCTACCGGCGGAGCGACGTGATCGATCTGCTCCTGCCGGTCATCTAGGTCGCCCAGTGTTCGTCCCAGAACGCCGACTGCTGCTTTCCGTCGATATCGGTGAAGCCGTACTCGCGGGCCAGAGCGGGCGTGGTGAAGACGGAGCCGGACTTCTCGAGCACGTTCGGGTCGGCAGCGATCGCAGCGATCGCGCGTCCCGGAAACTCCGGCGACTCGGCCTTTGCGGCCGTCTCCGGGCTCAGGTCCATCCGCTCGAGCCGCATGAAGCCCGGCGAGACGGCGACACAGGCGACGCCGTGTGGCCGGAGATCGTCGGCCATCTGCTCGGTCAGCTTGTTCGTCGCGTTCTTCACGACCTCGTAGAACGTGACCCCGTGCGGACGGTCCAGTACCCAGGTGATGTTCACGATCAGCCCGCGGCCTGCCTCGATCATCGGCGGGGCCGCCAGCATCGAGGCAAACGCTGCAGCACGGAGGCCTCCCTGGAACATCAGGTCCCAGTGGCGCCACTGCATTTCCCAGAACGGCGTCTCGTAGTAGAGCGGGAGCTCATAGCCGCTCCACGCGTTGTTGACGAGCAGGTCGACGTGCCCGTGCTCGCTCCGGATCCGCTCGAAGAGCGACTCGACCTGCGAGTCGTCCGTGTGATCGCAACGAACGGCGATGCCCGTGCCCCCGCGTGCGGTCAGCTCCTCGGCGGTGTCGTCGATCGTCCCAGGCCTTCCGAGCGTCGTCGGCTCTCCCCGGACGGACCGGCCGGTGACATAGACGACCGCACCCTCCTCGCCTAGGACGAGCGCGATGCCCTTGCCGCCACCCCGGCTCGCACCGGTCACCAGCGCTACACGGTCTTTCAGGCGTGGCTTGATCACGGCAGGCATCTGGACGGGAAGAGTCTCAATGATGTGTTCCCGGCTTGGCGGGTATCGATTGCTCCCACATGAGGATGCTCGGCTCGTCCCGTTGGCCATTCTGGCGCTGAGCGGGGTTGGTTGCGGGAGCAGCGAGTCAGATCGACAACTGGGCACTGGATCTCTGAGACAAAGGCAGCGCGTGCGAGGACCGCATCGCCCGTGCCGCGCGTAACTCGTGGTGGTGCTAACCACGTCGAGGCATGCGTGCAGGTTGCGGCGGACCGCGGCCATTCTCGCGATCGGTTTCGGTGTCGCTGCATTCCTGACGGCCGCCGCGACCACCGAGGCCGACACCGCCACGTCGCGGCGGCCCTGCGTCTGGCGAACCGTCCGAAGCGCTGATCCCCATCCCATCCTGTACGACCGCTTCAACTCCATTGACGTTGTATCGCCTCGGGAGGCGTGGGCCGTCGGCGACTACTTCACTGGTCGTGAGGGCGGTCAGCAGGGGGCCTTCATGGAGCACTGGAACGGCCGGCGCTGGAGCCTCGCGCACGCCCCGATTCCTCGTGCCGCGTCTCTGGAGTCCGTGTCTGCATCAGGGTCACGGGACATGTGGGCGGTTGGAGTGGGGAGAAACCTCAGCCAGCTGATCGAGCACTGGGACGGCGAGCGGTGGCGAGTGATGCCGGCGCCTCTGTCCGGCGGCATCGTCCACGCGGTCGTCGCGCGCACGCCGCAGGATGCATGGGCCGTCGGCACGCGCAAGCGAGGCCCGGGCTTCGGGACGCTCATCGAGCATTGGAACGGCAAGAAGTGGACGATCGTCGCAAGCCCGAGCCCGCCCGTCGCGCGCGGCCAGGGACGCGACGCGATCCTCGAAGCTGTCACCGCCATCTCCCCGACCGACGTCTGGGCGGCCGGCAACTCGATCATCGCCGTTCCGGCCAAGGCGTCCCGCACCTTGATCGAACACTGGGACGGGCGGCGCTGGACGATCGTGCCCAGCCCCAACGTGACCTCCGGGGGCGTGACCAACGACTTCCTTTTCTCGGTCTCGGGCAGCCGCCGCGATGACGTGTGGGCGGTCGGTTCGTGGGGCGCTTACCTGGCGGGCGGGTTCGGTGGCAAGGGAGATCACGCCCTGACGCTGCATTGGGACGGGCGCCGATGGTCGCTCAGCGCTACCCCTGCGCTCCGCAAACGCTCCTTGCTCTCCGGCGTTGCCGCCGTCGCCGGACGAGCTTGGGCGGTCGGCGACCGCGGATTACAGCCCGATCAGCACACGCTGATCGAGCGCTTCGACGGCAAGCGTTGGTCGGTCGTCCCAAGCCCGCCAGGCTTTTCGCTCAGCGCGGTTGTGGCACGCCCAGGCGGAGTCGCCTGGGCCGTCGGGGGAAATGGCCGCCGGCCTCTCGCGGCGCGCTGCTGAACCGACCGCAGGGACAGTCCGACGCTCACCGGGCGGTCTTCCCGTTCGAGCGAAACTCAACGCCGCCGCGGTTCCAAGGCCGAGATCCAGGAGCGCCTTCGCCAGTACGAGAGGCACGCTGATCGGGTTCATGTACCTCTCTACGCGCGCGCTCGGCTCTTAGATTGGTAGGCCTACAGCGAGCCAACGAAAGTCAGTGTGCGCGCAGAGAGCGCAGGACGAACGCCTCGACCGGCTCGGACTTCCCCTTCACGGCCAGCGGCGGCAGCCGCTCCAGCACCGCCCCGTCTGGCAGCGCGCTCGCCGTTCCTGACCCGACCACCACCTGCCCGGCCTCCGCCTGCGCCTCCAGGCGCGCAGCCAGGTTGACCGTGTCGCCGACGACCCCGTGCTTGCGATGGCCGGTCGGTCCGCCGACGATGCCGGCGAGGACCTCGCCGCTGTTGACGCCGACGCGGAAGCGCGGCCACCCGGGATGGTCGTCGGCGAGCCTCGCGGCGGCCTCCTGGAAGCCGAGCGCCGCGCGCGCCGCGGCGGCCGAGTGGTCGGGCCGGTCGCCACGCTGGTTCCAGATCACCATCACCGCGTCGCCGATGATCTGGTGGATCGTGCCGCCTGCGCGTTCGAGGAGCGGTACCAGCGTCGCGAAGTAGCCGTTGAGCATCTTCGCCACCTCTCCCGGGCTCGTCCTCTCGGCGAACTTCGTGAAGCCCTGTAGGTCGGCGAACATGATGCTGACCTCGCGCGAGCCGGCCAGCGTCTCGTCGAGGTAGAGCGGGCTCCACCGTTCTTCATGCCACTCGGCCCGCGCGCTCGCCGCGATCGCCAGGAACGCGCCGACCATCAGGAGATGCCACTCCCACCAGGAGACATGCCAGTTGCGAGCCCAGGCGATCACGAGCATCGCCTCGGCGAGCAGGCCGAAGGCCAGCGCGACGACGAGCAGAAAGCCGGAGTGGCGGCTCCGGTAGAGCCTGAAGTAGCCGAACGCCGCGGCGGCGTAGAGGACGACGCCGACGGCGGCCAGCGTGATCTGCCAGCCGTCCAGCTGCTCGCCCAGGAGCAGGTGCGAGAGCGGGCCGACCGCGGCGAGCGAGAACGCGGCCCAGGCCGCCATCACCACACCGAGCGCGACGGCGAGCGGGCGAGACCAACGCAGGACGCGCTGCGCTGCCGCCGGCCGGAGCGGCAGACCCGAGGCGGCCGCGAACGCTCCCGCGAGCGCGAGCCCGACCGGGGTCGCGAGCTCGAAGCCCGCGTTCTTGCCGATCAGCACGCCGGGTGTGGCGAGCGCGTGAAGGCCAAGGAAACCGGCGGCGGACACGAACGCGAGCGCGACGAGGAAGAGTCGCGTGTCGCGCCGGCGGCTCGCGGCGACTCCGACCGCGTACCCCAGCGCGACGTTCAGCGCCGCTGCGATCAAAACAATCCAGAAGTGCGCTGCGTGGTTCTCCCAGGTGCCGTCGAGCGCCGGCCGCGAGAGGACGGCGATGAAGACAGCCGCCCCGGCGACGATCGCCAACCCCGGCCAGACCCCGCGCGTGTCGCGGGCCCGCGTCTCGACGGCTTCGACCGCGCCTTCGGACATCGACCTCCCGCCAACCCTAAACCCAAGAGGCGCCAGGCATGCTTGTGGCCTGGTGAGAAGCTTTCGGCGATTTTCCTTCGTTTTCTCCCTCGCGGGGGCGAGGCTATGGCGCCGGCTGCCGCGTGTGCTGCTCGCCGCGCTCGGGATCGCTGCCGGCGCGGCGGCGCTCGCGGCCGTTCTGGGCGCCGGCGAGGTCGCGCAGGATCAGAGCCTTGCGCGGGCGCTGCACCGGCTGCCCGCCGATCAGCGGGTCGTCCGGGGCTCGTGGTTCGGCAGCGCGGTCGGGCAGACCGGTTTCCGGAGGCTCGACGCGAGCGTTCGCCGGACATTTCACGGGATCGGCTCGGACCGGCCGATTCGCAGCGTCATCTACCGGCAGACCGACGTCTCGGGCCACGGGTTCAACCTCGGCGCCGCGGACAACCTCAGCCGCTGGGTCCGACTGCGCTCGGGCCGCCTACCGCGCGTCTGCGAGCCGTCGCGCTGCGAAGTCGTGCAAGTCGGCGGCAGCGGGCCGATCCCGCGCGCGGCGGGCCTGCACCTCGTCCGCGTCGGGTACGCCGAGCTCGTTTCGAAGGTGCCGTTCCTGCAGCTCGCGCCCTACGGCCGCGCCGCCGAGGACATCACCGGGTTCATTCCGGAGTCGAAGCGACCGCCGTTCCTACTGACCGGTGACGTCGCCCGGGCGAGCGGGATCCCGCTGCTGAACCCGATCTGGCGCAGCTACGCCTGGATCTTTCCGCTTCGAAGCCGCGATGTGCACCCCTGGGCGCTCGACGATCTTTCGCGGCGGATCGATCAGGCGCGCTCGACGCTGGCGGCGCGGTCGATCTACTTCGACGTCGCGGACCCGGTCGCATATCTCGCTCCTGCGGTCTCGGCGAACCGCGTCACGTCGCGGCGGCTGCTCCTCGTCGGCGGGCAGGCGGCGGCTCTGCTTCTTGCCTTCGTCGTTCTCGTCGCGGCCGGCGGCCGGACCGAGGCGGCGCTGACCCGTGCGCGCCTCGCGCGGTTCGGGGCGCGGCGGTGGCAGATCGTCCTGCTCGCCGTCGCCGAGGCCGTGGTCGTTGGAGGTCTGGCAACGCTGCTCGGCTGGGGGATCGGCAGCGGCGTCGGCGCCTTGATTGCCGGCAACGCGAGCGCCCCTGTCGGAGGCGTGCTCGCGCACTCCGTCGTCTCCGCCACAGGGGTCTGGTCAGCGCTCGCGCTGGCCGCTGCGGCTGCGGTGGTGCTGCTGCTCGCGCTCCATGCGCCGGTCGTCCAGGTCTCGCGGTTCACGGTCTCGCCGCTCGACCTCGCCGCCGTCGGTGCTCTCGCGGCAATCGCACTCGCGCTAGCCCGTGGCTCCGCCGACGCGAACGAGCTCGCCAACGAGGGCGGGACGGGCGTGTTGCTCTTCCTGCTGCCCGCCCTGATCGCCTTTGTCGCCGCGGTCCTCGCGGTCCGGCTGCTCGGGCCCGTCGTTCGGCTGCTCGAGCGCGGCGCGCGCCGGTTCTCGGTGTGGGGACGGCTCGCGGCGCTCTCGCTCGCTCGCGATTCCGGCTACGCGGGCGCCGCCGCAGCGTTCCTGCTTGTCAGCATCGGGCTGGCGGCCTTCTCGCTCGGCTACCGCTCGACGCTGATGCGCTCGCAGTCCGACCAAGCGCGCTTTGCAACGCCGGCCGACGCCGTGCTGAAGCAGGCGTCGAGTCTCGGGATGCCGCTCACGGACCCGCGTCGCGTCGCGGCTTTGCGGCGCGACTCGAGTCGGCAGATTCCCGTCCTGAGGGTCGACGCGCAGGTCGGCGCCGGCAACGGCACCCGCAACATCACCGTGCTCGGCGTGCCTTCGTCGGCGATCCGCAACCCGCCGTTCTGGCGGAGCGACTTCGCGTCGGCCGGCCCGGCGCAGCTTGCATCGGCGGTCGATCTCGGCAACGCGGCCCTGAGCGGCATCCGGCTTCCTGCCGATGCCAACCAGCTCCGCCTCCGCGTGCGGCAGCGCGGCTTCCCGCTGAGGATCGTCGCCAGCATCGCCACGCCGTCGGGAAGGTTCGAGTCGTTCGAGCTCAGCCACACGCCGCCGCTCCTCGTGGGGCACATCCCACGCCCGGCACGCGGTGGGCTGCTCGTCGGCTTCGGCTTCGGGCCGTCGCAGGCCGAGGCGCACAACGCGCGCCCGGCCGCAGGCACGCTCGTCGTCGAGTCGCTGGGTGCCCGCGGGCCGTCGGGCACGCGCGTGCTCGAGCGAAGCTTCGGCGACTGGATCGGGACCGACGGCATCGGCGGCTCTGGCCGCCGGCTGACGTACTTCGTCACGAACGCGAACAGCCCGCAGTTCCGGCCGCGGCAGCGGACCGACGAGAAGCGCGTCGCCGTGATCGCCTCGCCGGGCGTTGCCGACCAGGCGGGCGCCGGCGGGCTATTGCCGATCCACGTCGGCGACCAGACGCTCGTCGTCCGCGTCGCGCGCGTCGCGCGCAGGTTCCCAACGCTTTACAGCGGCTTCGTCGTGACGGACGAGCAGGCGCTTGCGACTGCGCTGAACTCGCTCGCGCCGGGGTCCGCCGTCGCGGAAGAGCTGTGGCTCGACGGCGTCTCGGGGAGCCTGCCTGGTGCCCAGCTCCACGGCGCGGACGTCAGCTACCAGAGCCGCGTCGAGGCCAGCCTCCACGACGACCCACTGGCGCGCGCCGTCCTCTGGACGTTGGCGGGGGTCGCGATCGTCGGCTTCGCGCTCGGGCTTGCCGGGCTCGCGGTCGCCGTCACGACCGACCTGCGTGACGAGCGCGGCGAGCTGTTCGACCTGTCGGCTCAGGGCGCGCGGCCGTCCGCGCTGCGGCGCCACGTGCGGCTGCGCGCCGGCGGTGTGCTCACGCTCGGCGTGACGGGCGGAATCGCGCTCGCCGCAGTGCTCAGCGTTCTCGTCGTCGCGGTCGTGCTCGTCACGGCCAACGGACGGCTGCCGGAGCCGCCGCTCGTGCTCAGCATCGACTGGCCGCTCGTGCTCGCGGGGCTTGCCGCATACCTCTTGTGTGCCGCAGGACTCGTTTCTCTTGCGACTCGGAGAACGTTCCGATGAGCGCGGTCGAGGTCCAGGACGCCTTCCGCGTCTACTCGACGCCAGAGGGGGACGCTGCCGCGCTGCAGGGACTGTCGCTCCGGGTCGAGCAGGGCCAGGTCGTCGTCGTGCTCGGCCCGAGCGGATCGGGCAAGACCACCCTGCTGCGGCTGCTCGCCGGCCTCGACAGGCCATCCGCGGGTTCGGTCCGCGTCTTCGGAACCGATCTCGCGCGCCTCCCCGGCCGGCGGCTCGACGCATACCGGGCGGAAATGGTCGGTTACGTCGACCAGCACTACGTGCGGTCGCTCGCGCCGGAGCTGACCGCGGGCGAGCTCGTCGCGCTCCAGCTCGGCCTCGCCGGGGTGCGGGGTCGCGCGCGGCGAGCACAGGCGGTCGACCTGCTCGGCCGCGTAGGTCTCGAAGACCGCGCCGACGCGCACCCGGCCGAGCTCTCGGGCGGCGAGCAGCAGCGCGTCGCCGTGTGCGCGGCGCTCGCCCACCGGCCGCGCCTCCTGCTCGCGGACGAGCCGACGGGCGAGCTCGACGCCGCCAACGCCGCGGTCGTCTACCGGCTGATCGCGGAGCTCGCGCGCGAGCTCGACTGCACGACCGTCATCGTCAGCCACGACCCGAACTCGGCCCAGATCGCTGACCGCGCGATCTCGATCCGCGACGGTCGCGTCAGCGAGGAAGCGGGACGGCACGCGCTAGATGAGACGATCGTCGTCGGCCGCGGAGGCTGGCTGCGCATCCCGGAGGAGCTGCTCGCGCGTGCGGGTATCGCCGGGCGCGCGACCGCGAAGGTCGCCGACGGGGCCGTGGTCGTCTCGCCGGCCGGCGAACGCGCGCGGCCTCTGATGGAGGCTCCGAGCCGTCGCCGTGTGAAAGCCGGCGCCGGCGAGCCGGTCGCCGTCGCCTCCGGGCTCGCGAAGTCGTTCGCCGGCACGGCCGTCTTCTCTGGGCTCGACGCGACGTTCGACGGCGGACGGTTGCACGCAGTCACTGGCCCGTCGGGCTCGGGCAAGACGACGCTTCTCCACGTTCTCGCCGGCCTCGAGCTGCCCGATGCCGGCGCGGTCCAGGTGCTCGGCACCGAGGTGGACACGCTCAGCGCCGAGGCCCGCGCGGATTTCCGGCGCCGGCACGTCGCCGTCGTGCGCCAGGAGGCGGGCCTCGTCGCGTTCCTGAGCGCCCGCGAGAATCTCGAGCTCGCGCTCGCGCTGCGCGGGCGCGAGGACGGCAATCCCGACGACGAGCTCGAGGCGGTTGGCCTCGCGAGACGCGCCACGCAGCGCGTCTCGCGCCTGTCGGCGGGCGAGCAGACCCGGGTCGACATCGCGCGGGCGCTCGCCGCGAAGCCGATGCTTCTGCTCGCCGACGAGCCGACGGCGCGCCTCGACCAATCGAACGCGCTCGCGGTCACGAATCTGCTCGCCGCGCTCGCCGCGGAGACGGGAGCTGCAGTCGTCTGCGCCACGCACGACTCGATCGTCAGCGAACAGGCGGACACCGAGCTGCGCCTTGAAGGCGCCGTGCCGGCCGAAGCTACGGCGAAGGCTCTCAGCGGCTCGTAGCGGAGGGCCGCCGCGACGGCCCTCCGCAAACCACACTTGTTGCGCCGCTCAGCGCAGGGCCTCCTCGAACCGAGGGTCGCCGCGGACGGCGGCGAAGTCGTCGTCCCGGGGTGCTTGCTTGCGGAACGGGGGGAACAGTTCGACGGACCGCTTGAGGTGGCTGAACGTCTCGTCTGTGGTTTCGCCCGCGAGCGATGCGAAGCACGCGGAGTTGTAGAGAAGCGCCGGGTGGTCCGGTGTGCGCTCGAGGCCCCGGCGGACCGCTTCGAGCGCGTCCGCGTAGCGCTGCTCGCCGTAGGCGCTCATCGACTCCCTGTGGAACGGCCAAGCCTCACCCCAGTCAATCGCCTGGTAAGCCTCGCCGGGTGTCGCGCCGACGGCGAGGACGGTTCCGTTCCCGGTCGCCTTCCGCTGCGACTCCGGCGGGACGAACACGAATGTCCCTGCAGGCGCGTCGACCGTCTTGCCGTCGACTTCGAAGGTCGCCGTCCCGTCGAGCACGATGTACAGCTCCTCCTGGCCCGACCCGGACTCGGCGTGATCGCTGATCAGCGTGCCGTCCTCGCCGGGCGTGTAGGCGTTGATTCCGAATGCGTGGATCCCGAGGTGTTCGCGCACCGGGATATCTCTGCCGCGCCGCTCGATTTCGTCGAGGCGCGCGACCTGCCACTTCGGGTTGTCGTTCATCCGATCTCCTCCGTCTGGGGCCGGTCGTTGTCAATCATCGATCGTAGCCTCGGGGGGCCGAGGCGTTTGCTGTCCCGAGGGCCGGAGCGGCCGCGGTCGGGGCTACGATCGATCCATGAGCGGGCACGATCACGACCACGCAGTCGCCGGCCGGCGGGCGCTCGCTGCGGCGCTCGCGCTGATCCTCGGCCTGCTGGTCGCCGAGCTCGTCGTTGGCATCGTCGCCGGCTCGCTCGCCCTGCTCGCGGACGCGGGGCACATGCTCACCGATGCGGCTGCTCTGGCGCTCGCGCTTGTCGCAGCGGCGGTCGCGCAGCGTCCGCCGGGCGGCAGCTGGACCTTCGGCTTCCGCCGCGTCGAGATCCTGGCCGCCCTTGCGAACGGGATCACCCTCGCGCTGGTCGGGATCTGGATCGTCTTCGAGGCCGTGCGACGCCTCGTCTCGCCGACCGATGTCCAGGGCGGGCTCGTACTCGTGCTTGCCGGCGCGGGCATCGTCGTCAACCTCGGCGCCGCCACGCTGCTCGAGCGGCCGAGCCGCACGAGCCTCAATGTCCGCGGCGCTTTCCTGCACGTCGCAACCGACGTCGCCGCCTTCGCCGGCACCGCGCTCGCCGGCGCCCTGATCCTCGCGACGGGATGGGACCGCTTCGACCCGCTCGCCAGCCTTGCCGTAGCGGGGCTGATCTTCTGGTCGAGCGCGACGCTCCTGTGCGACTCGTCGCGAATCCTGCTCGAGGTCTCGCCGGGCGAGATGCCGCCGAGGGAGGTCGCCGAGGCGATGCTCGAAGTCCCCGACGTGGTCGAGGTGCACGATCTCCACGTCTGGACGGTCGGAAGTGGGTTCCTCGCGCTGTCGGCGCACGTGCTCGTGCGGCCCGAGGGCGACTGCCACGAGGCGCGTCGCGCGCTCGCCGAGTTGCTGTCCGAGCGTTTCCACCTGCAGCACACGACGCTCCAGGTCGAGCACGCGCGTCCGCCGATGAGAAGCGAGCTTCCGCTCGCTCGGGGCTAAAGATGCATACGCTCGCTCAAATCGAAGACGCAATCAGAGCGAGCTGGGGCCGCGACACGGCGGACAGGGACGACGAATGGGCGCCCGAGAACCCGTCGCGCGGGCAGTGCGACGTAACCTCGCTCGTCGTGCAAGACATCTTCGGCGGCGAGCTCCTGGCGGCCGGCGTCTTCCGCGATGGGGAGCGGGTCGAGTCGCACATGTGGAACCGGCTTCGCGGCGGCATCGAACTCGATCTGACGCGCGATCAGTTCACGAACGGCGAGGTGATTGGGGAGTCGTCGGTGCGGCAACGGCCGTCGGAGTTCGACCGCGAACATCCTCGGTACCACCGTTATGAGGCATATCTCGTCCTCGCAAGTCGCGTTCAGGAACGCCTTCACCAACCGCTGAACACCGAGTGCGCAAAGATCTGACACCGGACGATCTCGGCGACCTTCTGGAGCT